>JBAPRX010000407.1:0-8476 GCA_049281335.1 Promineifilaceae bacterium (SeqCode)
CCCGGCCGGCGTCGTCTGTGCCCAGCCAGTGGGCGGCGCTTGGCGGCGCGTAAATATCATCAATCGTGACTCGCACCACCTCTTTAGGGTCATACGGAGCAACGACTGGCGCAAAAACGGCCGCAAACACCACTGTCACCAACATAAACAATCCCAGCAGCCCCATCCGACTGCGTCGGAAGCTGCTCCAAAACCCCCGCAGGGAAGTCGTACCGACTCTGGCGTCGCTCATCGCTTACCCTGCCTGCACACGCGGATCGAGATAGGAGTACAACAAATCCGCTATAAAATTCGCAAAGATTACACTGACCGCAATCAACAGAAACGCGCCATGCAGCATTGGGTAATCTTTTCGGCCGACTGCCTCGAAAATGGCCCCGCCCAGTCCCGGCCATGAAAAGACCGTCTCAATCTGAATTGCTCCCGCCACCGTGAAGCCCAGATTCAAGGCAATAATCGTCACCATTGGCAGCATCGCGTTTTGCAAAGCGTGGTCCTTCAAAATCTGCGCCGTCCGCAGCCCCTTCGCCTTGGCCGTCAGGATATAATCCTCCGACAGCACATCCAGCAGCGTACTCCGCATAATGAGCATATACTCGCCCAAGAACACGATGGTATAAGTCAGCGTTGGCAGCAGTAAATGACGGCCGATATCCTGCCACTCCTGCCAGATCGAAGAGAAACTTGCTCCTGGTGTAAGACGGCCGCCTGTCGGCAGCCCCAACTTCGTACTGCCCCAAAAGAGCAAAATAATCCCCAGCCAGAACGTCGGCAGACTCCAAAACATCAGACTCGCCAGCAGCGCTCCGTAATCAATCGTCGTTCGCGCCCGCCACGCTGCCAGAATACCCAGCCCCATCCCCAGAACAATAGAAAGTATCTGTCCCAACCCAATCAGCAGCACCGTATTCCACAAATCTTCCTTCAGCATATCCGCCACCGGACGATTGGTGTGGTAACTGATGCCCAGCTCCCCTTTTAACAAATTGCCCATATAGATAAAAAGCTGTGTATCAAATGGGTTTACCTCGCAGCTGCCCAGCTTCACCGGATTCAGCGACTCAAAACAGTTGATAACCGGCTTATCCAGTCCAAACCGCACCCGAATTGCCTCTACCGCTTGCTGCGTCAGACGCGGGTCGCGCACCCCCGACCGCGCCGGGTCGCCCGGCAGCACCCGAAACAGGAAAAAGTTGAACAAGACCACAAAAAAAATCGTGATCAACGCCCAACCGATCTTCTTCACTAAAAATCGAGATTGTTTCATCTTTTTTGTATAGAGGTGACAGTCACTTCACAATGGTTGCGATTGCTCTACTACCTCTAAGTAAAGTGACTGTCACCTGATCAGTTACTCACCAATTATCAATTACTGAACCGGCGTAACCACCAGCAGCGAACTCGGATCCTCCAACGCTACCTTCCCGGCATCCGTCTGCCAGCCGGTAAACTTATCTGTTCGGAAGGCCTGCACGGATTGGGCATAGAAAGGAATAATGTAGACCACATCGTCAAAGACAATTTTTTGCATCTGCCAAACGAGGTCAATACGAGCTTGCGGGTCTAATTCAACGGCTTGTTGTGAATAAAGCGCGTCATACTCAGGGTTGGAGTAGCCCGTTTCACTGTTGCCCGTTGGGATTTCATCGGTCAGCATCACGCTCAACAGGAAGCTGGGATCAGGATCAGATCCCCAGCCCCACAGGATAACGTCGAAGTCAAAAGTCGGGCAGCAGATTGAAGTCAGGGCGTCCGGATCAAGCGCCTGTAACTCTGTTCCGATACCTACCTCGGCCCACATGCTGCTCAATAGTTCCGACATGCGTGGTGCGACGGTGCTGTCGCTGGGCCAGTTCATGCGGAAGGTCAGCGGGTTGGTTCCGTCCGGCATCTCCCGAATACCATCGCCGTCCGTATCTATATATCCGGCGTCGTCCAGAATCTGGTTCGCCATGTCAGGATCATAGGCGTAATCTTCGAGCGAATCATTGTAGAAAACACCCAAACTGTCAGGGATAAGGGTGCGCCCAGGCGCACCAAGACCGAGCAGAACCACGTCAATAATCTGCTGCTTGTCTGTGGCGTGGGCCAGCGCCAGCCGCACATTCCGATCCATAAGGGCAGGATGGCCGGAGCAAACGCCATCATCGGGCGGGCAGTTTTCCGGCGCTGTCTGGTTGAAGATAATGTCGGTGACACTTGGCGAGAGCGGCGGCCCGCTGACCAGTTCGATATTGTCCTCGTTACGAAGGGAGGCAACGGCCGTATTTGGCATCTCGGTAATCATGTCCACCTGCCCCGTGCGGAGCGCCTGCACCAGTGCATCCTGGTTCTCAAAGGTCTGGAAGACAACCTCATCCACCTTTGGCCCTTGCAGATAATGGTCTTTTACTGCCCCCAGCCGCACAAATTCATTTTGCTGATACTCCAACAACTTAAACGGCCCCGTTCCAATCATATCTACATTCTCAAATTCGGAAACGGCCGCTCCTTCCAGACTGCCCCAGATGTGTTCGGGAATGACGTAGAGGAAGATAAGCTGACTCTCAATATTCGGAATCGCATCCGTCAGCGTAATAACAACCGTGCTGTCATCGGGCGCTTCAACTGTGTCAAAGAACTCAGTATAGACCGGCAGGAAAGGAAAATCTTCCTGCGAGGCATAAAGATTATAGGAATATGCCACATCGGCCGCAGTTAACGGTTCGCCATCGTGAAAGGTAATGCCATCACGCAGATGGTAGGTATAGACTAAACCATCATCGGAAACATCCACGCTGTCGGCCAGTTCCAGGCTGTATGTTCCGTCCAGTTGCAACTGGTACATTGAATCATAGACCAGTTCAAACAGCGTATACGCTTCTGACAAAACGGCCGTTCCCGGATTCAGCGTGTCAGGGCTGCCAGCCCACCCAATCCGTAAAACCACCGGTTCAGAGCTTTCCTCTCCACCCGTCTCTGCCCCACCCGTCTCGGAGCCGCCGCTGGCTTCTGTCGCCTGCGGTTCCTCGTTGCCATTATCGGCCGATTCGTTGCCACCACACGAGGCAAGCAAAACGGCCGATAACAACAGCGATAACAACAATACCCAAATCCTTAACTGCCTAATCTTTTTCATTTCTCTTCTCCTTATTGAAAGATGTAATTGGTAATCGGCAATTGGTAATGAAAATTCCTCTGAACCAATTACGAATTACCGGTTACTAATCAACGATTCAATTGCAGATTGGACATCAGCCCAACCAACAAATCACCCCCTCCCCTTAGATCATAAACACCCGTTCCGGCTTCTCCTCAAATAAAACCGGGCGGTCAACGCGAAAAGGCGCAATCTCATAGGAACTCCTCCCACTGACGGCCAACTGGCTTAAAATCCTGCCCAGCAGCGACGCAAACTTAAAGGCATGGGCTGCCCCAACTGCCACCGAAACATGGGGATATTCCGGCAGCGTATCCAGCACAAAATCTCTGTCCGGCGGCATCGTATACAGGCAGGTCTTGGTGTAAATCACCGGCCCATAGGCCGAGGGCAGATAACGGCGCAGAAAAGCGTCCGTTCGGCCGAACGCCGCCGCATCTACCACAAAATCTCGATCTTCGGCCGTTGTTTCCTGTCCCCCAACATCCTGAGCAATCTTCGGTCCTGCCTCCCCAAAGGTCGGGAAGCCATAATAGCAAGGCTCGTCTAGCCATATCCAAACGGGAAAGCGTTCCGGCGCAAACTCGGCCGAATTCGGAGCCGCATAGTACGTCACCTGCTCCTTCGTGACAGTCAGATTGATTTGGGAATCAAAGTGGGCCAGCAGCCGGTTTGTCCAGGCTCCGGCGGCAATCACCAGCTTTTCGCAGTGGTATGTCTCGCCTCCTGCCACGACCGTAAACTCATTGCCTGATAGATAAACGGCCGAAACCGGCGCATTCTCTACCAAAACAGCCCCATATTCCCGCGCCAGCCGTTGGTGAGCGGCATTGCTTTTCGCCGCCGCCACCAGCCCGCTCTCCGCCTGATACAAGCCCTGGACATCCTCTGGCAAGCGCCACTGCGGCCAACGGTACATCACCTCCGCCGCATCCAGCAGTTCGTAGGACACATCTTCGGCCGATAAACTTTCCGTATAGTCTGTCAGTGGAATCGCTGCATTTGCAGGTGACAAATCCAGTCCCCCGGTCTTGACGACTAGCTGCTCTCCCGCCTCCGCTTCTACTTCCGCCCACATCCGGTAGGCTTCTTTAGCCAGCGCCACATAGGCCGGGGTATGGTAAGAAAGTCGAATGATACGCGAATGGTCTTGCGATCCCCCCCGGATGTGATCCAAGCCAAACTGCTCCAGCCCCAGGACATCTTCTCCTGCCTGGCGTGCGAGCCAAAAAACGGCCGCACTTCCAATTCCTCCTAGTCCCAACACGAGGTAACGAAAACCTCGTCCCATAACCCGTCTCCATGAGACAGCTAATAAAAGGAATGTTAATAGAAGGCAAAAGTTTATTGTCTAATGGGGAAAAGTCAAGAAATTGGACCGTCGCCATCGCCCTGGCGCAGATCGCCTGGTGGGATCGCCGCGTCATGTACGTCCTCGACATGACCGAAAAGAAAGGTGAACTGTTCGTTCCCGAAATTGACATCTTTATCAATGACATCTCATTACCCTTGTGGGCTGCAATACCACCCCGCGAAGCAGCCGAAATCCTTGACGCCCGCCTCGAAGCCTACCCTCGTGAACTTCTTGAAGCGATCTACGATTACAACCCCCGCTGGGTCATCCGCGCCCTTCACCGCAACGAACACCTCCACGACGAAGACACCGCTCTAGAAAATAGTTAACCGTTCACCAATTCACCAATTAATTATTATCTATCCGCCACAATCCAAATCCCGCCTTTCGCTTCTCCTCCCGCCGTGTATGCTGCTCATGAATCTCCCTGACATGAGCAATCTTTTCCTCAATACCGGCTGCCAGCCAGCGACGGCCGTTTTCGGTCGTTGCCACACTCCCCGCGCCATACGCCCCCGTCGCCGTATCATCATCCCAGGGTGGATTCGCTGCCAGTTCGCCCCCTTCAATCCAGTCCATGAAATAGCTCGGCGTGCTGACAAACTCAATCTCATCCACCACCCGGTCCATATGCACCAAGTCCGGCCGTAATGCCAATATCATCGCCGTCTCCAACTCTCCGGCGTGGCCCATTCCGCCCCGTTTTGAGCGCCGCGTCTCCTGCACCACCGGCCCCGCGATATGCCCCGACGTGTGCAGCCACGTGGTCGCGCAAAAAATCCGCCGGTATCGCTCCCCGGCATACTTGACCACATTGACCAGAAAAGAGCAGCTTCCGCCATGCCCGCTCATCAAATAAAAGCGGTCAAACCCCCGACTGACCAACACGTCCAACACTCCCAGCCAGAAATCCTCAAAAGCACGCCCGCCAACATTCAACGTCCCGGCAAAAGCCTGCCGGTGGGTGCTGACCCCATAGGGAAATGTTGGCAGCGCCGCTGCCAGTTCGGGAACGGCCGATTCCGTCCCGGAGCCAATCGCTTCAATAATCAAGCTGTCCGTCGAGAGCGGCAAATGATAACCATGCTGCTCCGTGTGCCCAATCGGAATCACCACGACCTTGCCCACCGCCGAAGCAGCAGGAATCACCGCCGCCGGTTTAAGCTGTGTCCTGTGTGGCAGCACAATCGCCTCCGCCCCCAGCCCCGAATTCATATCTTGCGGAACCAGTGCATAGACCCGCGTGAAGCCATCTTCGCGCAAACTGTCTAGCAGGTTATGGAGAACGGCCGATAACAGCCCCTCCGCCACCGCCAGCCCACTCCCTCGCCACCCAAACGGAATCGGAGGCAGCAGCCCCGCCCGCTCCGGCCCGCCCAAACAGTCCGCCAGCCGCTCTAAGGCATATCCCGTCCCCAACGGAATCACCAGCGGCGTTGTCCTCGGCAGCGCCGCCACCTCCGGCCACGTCAACGTCTCATAATCAAAAAACGCCGTCATCTCATCCTCCAATCACTATTCATTATTCGACATTCGATATTCATTATTCGTTATTCTCCCCCTCAATTCTACTCCTCCCCAAAAAACAACCTACATTTCGCCCTCCCTTTCCACTATAATTGGCCGATGTCTGACAACCTGCTGCAAACAAAATTATATGTCCCCCAGTTACGGCCGTCTCTCGTTCCTCGCCCCAACCTCATCCAAAAGCTCAATCAAGGTGTTCTACAAGGTGGCAAACTGACCCTCATCTCTGCCCCCGCTGGGTTCGGCAAGACCACGTTGATCACGGATTGGATCACGCACAGCAAACGGCCGACTTCCTGGCTGTCTCTGGATGAAGAGGACTGCGACCCGACCCGCTTTCTAACTTATCTTATTGCGGCAGTACAGCGCATTGCCCCGGAGATTGGCATAGCTGCCCTGGCCGGTTTGCAGTCCCCACAGCCCTTGCCGCTTCAGGTAATTCTAACCCCCCTGCTCAATGAAATCGCCGCCTTACCAGGCCCCTTCACGCTCGTTCTCGACGACTACCATGTGATAGATGCCCAACCGATTGACCAGGCATTAACCTTCTTGCTCGACCACCTGCCGCCACAAATGCACCTGGTTATCACGACCCGCGAAGACCCCAATTTTCCGCTGGCCCGGCTGCGTGTCCGGGGTCAATTGACCGAACTAAGAGCGGCCGATCTGCGCTTTACCTTCGATGAAGCTGTCACTTTTTTCAGGGAGGGGATGGGACTGGCCCTTTCTGAGGACGACATTGCTGCCCTGGAAGCCCGTACTGAGGGCTGGATTTCCGGTCTGCAACTGGCAGCCCTGGCGATACAAACATCGGTGCAGGGAGACACAGCCAGCTTCATTCAATCCTTTACCGGAAGCCACCGCTTTGTGCTGGACTATCTGGTCGAAGAAGTCCTGCACCGCCAAACAGCGACGGTACAAACTTTCTTGCTAACAACCTCTATACTGGACCGCTTCTGCGCTCCTTTGTGTGAAGCCGTTCTGAACGATCCCGCCGTGTCTGCCCAGGAGATTCTTGCCTATCTGGAACAGGCCAACCTCTTTATCGTTCCTCTGGACAACGAACGGCGCTGGTACCGCTATCATCATCTTTTTGGGGATTTGCTGCGCCGGCGGCTCCATCAGAGTGGGGAAGCCGCGATAGCCACAATCCATAAACGGGCCAGCGATTGGTTGGAAGAGAACGGCCTGGATGTCGAGGCGTTTCACCATGCGGCCGCCGCCAATGATATTGTTCGAGCCGAGCGGCTCATTGCAGGCAGAGGGATGCCGCTCCATTATCGCGGCGTCATGGTGCCGGTGTTGAACTGGTTGGATTCGCTGCCAACGGCCGATCTGGAAGCCAGTCCTTTCTTGTTGGTGACATACGCCTCCGTGTTGACGATGACCGGCAAACCCGCACAAGAGATTAGGAAAATCCTTCAGAGTGCGGAAGCAGTTTTGCAAACGGCCGAACCAGACGACAGAACAAATGACCTCATCGGCCAGATTGCCGCCATTCGAGCCATGTTGGGCATTCCTCAGAACCAGTTAGAAACAATCATTACTCAATCCCGCCGCGCCCTGGATTTTCTGTCCCCCGACAACCTGCCTGTCCGAACAACGACAACCTGGACATTAGGGTATGCCTATCAGATAAAGGGAGATCGGTCGGCCGCTATTCAAACCTACCGTGAAGCCATCATCAACAGTGAGGCGTCCGGCAATGTGATGATGACGCTGGCAGCAACAACCTGTTTGGGCCAGCTTCAGGAGGCAGAAAACCAGCTCCATCAGGCGGCCGACTCTTACCGGCGCGTCTTGAAGCTGGTCGGCGACCCGCCCTGGCCGAGTGCCTGTGAAGCCATTCTTGGTCTGGCCCGTATCGAGTATCAATGGAATGATCTGGAAACGGCCGAACGCCATGCAAACCAAAGCCTCCAACTGGCGCAGCAGTTGTCAAATGTGGACACGCCTGCTGCCGTTGGGCTTCTCTTGGCCCGCTTGAAACTGGCTAAAGGGGAGGATGCCGGGGCAGTTGCCCGCCTGTCCGAGGTGGAACAATTCGCAAGTGCGCATCATTTTGACCAATGGTTGAATGAAATAACGGCCGTTCGCATTCAAATCCTGCTGCGGCAGGGTAATCTGGCAGCGGCCGACCAACTGGCTCAGGCCCACGACCTTCGTGTGAGTCAGGCCAGGGTACATCTGGTGCAAGGCGACCCATCCGCCGCATTGGCTGTGCTGGAACCGGTGCGCCAGCAGGCAGAAGCCAGACGGTGGGCGGACGAACGGCTCAAAGTGATGATCCTTCAAGCCATCGCCTATCAGGCACAGGGAGAAACCGAGAAGGCTGCGGCCGTCTTGGGGGAGTTGTTGATGCTGGCCGAACCGGGCGGCATCATTCGACGCTTCGTGGATGAAGGGCCGCAGATGGCGGTGCTGCTCAAAGAGGCGGCGCGGCACAACATCGCTCC
>JBAPRX010000408.1:0-1917 GCA_049281335.1 Promineifilaceae bacterium (SeqCode)
GCAATGGTACGCCAATGAGAGCACGCCGTCTCTTTTCCAAGGCCACCTCGCTGGCATTGGGATCCAGGTGAATATCCGTCACAATAACCGGCTTCCTGTTATGGAGAATATTCCAGGCTCGACCTTCTCTTCGGGCTGTGCTTGTATATAAAGTTAGTTTGTTCTCCGCTCCCATCGTTGTAAATGCCGGAGCAAAGCGCTGAACCTGTTCATCCCAAAAGAGAATACTCCCGGACCCAGTATTAGTCAGGTCCATCGCGGCGCCCATGACAAGATCCAATACCTCTCCCAGTTTCAGGGCACCAACGAGAGAGGATGACAATTCTTGTAAGATAGTAGCTTCGCGATAGGCTTGTGCATTTTGGATGGCTATAGCTGCTTGCGAGGCCAGGGATTCTAAAACCTGTCTATCCTTGTAATCAAAGGCGTTCTTATCCGGATGTTCGACATTTATGACCCCAATGACCAGGTCACCAATCTTGAGCGGTATCGCCAATTCCGACCGGGTTTCCGGCTTAAAGGAGATGTAATCGTTATCCCAGGTGATATCCCCTAACAGCTGAGTTTCACCAGTTTTAGCCGCCCGTCCGGTTACACCAATGCGGTTGTCATTTTCCAGATCTCTATGACCAACGGCAGCCATAAACTCGGGCAACGATTCCAGTGGATAAGTGGCCACCGGATTAAGGTTTCGACCTTCTAAAAGAGATAGGGTACAGAACTGTGCTTTTGGCCCATCTATCCCGGTCAGCCGCCAGGCCTGCTCTACAATAGCGGAGAAGATATCTTCCAATTTTAAAGAGCTGGTTGCTATTCTCCCCGCTTCATATAGGGCCTGTAGCGCGTCGGCCCTCGCCTGAACTTCAGCGTAGAGTTGGGCAGCATGGATAGCCACGGCGGCCTGATTGGCGAAGAGCTCAATATTGGTTATCTCATCGCTGGTGAAACGGTGCTCTGCCCGATAATTGACAAACATCACGCCCACCTTTCCCTGGCTGACAGTTAAGGGGACAGCGGCACAGGAGATGATATTCTCCTCTCTAGTAAACCGCTTGTCTCTGAATAACGGATCATTAGCGGATGTGTCAACGATGTAAATTTCATCACGCCTGAGCATGGTCATTATTATTGAGTCTGGAGCAACCCCTTCGAGACGGTGAACCCTGTCTTCAAAACGAACTCCAATAATTGTCGGTGGATAACGGAGCTTATCTCTGCCAGGATCGTAGACATAGAGGGTGACGGCGTCACAATCCAGGGCGTCCTTCATTCCCGAGACCACCGATTGAAGGGTTTCACCAAGATCTTTTACTGCCGTCATTTTGGCAACAACTCTGGCCGTATTGCTGACCTTATTTACCTGTTCCAGTAACGTGGCCTTTTTCAGCGCCAGGGCGGCATGGTTGGCAAAAGTCCGGGCAGTTTCCTGTTTTTCTTCACTGAAAGTACGGCTGCGATTGTAATTGACGTAGAGAACGCCAAGTTTTTCCTCACCGACCATTAAGGCGATGCCCTGGAAACTTTGAACGCCATTTTGCCCTAGAAGCGACCGCGTGGACTGGCCGATATAAGGATAGCGGTCCCGGTCAGAAATATCATTGATACCGACCCATCCTCGCTCCATAACGGTGAATGCGGTTTGACCTGGCCGGGGTTCCTGCCGGCGAAACTCCTGCCATAATTCTTCAGGTATACCGGCAGCAAGCGAGCTTTCCAAAATGAATTTGTCACGAAAGTCATCGTAAGTCCAGATTGCGGTTGAGTCGGCCCTTAATACTTCCCGCGCGCTAAGGACAATTTGAGTCAGGACCTCTGACAGCGTTGCAACCCCAGCCAAAGCTTCCGCTGCCTGGCGCATATGTTCCGATTCTTCCAGTCGTCGGGCGCTGTCGTAGGCAATGGATGCCTGGTTAACAT
>JBAPRX010000409.1:0-8908 GCA_049281335.1 Promineifilaceae bacterium (SeqCode)
CCTTGGAGGTAACAATAATGGACAATGTCGACAGACAAATCGGCCGCCTTCTCACTTGGAGAGAGGTCATCAAGCTAATGGGGGCGGCGGGTCTTGTCATGTTGGTGGGCTGTGGCCCGGAGGATGAAGAAGCTGCAAGCGCAACGGCTGCGAATGGGACAACGGCCGCAGTTGCAACGGCTGAACCAACAACGGCCGTCGCCGCTGCTACCACCTTTAACATTGGCCTGGACTTATCGGATACGGCCGTTGGTGCGTCGGACAGCGCCGGTGGCGGTACTGGGGGTGATCCCGGCGTCCCACCTGCAGGAAATGTTGGCTAAGAAGTCACAGCACCTTTTAAGCCGCTCTCTTTGTTCGAATAGATGACAAATATCCTTATGAATTTGTCTGACTAACTCGCATTATCATGAGTAGAGATCGACCCCTTCTAACTCTCGTTCTCGACGGCCGACAAAATCCTCAATTGCCTCTCGGATGCCTTCATCAAGCGTTGGTGGCTCATAAGTCTTGAGAATCTCTTTCCAAAGCTTATTGGCTCGTTCGGCCGCGTCTCCCACCTTGCTTTGCGCCCACGCCTCATAATTCTGCCGATCAGAGAGGAATGGCGCGTAAAATTCAGAACGGAAACGGGCTTGTGTATGTGGTGTTCCCAGATGGTGCCCCCCAGGCCCGACCTCATTAATCATATCCAACGCCAGCGTCTCGTCACTCACTTCCACATCCTGGAAAAAGTGTTGCAACATCGCCAGATTTTCCATATCAATCACAATCTTTTCATAGCCAACCGTCAATCCCCCTTCTAACCAGCCAACAGAGTGCATAATTAGATTGGCATGGGCCAGAACCGCAGGCCAGATTGCCCACATCGTCTCATATGAAGCCTGAGCATCTGGTACTTTTGAGGTATTCAGACTGCCGCTGTTACGATAAGGGAGTCCATACCGCCGTGCCATTTGTCCCCCAACCAACGTTGCCCAGGCTCCTTCCGGGGTTCCAAAAGAGGGACCACCACTTCTCATGTCCAGATTGGTTGCAAAGCCGCCATAGATAACGGGCGTTCCCGGCTGTACCAACTGGGCAAAGGCCACCCCCGCCAACGCTTCAGCATTTTGCTGGGCAACGGCCGCAGCCATTGTGATAGGACTCATGGCCCCGGCCAGGATAAAGGGGGTGATGATTAGCACCTGTCGGGCGCGAGCATAGGTCAATATGCCGCCGATCATCCGTTCGTCATATCGCAGGGGGCTGCTGGCATTGATAACCCCTCCCAACACCGGCTCATTCGACTCGGTGATGTCATCGCCGTAGACCAGCTTTATCATCGCCACATTATCATCACAGATGATACGGCCGTGTGCAGCACCCATAAAAGCCTTGTCGGTATGAGTCAGGGTGGCCCGGAAGCGGTAAAGGTGGCGAAAAGAGACGGGGACATCATGCGGCACGATAAGCTGCTCTCCTGCCAGGTGAATGGCATTACAACTGTGGGCCAGCTTGAGGAAGTTAACATAATCTGACATCAAGCCAGGACGACGGCCGTTTTCAATATCATGGACAAAAACCACACCACCATGCGGCACGCAGTTGATGACATTACGGCCGAGAAACAAATTCCGATTTGGGTTTCGCGCCCGCCAAGTGAACGAACTTGGTGCCTTCGCAACAAGCTCCATAACCAACCACCTGTCCAACCAGACCCGCTCTTCCTTCTTGTCTACTTTCGCTCCCGCCTTTTCCCAAAGCTCCAGCGCCTCCTCATCCATAAACAGCAGCCCTGTCTCCTCTAAAATCCGCATTGAAGCCTCGTGGATCCTCTCCTCGGCTTCCTCGTTCAAACGAGTCAAGGGTGGCATTGGATTCTCGACGCGCCGCCAGGGAATATGAGCCAGTGGAGAGACTGGCTTTGCATTTGTATTTCGTTGGTGTCGCTCCCGCCGGGATTGGCGTCTGGACATAGGGGTTTACCTTTCTGGACTTCCAGGATGGTGTGGAAATGGAGAGAAGCAATTATAGGCACATTCCCGCTATCCTTGCAACGTTCCCAGATTAAGGATACCGGTTCCACAACATTGACAACCCCACTGCCAGCGTTGTCATCAACGCCCCAAACGCTGCGAAGAAGACGCTAATTTCCAGATACTCTTTTTGCAGTACGATCTGGGTTGGTAAGTTGGTGAAAACATCTACTAACTGCTCGGCATCTTCCGCCCGGTAATATTCCCCGCCCGTTGTATCAGCAATTGCTTGCAGGGTTGGTTCGTCAATCAGGAGGAACTGGCGGATACCGCCGCCGAAGCCGCCCCCACCGCCGAAGCCGCCGCCAAAACCACCGCCAAATCCGCCACCACCAAACTGATTTCCAAAAATATCCCCGCCCAACTGCGAACGAGAACAGACCATTGCCCCCGGATTTGTTGTACCAAAGCCTATTGTATAAATCCGAACCTGTCTGTCGGCTGCCTGCGCGGCTGCTTGAAGCGGGTCAATGCCGCCACTGGCTGCTCCATCCGTCAGGAGCACAATAATATCCGGTACATACTCGCCGCTGTTCCAGACGGTATCCCGATCAATCTCGCCGCTCAAATCTACCCCGCTTGGCAGCACGTCAGGATTAACGGCCGCAATTGCGTCAATCGCCTTCAACGTTGCATTTCCAATCACCGTCCCAACCGAAGTCGAGAAGTTATCAATGGCGTTAATCAACTCGTCTTTATCTGTCGTTGGCGGCACGATCAGTTCCGCAAACCCGGCAAAGGCCACAATCCCAATCTGCGTTCCATCCGACTGATCCTTAACAAAGGCTCGCGCTGCGTCCTGAGCCACTGTCAACCGGTTTGGATCAACATCTGTCGCGCACATCGAACGGGAGACATCCAGGGCCAGAATGATCGAAGTCCGGCTGAGTGGCACTTCAACTACCGCCTGCGGCCGTGTCATGGCGATGATCAGACCGGCAATCCCTAATAGAAACAGTGCGAATGGCAAATGCTGGCGCCACCGCGACCGCTTGGGCAGCGCTTCCCGCACCAGCGATAAACTGGCAAATTTCACCGCATACTTCCGCTTCCGCCGGAGCATCCAGATATAAAGAGCCACAAGCAGCGGTATTAGCAGTAGTAAAAGAAATAAGTAAGGCCAGAGAAATGTCATATTTCTAACGGTAATTTGCAATGCGTAACTGGCCGCTTTTCAAAGCAATCATTACCAATTACCCAATTATCTGACTATATCACGGTGCACGGCCGAACCAGACCATCGAAAGTCCGCCACCGATCAAGAACATCAGCAGACCAACGCCCGCGAGGATACTGGTGATTTCCATCTTTTCGCCCCGGATCGTCAGGTGGAGATCAATCTGGTTGTATATATCTTCCAGGTCGGCCGTATCAGAAGCGTAGTAGTATTCCCCGTTTGTCAAATTGGCGATGTCCTTCAAAACCGCTTCATCCAGCACGGTGGCGACGCTGTATCCATCAATATCTATTACTGTCCCTTCCGTGCTGCCGACGCCGATGGGGAAAATCCGAACTCCGGCATTGGCTGCCAGTTGGGCGGCTTGGAGCGGGTCAAGACCAGTCGTGTCTTCACCGTCTGACAGCATTACGATTACGGCCGAACTGTAATAACCAATATCCACTGACTGCAAATCTTCATTTTGCAGCGTCTCTTCATCAATCTCAATTGGTTCGCCAGCGATAGCATTCAGCGAGGTGAAGATACCCTGTCCTAAAGAGGTTGCCCCTTGAGGAGAGATGCGATCAACCGCTGCCAGCAAATCGGCCGTTATATTGGTTGGCTGCTGCACAATCAGACCGCCGTTGCTAAAGGCTACAATGCCAACCTGAACGGTGGGCGGCTGGGCTTCAATGAAAGTTTGGGCAGCCGCTTTTGCAGCTTCCATTCTGGTTGGTTCCAGGTCATCGGCGAGCATACTGTTCGACACATCGAAGGCCAGGATAACCGTTCCCTCCACACGCGGCAGGTCAACCGGCATTTCTGGCCGGGCAAAGCCAACCAGCAGAAAGGTAATTGCCAGCAGAAAGACCACGAAAGGTAGGTGTTTGCGACGGCCGAGTTTCTGTCCCCTGCCAGTCTGGAGCAGGCCCATTGTGCCAAGTACGGCCGTTTTCGCCTGGCGCCGCCTCAATAAGGCAACATATCCTACTGCAAGGAGCGGAACCAACAGTAGCAAGAAGAGCATTGATGGCCAGATAAATGACATCAACGCCGCTTCCTTTTCCGAAGTTCCGCCATCCGTACTAATGCGGCGACTAAATCCTCTTCAGTGGAGATGTTGTAAAGGTCAACGCCGGCCCGATTGACATTTTCTTTGAGCTGTGCTTCCCTCCCTTTTGCCACTTCGCCAAAGCGTCCGCGGAAAACCGGATCGCCGGTATCCACAAAAAGCTGTTCGCCTGTTTCCGCATCTTGCATCACGATAATACCTGCATCCGGCAGTTCGATCTCGCGCGGATCCCACAACCGGACGGCTATCAGTTCATGACGGCGGCTGAGAAGGGTTAACGGCCGTTCCCAGCCTGGTTCACTGATAAAGTCCGAGATCAGGAAAACGAGCGACCGGCGTTTGATGCTGCTTAACCCGGCCTGTATCAGGCCGTTCAAGTTTGTGGCCGTTCCCATATTGGTGGGCGGTTGGAGAAGAAAGTGAGCTAAATGGAGAACCTGATTACGGCCGCCACGTGGTTTAATCGTTCGCTCAACGGTGTTGTTGTAGAGAATCGCGCCAACCCGATTGCCATTACGGGTCAACAGCCGCGCCAGCGTTGCCACAAATTCGGTCAGAACAAGCTCTTTCGGCCGTTCCACCGGGCCAAAACTCATCGAGGGCGACCGGTCCAGCAAAAACCAGGCTGTCAGCTCTCTGTCTTCCACGTACTGACGAACAAATGGGGTATTCATCCGGGCGGTTACATTCCAGTCAATGCGACGGATGTCATCCTCCGGCTGGTACTCTCGCAGGTCGGCGAAGTCAACCCCCACGCCATAAAAAAGGGTGCGGTAATCGCCTTGCAACAACCCATCCAGACGGCGGATCACCGTCCAGTCAAGCCGTTGTAAAACGCGCTCAGGTGTTGGCTGGGCGTTGGAAGGCAGCATAGTCGAGCGGGTGAGTCCGTTCATTTAAGGGAACCTTTGGCAGTGGAACTGCTTTCAAAATCTGGTTCAAAATATCGTCGGGCTGAACATTCTCAGCCAGCGCTTCATAGGAGAGGACAAGGCGGTGGCGAATAACATCCAGCGCCAGGTCACGGACATCTTGCGGCATCGCGTAGGCACGACCGCGCAAGAACGCCAGTGCCTTTGCCCCTAGAATAAGGTTGATTGAAGCGCGTGGGCTGGCTCCAAAAGTGATATAGCGGGCCAACCGGCCTTCTCCAACTAACTGCGGGTTCCGCGTGGCCCCGACCACCTTGACCGAATACTCAATCAAAGCCGGATCAACGTAAACTGAATCGGCCGCTGCCTGCATGGCCAGCAGTCCTTCGGTATCAATCACCTCCTGAGTCGCTTCCAGAAAGCCCGTCATCCGTTCCACAATCACAAACTCCTCCGTTGGGGTGGGGTAGCCCACCAGCACTTTAAGCATAAAGCGATCAACCTGTGCTTCCGGCAGCGGGTAAGTGCCTTCCGATTCAATCGGGTTTTGGGTTGCCATGACCAGGAAGGGGTTGGGAACTTTGTGTGTTTTTCGGCCGATTGTCACCTGCCGTTCCTGCATCACCTCTAAAAGCGCACTTTGGACTTTGGCCGGGGCGCGATTGATTTCATCTGCCAGCAGCAAGTTGGTGAACACCGGGCCAAGCGAGGTATTAAATTCGCCCGTTTTCTGATTATAAATTCGGGTTCCGATTAAATCGGCCGGAACCAAATCGGGTGTAAACTGAATCCGTTGGAACTCTCCGCCGGTAGCACCTGCCAGTGTCTTGATCGCCATTGTCTTTGCCAGGCCGGGTACACCTTCTACCAGGATGTGACCTCGCGCCAACAATGCGACGATCAATCGCTCCAACAAATTATCCTGCCCCACGATAATCTTCTTGGCTTCGTACAGCACCTGTTCCATTGGTTTGTCGCTGTTTGGCGATGCTTTCATAACAATTCGTTTCCTTATTGGAGATGTCTACAGGTAGTTCGTAATTTGCGACCGGTAATTAATAGGTGGGAACCATTTTCACTTAATTACGAATTTCCAATTACGAATCAACTCAATCAACCAGCTAACCGCAGGCGAGTTATCAACCTTTTTACTGTTGCACACCACCCCCACCTGCTTGAGCTGCCGTCCCAATTGGAACCGCAAAGCCGATGCCGGTAAATGAGCCTTCACCAGAGGGATTTGCTAAAGCGGTGACGATGCCTATAACCTGCCCATAGCGGTTGAGCAGTGGCCCGCCGGAATTACCCGGATTAACGGCCGCATCAAACTGGATCAATCCTTCCAGCCGTTCAATCCCTTCATCATCCAGCGGGAGAGAACGGTCGAAACCAGAGATAACCCCTGCGCTCATTGAGCCGGGCAGACCCAACGGATTGCCGACTGCGTAAGCCTCGTCGCCGACCCGTAGATTTCTGGTGCTGCCCAGTACCGCCGGTACAATCACCTCCGGGAAGCCATCGGCTATCAACACGGCAATATCGTTTTCAGGTTCAGAGGAAACAACCTGGGCATGGGCATGAGTCCCATCGGCAAATATCACTTCTATCGATGTTGCGTCTGCGATCACGTGATTGGCGGTGAGAATTTGGCCGTCCTCATTAATAATTACCCCGCTGCCCACGCCGAACCCTCCCTCGCCGTCCGAGTTAGCCCCTTCTGTCTGGATAAAGACCAACGAGGGGAGGATAATCTGATAGACCTGAGCCGAAAATGCTGAAGATGGCGTGGCTGAAGCCATTGCAGACACAATTGAATCGTCTATTTCTTCCTGGGTGATGGGGATGGGAGCGGGAAAGAGGGCATTATATAGCACAATGACCAAAACTGCGGCCGTAATGCCGATGACAAACAGCCACAACCACTGCGCCTTTGAACGTACTCTACGCAGCCAGGTCGCTAACCTACCGGCTCCCGGTGTCTGGAGATTTAACTCTTCCTGCATGGGTTCTATCTTATTCTGAACAATAGCTTTTCCGTATTATAGCCTACTGATGTTAAGAAAGTATTCAGATTTCTGAGGGACTTTCACCCGTTTCTCGTGTATACTTGGAAATACAAGTAATTTTGTTTAAGGACATGTTTTTTCAAAGCGACGGAAAGCGATGATTCAACTAGAAATAACCCGTGATAATTTATTAGAGGCCATTAAACAGTTGGAGAACGAGGAACTGGCAAACCTGGTTGCTGATATTTTGAATGTGCGTGCAAGCCGGTATGCACCGGTTCTAGGCCACCAGGAAACGGAACTATTTCAATATATTAACCAGTGGTTAACTCCGGAAGAACAACTTCAACGGGAAGAACTCCAGCAGAAGCTGGAAGACGAAACGCTAACGGAGTTAGAACACAAGAGACTTATCCAACTTAATGAAAAAGCCGAATGGCTCAACGCACGACGAATTGAAGCATTGGCTCAATTAGCAGCTTTGCGTCAAACGACACTGCCTCAATTGATGTACACGATGGGTTTTGAAACATCGGCCGATGTCTGATCGGGTTAGTGAAAGCCAACGACAGGCTATCATAACGAGAGCCGGGGGATGCTGTGAGTACTGTCAGAGCCAATTGAAATATTCTCCCGACTCCTTTGCTACAGAACATATTGTGCCTCGAAGTCTTGGAGGTCAGACAAGTTTGGATAACTTGGCCCTGGCTTGCCTGGGTTGCAACGGATACGAGTACAACAAAGTAGAAGCAGTTGATCCGGCAACTGAACAATTTGTACCTCTTTATCACCCACGCAAAGAACGATGGTCGGATCATTTTTCATGGAACGAAGCCTGTACGCATATTATTGGTCTATCTCCGACGGGACGGGCAACTATTGAAGTGCTTCACTTGAACCGTCAGAGTTTGGTGAATTTACGTCGGGTATTATTTGCTTCTGGGGAGCATCCACCGGAGCCAATCATTTAGATTTCCTGGGGAAAATCCAGACCTTCTCTGCTTGTGAGGCTTTTGTGAGGGTAGCTGACTATATTGTAAGAAGGCAACGATAGCTCAGACATTAGGAAGGTCGAAATTGAGCAAGCCTTTGAAAAAGTCACAAGAAGGGGGATTGCTGGCTCGAAAACATCGCCGCCGCCCAGTTCAACGAAGCTCAAAAGGCTCCAAATCAGCATCCCATCTGCCCATAAATGTGCTTTCCCGGCCCGACAGCGTGCTTGCCTTGCAACAGTCGGTTGGAAATCGCTCTGTAACGGAGATGATCCAGCGAAACCTTGAAGGTGTCTTTGATCCAGGTGGAAGCCCTCTGGCCGATTACCCACACCTCCGCACTGCTTTAAGCCCAGATAATTTTGCCAGACTTGAGGATGCTGCGAACCGCCGGTTGGCGCTGGGTCGTGGTGAGACATACGATGGGCCGCCGGGGATCGATCATATCACGGTGTCGGTCGGCCGTATGTTGCCTGCTACAGTCGAGTACGTCTCCCGTGAGGATCTCATTACGACTTTCTATCATCAACTGGCAACGGTAGATGGGCCGTCCCCTAACCTCGACTACTATGTCCACTTAATAGCAAAAAGCGAGACCCTGCGCGAATATCTTGAAGATAAGCTGGCACTGCCGGTCCAAATTGTACTTGAGGATCCGGGGGGTAAAAGGGATAGTTCTACTCAATTACGTTTTGAAAAATTAAACCAGTCACAGGCAAATTTACATCCCTTCAATGCAGATTTCACCGGAAATTTGATGGAACTGGTAACGGCCGCTTCTGAGATCAA
>JBAPRX010000410.1:0-5699 GCA_049281335.1 Promineifilaceae bacterium (SeqCode)
CTTTTCCCTGTATCCAATCTGATAAGCTGAATGTGATGCGGTTCCTGGCCCTCGTTGGAGAGAGTGATCTTGACCCACCCTCCGGCGATCTCGTCCGGGCCGTTGTACCCGGTGTCAGAAGCTGTGAAGGCAGCTTCAGCAATTTCCGGCGGTTCGGACGTTGGAACGGTTGTAGGTTCCACAGTGTTTCCACCGCAGGCCACCAGCCAGAGGGTTGTAAGAATAAGAATAAAAAAGATTCGTTTTGTATTCATTATGATTTTCCTTGGTGCATAATAGAAGTTGGATTAGGATTTAACGTGTCCCTGCTGCCCATTGCTACCTTTGCTTGGGACGGCCGTCCACGCAGCACTCGCCATACAATCCGGGGGTGGAACAGGCTGGGCGGTGGCGCCATTAGATTCATCACTTTTAGAAAGGCTTCTCCAACGACCTCGTCGTGCAGCGTGGCCCGATGAACCCTGGCAACGTAACGGTTAATAAAATCGGTTCCGGCAGGTTTCGGGCCGGTCGTTTGCGGGAAGCGGAAATCTTCACCAACAGCCAACTGCCAGGGGATATCAATCACCTTGGCCGCTCGCCTGAAGAAAGCCCTGGCGATACCCTCTTGAGAAGTCTTCTCTGCCAACAATCCGTCCAACTCGGCCGCTTGCAGCGCCGCCGAGGTCATCCCCTGGCCGTAAGTCGGGTTAAAACTGGAGATAGCATCACCCAGCACCAGGAAACCTTCTGGGAAACGGTCTAACTTTTCGTAATGTCGGCGCAAGCTGTGGGGGAATTTATGCGGTATGACATCCGAAATCGGTTCTGCCTGACTGATAATGTCGTAAATGTCCGGTGCAGGCATGCTGCGGGCAAAAGCCAGAAAATTGTCCCCATCCAGAGGTGCATGATCCCCCAGCCAGCCGCCCATGGAACATATCCAGCGATCTCCTTCAATGGGGAACAAACCACCAAAACGGCTTTCCTTCGGTGCTTCAGGTGTAATCAGGAACCAGTTCTTGCCGCGTGGATCGGCCGGATTGCGCCGGAAAAGGCGCGTCGCGTAGCCAACGTCAATCTTCACGATGCTTTCCGGCGGCGCGTCATATCCTAACTCCTCCAACAGGCGAGGGGTACGAGAACCGCGTCCGGTGCTGTCCACCACGAGGTCTGCCTCCAGCGTGACCGGCTCCCCGCCCTGATCACGTTGAGCCAAAACCACCCCGGTAATCCGATCTTTATCGGGCGTCGTCATCACCTGCTGGACGGCGCTGTTATCACGTAAGGTAACATTGGGCAGCCCCGTCACCCGCTCTCTCACCAGATACTCCAACAGCGGGCGGCTCATCATAGCCGCTTCAACGCCCATATTGAATCGCTTGCGGTAGCCACCGTAGGTGTACCAGCGCATTGATTCGGCAAAGTCAGTGACAATAGCGCCATTGGCAGCCAATGCCTGGGGCAGATCGGGCAGGTAGCGCGTGATCAGTTGCAGGCCGGTAGCCAGCAGGCCGTGCAGGTGGCGTGCCTGGGGCTGGCCCTTGCGCGGCTCTGGCCGGTCGGCCACCGGGTCCCGTTCCAGGATCGTGACCTGGGCAAAATGGTTGCTCAGAACGCGGGCGGCGAGCAAACCGGCCATACTGCCACCCATAACGATGGCATGTTGGCGATTACTATTGTTATTGTTCATGATGTTTCCCTGTTTTTTTATTTTGTTTTGACATAGCTTGTCTCCTTACAATGAAATAATTTAGAGGAAAAATTGATGACCTTAACGGTTTATCAATCTGTCCTTAAAGCATTAGCCATAGCGGCCGTATCATAAAATTCCCGCAGGCGGACAACACGGCCGTCTTTTAACGTAAACAAATGCGCCCAGTTGGTTTCAAATTCCCGCCCGGTGGCCTTCACTCTCACCCGTTCGTATCCCAGCGAAAGAACGTGGTTGTCGAAAATAAGAACTTCGTCCGGGCCAAATTCCAACACGTCACAGTTCAAGTCAATGGTGCGGAAAAGGTCTACTATCCTGATATGGCCTTGCCAGCGCCCTGCGAAGGGAATGTCCTGTGGACGACCGTTAAAGTGCCAGTCCACGTTTTCGTCCAACAGGGCTAAGAGACCAGGTAAATCTCCCCGACCAAAAGCAGCGTATAAATCCTGCACCACTTGAACATTGTCATCTTGTTCCATTACTATTTCTCTCCGCGTTATGGAACCAGTCTATACCTGGGGGCTGGTCAATCTCCAGACCAAAAAATGTTCGTTTTCTGTTCATAACTTGCCATCCTCCTGTATAATGGAGCTATTCTCGATTTGCCGGGGCCTTTGCAACCGGAAAGAGGATAAAAGATGCTTTGGCCGCCTAAAACAGAGCAAGGTGCAACAACTCGACTAGGCAATCGTTACCAGCTCTTCGAGCCGCTGGGGTCCGGCGGCATGGGGACTGTTTATCGCGCCTATGATCAACTAACCGGCCAGACCGTTGCCCTCAAACGGCTCCCCCAAACCCCCATGCGCCCCATCACGGCCGACCTCCGTCTGGCCCTGGCCCACGAATTTCAAGCCCTCGCCGCCCTGCGCCATCCCGGCATCATCACCGTCCGCGATTACGGCTTTGACGAGAAGCAGCATCCATTTTTCACAATGGAACTGCTGCCCTTTGCCCAGAGCTTTGTGGCCGCCGGGGAAATGCTCTCCCAAGACGGCCGACTCAATTTACTCCTCCAACTCCTCACGACCCTCACCTACATCCATCGCTGTGACATCGTCCACCGTGACCTCAAGCCCGGAAACGTCCTTGTCACGGCCGATGGTGAACTCAAAGTCCTCGATTTCGGTCTGGCCGGTATTCCCGGCGAGGAACTCCCCACCTCCGGTACGCTGCCCTACATGGCCCCGGAGATTCTGCAAGGGCAGCCCGCCGGTATTGGCTCAGACTTGTACGCCGTAGGTATTATGGCCTTTGAACTCTTTGCCGGGTGGCATCCCTTTGCCCAGACCCAAAACTTACCCCGTGCAATCTTGTACCAATCACCCGACTTCTCCCTGGTGGATATTTCGCCGGATTTGGAGGCTGTTTTTCAGCGGCTGCTGGCAAAGGATCCGGCCAACCGCTATAATGACGCCTCAGCGACGGTAACCGCACTCTGCGCAGCCGTTGATTGGCCGTTACCACCGGAAACAATCGCCGCCCGTGAAAGTTTTCTTCAGGCCGCTCCCTTCATCGGCCGAACCAGGGAACTATATCAACTAGAAGCGGCTCGGAGGGAAGCCGTTGCTGGACATGGCAGCGGCCTCCTTATCTCCGGTGAAAGTGGTATTGGCAAGAGCCGTCTCCTCCAGGAACTACGAACCCGCGCCCTGGTAGATGGGATGTTAGTGCTGCGCGGGCAGGCCCAGGAAAATGGCGGTGCTTACCATCTGTGGTTGGAAGCGATGCGACTCTTACTCCTCCACACCCGGCCCGACGTCCTGGAAGCGGCCGTATTGCAGGCCATTGTCCCCGACGTAGCCCGCCTGATTGGTCGGCCAATTCCAGTGGCTCCGCCTTTACCGCCCCAGGCTGCCCAAACCCGGCTTTACCTGACGATTGCAGACTTGCTGCGTCAGGCTTCCGTTCGTCGGCCTCTCCTACTCCTTCTGGAAGATTTACATTGGGCCGATGATAACAGTCTGAACCTCCTGCAACATCTCATTCCCACGTTGGATAAACTGGCAGTTTGCGTAGTTGGAAGCTGCCGTCCAGGGGAACGGCCGCAGTTGTCACAGCAGCTTGAGGCCATGCAGCCACTACGCCTGACAGCCCTGAGCGTAGCCCAGGTCGCCGATCTAAGTGAGGCCATACTCGGTGAAAACGGCCGTCAACCAACCCTCCTCCAATTCCTGGAGCGCGAAACAGAAGGCAACACCTTTTTCATTGTCGAAGTTGTCCGGGCATTGGCAGAAGAGGCCGGTCGTTTGGATAAGATAACGGCCGTACCTTTGCCCGCCTCCATCTTCCCCAGCGGTATTCAGCAAGTGGTCCAGCGTCGCCTGGATCGAATACCTCCGGCTGCTCGACCCCTCTTACAAACAGCGGCCATTGCCGGACGTCGGCTTGATTTGCAACTACTGGCCTACCTGTCTCCTAAAACCGATATAGAAAACTGGCTTATCCTTTGCGCCAATGCCGGGATTCTGGAGCAGCCAATCGGCGAACCTGCCTGGCAGTTTAGTCACGACAAACTCCGAGAAGCACTGATACGTCAAATGCCAGAAACTGAGCAGCCACAATGGCACAATCTCATTGCCGAGGCGTTAGAAACGGTGTATGCTGCTGAACTGGCTCCCCATTATGGCGACTTGGCTCATCATTTTGCCCGTGCTGAAGCGCCGGAGAAAGAGCGCGACTATCTGAGATTGGCCGCCCAACATGCTGAAGAAACCTATGCCAATGAAGCTGCCATCGGCTATCACCGTCAGCTTTTATCTCTTTTACCTGACGGAGCAGAAAAAGCGGCCGTTTATCTCTCTTTGGGAACATTGTGTAAGATAACAGGCCAATGGGATACTGCTCAGGACTATTTACAAGCAGCAGTGGCCCAATCAGAAGAAGAGACGACTTTACAAGCCCAGGCGTACCAACTTTTAGGTAACCTGGAGCGCAGCCGCCAACATTTTGAATCGGCCGTCACCTGGTTTGACCAGGCTCAAAACTGCTATGAACAGTTGCATGATTTAAGCGGCATTTGCAAGGTACAGGTTGAAATGTCCAATATTTCTTACCAGTTGGGGGAATATGATAAAACGCTAGAACACCTGGCACGAGCCATGACCGCCGCCCAGACAGCCAACGATATGGTTGGCCTATCCTTAGTCCAACACAATCTGGCTAGTGTGGCATATTCGCGGGGTGAGTATGAAACGGCCGCTGCCCATAATCAGGAAGCCTTAACACTGCGCCAATCCATGAACGACCTCTCAAGTCTGGCCCACTCTTATAATAGTTTAGGACTGGTCGCTTTTCGACAGGGGAATTGGCCTGCCGCCCAGGCTTACCACGAACAAAGTCTGGCTTTGCGGCGTAAGATAGGCGACAGATGGGGAACGGCCGCATCTCTCTCCAATTTGGGAATGGTTCCGTACCAACGGCGCGACCATCAAACCGCCAGCCGCTATTGGGAAGAAGCGTTGCAAGTGCGACGCCAATTGGGAGATTCATTGGGAATGGCCGGTTTGCTGGACAATCTGGCTTTGGTAGCCGTTGCCCAGGAGGCGCTCCCGAAAGCGAAAGCCTTGATCGCCGAAGCCGTCTTAATTCGTCGAGAGTTGAATGATCGCCAGGGATTAGCGATTACTTTAAGCAACCGGGGTAGGTTAGCGTTATTGACCAACGATTTGGCGGAAGCGATTGCCGATTACCGTGTCAGCCTGGAAATCGCTCAGGAAATTGGTGATCAATTGGGTGTCGCTTTCGCTCTGGCCGGAATAGCCGCAGTCTGGGCTGCGATGGAACGTTATACGGCCGCTGCCGGTTTACTTGCCACTGCCGATGCTCACCTGGAAAAGATTGGTGGAATATGGGAAAGCGATGAAAAAGCGATTTTCGATAAGGCAGTGCAGCAAGCCAAAAGCGGTCTACCGGATCAAGCATTTACCGCTGCCTGGGAAAACGGCCGATCAATGCCCCCAGATCAAGCCATAGCATTCATTATTGAGGAGACTTCACGATCCAATGC
>JBAPRX010000411.1:0-2798 GCA_049281335.1 Promineifilaceae bacterium (SeqCode)
GGGTGTACCAGTACGTTTGCCCGTTGACAACATTAACATCATCCAGAGCATGGTAATAGGCTCCAATAATGCCGCCGCCCTCTGCCGGGATAAAACCGATTTGATCGAGTTGCGTATATGGCCCGGCCTGGCTGTCAGCCCGTTTCACGATGAAACCTTCTGTTTCAAACTCGGTGGCCGTTTCCCATTCCAGAAAGATAGCATTGTCCTGGCCCGTTCCCCGAAAGTACAGCAGAGTGATCACTTCTTGGGGGAGAGCATTGACTTTGCTCGGCCAGATGGCAGCCAGACCAATAATAAAGGCTAGAATGAAAAGCCAGCGTCCACGCTTATTTTCAATCAAAATCATTAATAGCAACATCCGTATAGATTACTGGTAGGTAGTAGTTGAAAATTGGTATACCAACGGTTACCGAAATCGGGCCGTAGGGATGAATGGATGCGTCGTCCTTGATTTCGTTCAGGATATACCAATAAGTGTGTCCATTATTTACATTAACATCATCTATTTCTTCATAGTAGGCGCCGAGTGGGCCACCTACAGCCGGTATGAAACCGATTTGTTCTATATATGGCCCTGTCTCACTGTCAGCGCGGTCAATTGTGAAACCGACCGTATCAAATTCGACGGCTGTTTCCCATTCCAGTTTGATCGCGCTGTCCAGAGCAGTTCCTCTAAAGTAAAGAAGAATTGGACCATTATGAGGTTGGGCGTCGGCCGTTCCTGACAGGCTGACTGTAAAGCCAGCCAATAACGCCAGAAACAAAACCAGACGCCAACCTCTATATCTCAAAGAACCATTTTCCTCGTTTAACTCTTGCGAATAACGGGTATGTAGTTCAAGAAGTCCATGACCGGTGCAATGAATATATCGTACAAAGCAGAGTCACTGTTATTACCGGGCGTTGTATCCGATCCATGTCCGCCAACAACGGCCGAATTCGTAACTGTACCGCTTGACGCGCCATTGTCAACCTGAGTCGTTATCGTTATCACGGCTGACTCAATCCAGGGCAGTCCGGCGTCAACCGGATTACTGCTGAATTGTAAGTTGAAAACGACATCGTTGCCAATAGTTGAAACAGTTGCCGGAACCGAAGAGTCATAAGAGACGTAATTCAGGTCAGCCGGTAAGGTATCTGTCACAGTAACATAGCTGGGGTAGAGGCCAAGATTGGTCACATTCAGGAGGAAATCGGCCGTATCGCCCGGTTCACCCGTCGTATCAAGGGCCGTTTTCTCAACAGTCAGATCAGGCCGCATCAAGTGCATGGCCGGATCACCTTCCAAAGTGAAACTGTATAAAATCGAACGATGTCCGCCGGCCATATTGAAGAAAATCTTGGCATGGTTTGCGGCATCGCCCAACGCTGTAATGCCATCCTGGAACATGCCATCATACAGCGATTCCACCAGAACGGAGTGTTCCATCGAAAGTCCCAGACCGCTGGAAGACCAGTGAGCGGCCGTTCCTCTGTCTGCGGCCCGCAGGAACGTTTCGCCCAGCCCTTCCAAAACAGGATAAGCAAAGAACCCGTCCAGGCAGTCGCCGGTGAGTGAGACAACCGGCTTGGTTGGATTATTCCAGGAGCTAACATAGCTCTGATCCATAATGACCGGGCTTGCGGCCCAGGTATTAATACTGCCATGTCCCCGATAGTTTACAAGCAGGGTTCCAGTGACATTGACATGATTGAACAATTCAGTCCGCAGGTTATCGGCGTCAGTGGTTGTGGGATTCTGGGGTAAACACAGAATTGTTTTGTTGAAGACATCTGGAATATGGGCGCTTACATCCTGGTTTTCCAGACAAAAGTTACCCCCTTCATCCGTATTATCACTGATGAAGACAAAGTTATTCATCCAGTCGGCCGGTGCAAACTGGTTCTGATCGTAGGTTATGATTTTCTCCACAACGGCCGTCATATCATCAGGCGTTTGGGCAGTAATACGGCCGACAGCAAGGTCGGGCAGAATGTCATTACCAACCAGAAGGGAAAAGACCAGGTCTGATGGAATCTGGCCCTGGTAACGATCCACAAAGGCCAGGTCAGTCATCACATACTGCGGGGCATTCCAGGTAACTTCGTGGGGATCAATGGTCGCATCGCCAACCAGCAGCAGGTAAGCCGGGGGAATTTGCCAGGAAGCCAATCCATGGGCCATATAATCCTGAATGGCTCCCGGAATCGGCAGGCCATAGCCATACTGGTTCACCACATCTTCGACGTCAACAACGGCCGTATCAAAATCGCCATACTGTGGATCAGCCCGATGGTCGGCCAAAACCTGGGTTTCGGTGATGAAATCTTTGTAAGCAATGGCGACCCAATCGGCCCCATTGCCAGACGGCTCAATGTCAGAAACATCATAGCGGCTGATCGCTGCTGGAGCGAGGACATTATCGGTCGTCGTAGCGATGAAGGTCGCCCCGGCCGAATGATTGGTTCCGAACTCATAGCTGTAGGTCGGTCCGCTGCCGGTAACACCCACGCCGGTCACTTCCTGTGGTTGGTTGGGGTTTGTGATGTCCCAGACGAGAATATTGTTGCTGTTGTTGTCGCTGTAGCCATCAATATGAAACTCACGGGAACCGCCAACCTCATCACTGAAAACAAGCTCGTCATTGGTGGCGATAAAGAGGCGGGTGTAATCAACCGTGATCCGGTTCAAATAGACCGCATTGCTCGACGAACCAACAGCCGCCGGGGTGTGCATGCCCAGGTAGAAAGTGTTACTGCCATCAAGAACAGAGGTCAGAGGAACGTCGGTATTGATGTTGACATTCTGTTTACCC
>JBAPRX010000412.1:0-5529 GCA_049281335.1 Promineifilaceae bacterium (SeqCode)
GAAAAATATACCCCCACCAGAAGCACCAGGGTTGGAGAGACTTTTGTTTTCCTGGTTGGAGGAGGGTGGGAGGTTCTGGAGAGGCCAGAAAACAAAAGTCTGGTGGGGAGTCAGGTTAGGGTGAAGGCTGCGGCTTTGGACCGGCCGACGCTGAGGGCGGCTTCCAGGTTGTCACCGCAGTTGACGACGTAGGTCATGATGTTGCTGGCCTGGAGCAGACCGGCTATCGGGGCTACGGAACGCCTGCCGCCAAATGATTCGGGGTCAACCATCACTGCTACGACCCGCAGACCACGCCGGGTAAGCTGTCGAGCGGCCGTTAACCAGGCTTCGTTGGTTGTGGGGGTGACGACGATGAGGGTTGTTCCTCGTGGGAAGAGGTGCATTTCAGCATTGAGCGCGTCTTGAATGGCGACCTGACCTTCGGCACGCAAGACGGACAGGGTTTCTAAAAGACGGCTGATCTGTCGTTCTCCACGATCCGGTTGGACGATCTCCCGCGCCTGACAGTAAGCCATCATGCCTACCGAGCGATCCCGCCGCAGGAAGTATTGCGCCAATGACGCGGCAATGGTGACGGTATATTCTTCGGTCATATCGGGCAGCTTATATTCGTTTTTTTTGGCGGCTTCCATCCATATTGGAATATCCCCTGGTTTTAATTCGGGTTGGGTTAGCTCTCGTTCACTGCTTACATGGGCAAACTCAGCCATGTCTGGCACGATCCAGATGTCGGCCAGGGGGTCTAGTTCAAATTCTTTGACAATCAGACGATCTCGTCGGGCGCTGCTGCGCCAGTGAATGCGGCTGAAGCTGTCGCCAGGGGCGTAGTCTCGAACGCCGGCGGCGTTGGTGGTTACGTAGTGGGTTCGCCTCCGCAGGGCGTCGCCGCCAGGCAGTACCCCAATCGGCAGGGCGAACTGTTGGATGTCGACGGTCATGGGATAGATGACGACATTGGTGGTGGGCGAGAGATAGCGGGTCATGGGGAACAGCCCGAAGGGATCGCTGCTGTGTAATTCGATTGGCCCAAGTTGATAACGGCCGCGTCTGCGGCAAATGGTGTTGGCCCGCCAGGTTATAGCTGCTTTAGGGCCGAGATTGTTGACTACCTTACTGGCAAAGTGGCCGGGTAGGGTGGAGTAGTCACGAACTTCGAGCCACAGCTTGGGCAGGATGCTGGTGTTGCGGACGGAAAAGCGTTCCTCCATAGGACGGCCGACCTGGGTACGACGGGTTCGGGTGGTACGGGAAATATAAACCCAGTTGATATTGCTCCAGGCCCATCCGAAGGAGAGCAGAAGCAGCAATCCCAGTAAATAGGTGATGTTGAAGAAAAGGTCTCTACCTGTTACCAGACCACCCAGTAAGGCGAGGACGGCCAGGACGATGATGCCGGTGCGGCGATATCTAAACACTTTTCTTTTACGCTTTAACCTGAGCGCCGGGGACCGGCACCCTGTCTAAAATATCCTGTACGATTGTGGCTGGTTCGATGTCTTTAATACGGGCTGCGGGGCCGACAATGATGCGGTGTCCGAGAGCCGGTTCTGCTAATGCTTTGACATCATCTGGGAGAACGTAATCACGGCCGAGAAGCGATGCCCGTGCCTGGCAGAGGCGATAGATTGCCAACGCCCCACGTGAACTGGCACCTAAGTAGACATCGGGATGTTCTCTTGTTTGTCGGACGATCTCAACGATGTATTCCTTTACTTTTGTATCGAGATAAATTCCTTTGATTGCCGTTTGGGCAGCCAACAGCTCTTCAACGCTGACCACCTGTTCCAGTGCATCAAGTGGGTGGGTAAACTGCTGGCGGTCAAGAATCTCTATTTCCTCTTCTTTGCCAGGATAGCCGAGGCGAATGTGTAACAAGAAGCGGTCTAATTGGGCTTCGGGCAACGGGAATGTGCCTTCGTATTCAATCGGATTCTGGGTTGCCAGAACCATAAAAGGGGGTTCAAGCTTGTATGTTTTACCATCTACCGTTACCTGTCGCTCTTCCATCGCTTCCAAAAGGGCAGACTGTGTTTTGGGCGTGGCCCGATTAATTTCATCGGCCAATACGATTTGAGCGTGGATTGGCCCTTCACGAAACTCGAATTCTCGTGTTTTTTGGTTGAAGACGGAGACGCCGGTTACATCAGTTGGGAGCATATCGGGGGTGAACTGGATACGCTGGAATTTACACCCAACTGATTTCGAGATGGACTTTGCCAGAACGGTCTTTCCAACTCCCGGCACATCTTCGATGAGCATATGACCCTGGCACAAAAGGTCGAGGACGGTTAATTGAATCGCTGAATGCTTCCCGACAATGACCCTTTCGATGTTGCTGACAAGGCGGTCGGCCACTTCTTGGACATCTGACATGATTTATGTTGCTCCTTAGTAATGGAAATTGTATCTACTCAATAAACAGGGGTTGAGCGCGGCAATTTATATCATAGGGGAGATAAATTTACCGCATCCTGTAGGTGTTACGTATGGTTGCACTCATACTGTTTTAATCTATATAAATATAATGGTAGAAACCGAGACAGGCAACAGATTAATCCAAAATCTTGCAGAATTTTGTTATTTGTGTTTTCATTGCTGTCTATTTAACGACACCGTAGCTTGAGTGAGAAGACTTTTTGGGTTCATTTTCGTAATGAATGATAAATGTCTTTGGAGGACCTCAGAAGGTGGACGGAAAAAGAATTTGGACGGAAAAGATAGGTACTAAGAATTTCAGGCGACTTCAAATAATTGGTTTTCTTTTGATCGGGCTTCTCGTTTTTACCGGGATTGCTTCTGCAGAAGGCGGCCGTATTCCGAAAGAACCTCCTACAATACTTGCCCACTTCCCGGAGACAGATGCGGTCTATATTTCTATTGACAGCACGATTTCTGTTGTTTGGGATCGGCCGATGCAGCCGGATACTGATTTTGCTGTGACAGGGCCGGAAGGGTTTGTTCGTGGCACCTTCCTGTATGATGCCGATACGTACACGGTTACTTTTCTGCCTGATGAGGAGCTGTCTCCTGATACACGCTATGGGGTTTTGGTAGCCGGACAGATTGATATGGAGGGGAAGGTGCAACAGGTGCCTTATCAGTGGAATTTTAGCACCGTTGTTCCAACCGCTGTTTCTATAGTCTCCTTCGGGGCGGCGGATAGAAACCCGGAACAAAGCTGGTGGTGGTCGTCCTGGCCCTGGCTGATGGCGGCTGTCTCTCTTTTGTCTCTGGCCGGGTTTTTATTTATTTGGGGACGCCGACGTTTCTTTTCTCCTGTTGAAATTCGCTCTGAATTCTGACTTCTTTGAAGGCCAAAAAAGGTAAACCGAATTATGGGGATTGATTCAAAATCTTTTCCTCAATGAGGCTGCTCAAACTCAGAATTTTACCGGTCAGGTTGGCCTGGTTTGTTCACATTGAGTGGGCCAATTTGCGTGTTTTGATGAGAGGAGCGATTTTGTCTGGGAAGCAGTTTGGAGCCAGCTGAAAGACTCCTGAAATTCTCGTTCAAACAGAACATTTGTGGTATAATCAACCGGTTTACAATACCGGGATTTCCACCCCGGAATTTATGCGGAAGAGGACCAAAGATAATTTCTAAAATATGGCTTTGGAACGTCGTGCGTAAAAACGGATAAGGTAACAATTTCTATCCTTACGCTTTTCGTTCGACATGTTACGTTTTTTGCGTATCCATGCGCCAAAATCAATAACATTTGGGGTTAATTAAATGGCAAAAACACAAACGAAAGTGGATTATGATGCCCATAGTATTCAGGTCTTAAAGGGTCTGGAGGCGGTTCGGCGGCGGCCCGGTATGTATATCGGTGGGACGGACGCCAAAGCCCTTCACCACATTGTCTACGAAATTGTTGATAACTCGATTGATGAAGCTCTGGCCGGACGGTGTGACCGTATTTGGGTGACAATCCATGAAGATTCCTCGGTCACTGTGGCCGACAATGGTGTTGGTATTCCTGTTTCCATGCATCCAACAGAAAATGTATCGGCTTTACAGGTTGTTATGACCACGCTCCATGCCGGTGGTAAGTTCGATGAGGCGGTTTATAAAGTGTCGGGTGGTTTGCATGGGGTTGGCGCTGCGGCCGTTAATGCTGTCTCGGAGTGGATGGAAGTGACTGTCAAGCGGGATGGCGGCGTTTATCGCCAACGTTATGAGAGGGGGATTCCTATCACCCCGGTTGAGAAGATTGAGAAGGTTAAGCGGGGGGATAAGGAAACCGGGACTGTCACGACTTTTAAGTTTGATGAGACTATTTTCAAGGAAGAAAAGGAATATCGCTTTGAGACCTTGATGAATCGGTTTCGAGAGTATGCTTTTGTGACGCGGGGAGTTTTCATTTCTTTTCGTGATGAACGGCCGTCTCCGGCGCGGGAGATGAATTTCTACTTTGAAGGTGGGTTGAAATCATTTGTCCGCTATCTGAATCGCAATCGGAAGGTCCTTCATGATCCCATTCATATTCAGAAAGAGGTTGACCACATTGAGGTTGAGGTTGCAATTCAATACACGGATGGCATCGCTACCTCTGAGTTTGCGTTTGCGAACACGATTCACACGCCTGATGGCGGGACTCACCTTTCTGGTTTGCGTTCGGCGATTACGCGGGTGGTGAATAATTATGCTCGCAAGAACAACTTCCTGAAGGAGAAGGATAATAACTTTAGCAGCGATGATACGAGGGAAGGGATAACGGCCGTTGTCAGCGTCAAACATCCTGACCCGCAGTTTGAGAGCCAGACGAAGGTGAAGTTGATGAATGCGGAGGTTGCCGGAATTGTCTCCTCCGTTGCGTCAGAGGCACTGGCGGATTTTCTGGAGGAAAATCCGCGAGATGCCCGGAAGATCATTGATCGCTGTCTGACTGCTTCCCGCGCCCGTCATGCGGCCCGCAAAGCCCGCGAACTGGTTATGCGGAAGAGCGCGTTGGAGAGCCTGACTTTGCCTGGTAAATTGGCCGATTGTTCGGAGCGTGACCCGAATAAGTGTGAGTTGTATATTGTTGAGGGTGATTCGGCCGGTGGCTCTGCCAAGCAGGGGCGCGACCGTCATTTCCAGGCTATTTTGCCGCTGCGGGGTAAGATTCTCAATACGGAACGCGCCCGCCTTGATAAAATTCTCAATAATAATGAAGTTAAGGCGCTTATCTCTGCTCTTGGCGTTGGGATTGGGGAGTCATTTGACCTGGAGAATCTGCGATACGGCCGGATTATCATTATGACAGACGCCGATGTAGACGGCAGCCACATTCGCACTCTGCTCCTAACCTTCTTTTTCCGTTATATGGTTTCCCTCATTGAAGGCGGTCACCTCTATATTGCCCAGCCGCCACTGTACCGGATTAAGGAAGGCAAGGAACTGCATTACACCTATACCGAAGCCGAAAATCAAAAGCTGCTCAAGCGGCTCCAGTCGAACGGTGGCAAAAAATACGACTTGCAGCGTTACAAAGGGCTGGGGGAGATGAACCCTGAACAGTTGTGGGATACGACGATGGATCC
>JBAPRX010000413.1:0-1940 GCA_049281335.1 Promineifilaceae bacterium (SeqCode)
GTTATAACGCGGTGCGGATTTTTCTGGATTCTTGTGGTGGGGGAACGGGCTGTGCGGGGAATCCGAATGGGGCGGGGTTGAATCCTCTGTATCTGGATAATATTGCGGAGACGATGCGGCTGGCGAAGGAGGCGGGGATCTTTTTGCTGCTGACGTCGAATGATTTGCCGGAGCAGGGTGGGTATTGGAATTTGGTGGATACGGCCGTGACTGATCAGTTTGGGCCGTATCGGAATGCCCATTATTTGACAGGGCCTGGGGTGGAAGCGGGACGGCGATATTGGGAGGATCTGATGTCGGGGCTGGCGGAGCGAAATGCGCCTTTTGAGGCGGTTTGGGGTTGGTCGCTGTTGAATGAGCAGTGGTATTTCAATAACAGTCCGCCTTTTTCGCTGGAGAGCGGGATGGTGACGACGGCAAACGGCCGAACGTATGATATGGCTGACCCGGCGCAGAAGCAGCAGATGGCGGTTGAGAGTCTGAATTATTATATTGAGGAATTGAAGGCGGTGATTTTGGCCCATGATCCGAATGCGCTGATTACGATGGGGTTCTTTGTGCCGGATTATCCGAATCCGATCCGCCAGGGGGATTTTCGGTATGTGGAGACGGCGCCATTGTTGACGAGTGCGCCGCTGGACTTCTTTGATTTTCATGGGTATCCGGGGGATGATATGTTTGGGCCGCTGGCGGAGAATTATGGGGTGGTTGGTTATGGGGCGAAGCCGGTGGTGTTGGGGGAGGTTGGGGCATTTATTGACCGGTATTTTTCGGCGGAATCGGCCGAACGGGCGGTGGAAAGCTGGATTGCGCAGTCGTGCCAATTTGGGTTTGATGGGTTTTTGTATTGGGGGCTGTATCGCGCCCCGGAAGGGATTGGGGATGCGACGTGGAGTTTGCTGGATGATGACGAGACGCTGCTGCGGGGCTTTTCGGCGGCGGAATTACCTGATCCGTGTGACCCGGCGCTGCTGCCGCCGGAGAATCTGGCGCTGAATAAGGCGGTGACAGCTTCGCAGTTTTTGCCGGAGGAACGGCCGGAGTATGCGGTGGATGGGGAGCCGACGCAGTGGGGGGCGGGGGCGCATCCGGTGCAGTGGATTGAGGTGGATTTGGGACGGCCGTATGAGATTGGGCGGGTGCGGCTGGTGGTGGCGCAGTATCCAGAGGGGGAGACGGTGCATGAGGTGTGGGGACGCGGGCCGGGAGAGGAACTGCGGCTGCTGTATACTTTTGAGGGAAATACGGCCGAGGGGGATGTACTTGAGTTTGTGCCGGAGGAGCCGTTAGAGGGGATTCAGTTTGTTCGGATTGTGACGACGAGCAGCCCGTCGTGGGTGGCGTGGAAGGAGATTGAGGTTTATGGAGCGGGGGATTGAGTGATTGGTGAGTGGTAATTGGTAATTGGTAATTTGTAATTGGGTGATTGGGTAATGGCTAACCAAACTGCGGTCGGCTTGTTGATTGGGTTGATTGAGAAGGGCCTACGAATGAATTCATAGGCTGAGACAAGAAGTACACTAAAGTGTACTTTGGCGGCGGATTCTAATTTCCTCTAGAAACTCGCTAAAGTCTTCGTCGGGCATATCTTTCCAAGCTCCAGCGTACCTCATTATCGATTTTCCTAACGGTTCAGAAGTCGGTTCTGTTTCTTGTTCTACCCGGTAACTGTGAACCAGATGATAAACTTCATCTAACTTGTTTTCAGGAATTTGTTCAATTTCGTCTATTATTTTTTTACGTCCGGCAGATGTATTTATCATTTTACGCTCCAAGGTTTGCTCAAAATGATAAGAAGTAATGGGAATAATGTCCACAAGCATATTACCATAGAGCAAAACAGGAAACAATTGTCGAATTAATCCTGTTCTTTATAGTAGGTATATAAAGGCTAGGAGTTCGAGGGTGGCGGAGAGGATGAGGAGACCGATGCTCCAGAA
>JBAPRX010000414.1:0-2734 GCA_049281335.1 Promineifilaceae bacterium (SeqCode)
AGCCGGGCTTGAAAGCCGAACGGCACTCGCCAGATGTGGAAGATGGGCCAACGGCTGTTCGACATGATCCGCATGTTTCAGGTGGAAGAACGATGCGCTCCAGTCGAGCGCCAACGGAAGAGTTAGGCCCAACAGCCGACCGATTTACAAGCGATCAACCAGGATGGGGAACGGGGCCGCTCCATGCCCGTCAGGCGGGAACTCAAAACCCGGAGCTACCAATTCCGCCCATTCCAGTTTTACCGCTTACAGCAAATTGGGGACTGTTGGTGGTTCGGACTCAAGAAGGGTTCGGGGTAGCGGCGGAACAACTGTTTCCACTTAAAGAGCGGACTCGAATCGGCCGTCATGGGGCGATTGATATCAAACTGCTGGATCCCAAAGTCTCCCGCCAACATGCCGACATTGTTATTAAAGATACAAGCTGCCGCATTATCGATCTGAACAGCAGCAACGGAACCTTTGTAAACGGCCAACGCATCAAAGAACCGGTTGAGCTAATACATGGGGATACGATAAGGATTGGAGATACGCAGTTTATGGTGGTGCAGCAGGCGAAATAACGGCTTTGAATAATTAATTGGTGAATTCGTGAATTGTCGAACGATTAATGAATAAGTAGTGTTCCAAATATTTCTATCAGCTGAACGACTTCGTTAATAATTCACAAATTCAACAGTTCGCCAATTAACCATTTTTTTCTCCTCTCCAAGGAGCGTTCCTATCCATAATTTCTTGAAGCTCATCCAGAGGAAGGGCCAGGGCTGTTCGGCCGAGATAGCCAACAGTCGTTTCGGCCGATGTGACAGCATTGAGAATAGCTTCTTCAACGGCTTCGGCCGTTGCGACAAAGAGGGGATTCATGTGATGCCCAGGGATCGTTCTGACATCTAATTGATTATCAACATCGGCCGGGTAATGATTGCCGGTGGCGAATGCCAGGAAAAGATCACCACTGCCGTTGTGACCAATTCCACCAACACGGGCAACGCCAATGGTGGCCCGTTTTGCGAGACGAGTACATTGGTGAGGAAGCAGTGGGGCATCGGTTCCAATGATTGTCAGGATGGAGGAGCCACCAGTCCCAGGCTCGGAGTCAAAGTCGTCAAAAGGGGTTGGAGTCCGTCTGCGGTCAAGCAAACGGCCGACCGGCACGCCATCCACCCGGAAATCATCCCGGCTGCCATGATTCGCCTGTACCAACGCACCAACCGTGAAGGTTCCGCTACCCGTCTCGATAACGCGAGAAGCCGTCCCGGTCCCCCCTTTGAATCCATGACAAATCATACCGGTTCCGCCACCAGTATTGCCTTCAGCGACAGGGCCGGGAACGGCCGAATCCAAAGCCTCATAAATGTGCTTTCGCTTGATGTGAAAGCCGTCCGCGTCGTTCAACCAGCCATCCCACGTCTCGCCCACAACCGGCAAAGCAGAGATGTCGGTCAGGTTCCGCTCACGGCCGTAAGCCAGAACAGCTTCGTCTACCGTTCCGACTTGATGAGTACAGGTGAGGGCGATGGGATAGCAGAGCAAACCGGATTCTGTTAGCCACTGGACGCCGGTCATTTCGCCACAGCCATTAAAGGAGTGGAACCCGGCGTAAACGTGATCGCGCCAGATATTGCCTTCACGGGGAACAATAACAGTTACGCCCGTTCGAGCGGCGCGTGGTTCATCATAAACAAGGGTCTTTTGCCCCACTAAAACCCCTGGTACATCGGTGATGGCATTTTCTTGCCCTGGCGACAGAGTCCCAATGATAATATTTAAGTCACGTAATCTGGTACGGCCCATGAGTCATTAATTCCTTATGGAAGTTTATGGTCTTGTACTTGGGTAAATTGTTAACAAACCAAAAAAAAAGAAGGATGAGCGAAAATATCCAACAATTGGCCGGTTTCTATTTCAATGCTCATCCTCCTACTTTTTCATCTTCGGCTCCACACCCCGCACAAAGGAACTACCCCTGTAGGATAAACATCCAGCCTTCCAGGTTGTCTTCCGTGAAGTAATGTTCGGTGTAACGAATCTGGAAGTTGAACCGTTCGATAAGGGCCATTACATCGAGAAGGGAACGGCGGGAAACGACGGCTGGATGATGTTCCAGTCCTTTAATCGCTTCTTTTACCGCATCCTGAATGGGGCTTTCGCCGAGGGCTTCGATTGTAAATGAAACCTTACCACTGCCATCTTTTCGGGGTTTACTTTGTAGAAGTATGGTGTGCATTATTCTCTCCTGGTGCAAAAAATTGATAGACTCGATAAACTTAATGTATTGTGGGGTATTTTGTCAAGGCGTTTTGGAAATTGATTTATGTACCAAATTCAGGTAAACGAAAATAGCAGCACAGCTTTGAAGCAAATCATAAAAGAGGAGATTGACGGCGCTGTCACTCTCTTGACAGATTCGGCCGACATGAAGGATGAGGCCGTACACGAAACGCGCAAAAATATTAAGCGAATTCGGGCTGGGTTACGTCTGGTGCGGGAAGAGATTGGCGAGGAGGTTTTCGGCCGCCACAATGAATTTTTTCGAAACATTGGAAGACAACTGGCTCCACTGCGAGACAGTGCAGTTATGGTCGAAATGCTCGATCTTGTACAGGCCAGGTATGAACCTCCACCGGGAACGGCCGATTCCTTCGAAATCCTGCGTCAACGGTTGGTTGAGCGAAGCGAGGCAATTAGCCATCAATTTTTCCAGGAATCACAGGTTATTTCAAATCTGGTTGAA
>JBAPRX010000415.1:0-1758 GCA_049281335.1 Promineifilaceae bacterium (SeqCode)
AAACTCGTGAAAGGACTCCTGGATTTCCGGCCCGAATGTGGCAATAGTTACGCCCGCAGCGAACGCCGCCAAAAAGGCATTGCCATCGATTGTGTAGCAAACCGAGAGAATCAGCAGTCCAATTGCAAATGCATTCAGCGGCCGGTATTCCAGAGCTGCGCCAAAGTACTTGGAGGCTTCTAATTTCACAGCAATCCAGGGCAGTACGATCCCGACCAAAATTCCTAGCGCCACTTCACCAAGCGTGGAGAGAACTTCCACCTCTTTGTTGCTCGCAGCTGCCAGTAGCAATACGACGACTGGCAAAGCTAAGCCGTCGTTCAAACCGCTCTCTACGTTCAGCAACCGCCGCAGTGGTTTAGGCACTTCTTCGCGCCCAACCAAGGCAGCCGCAAAGACCGGGTCCGTGGGGGCTAGCACAGCTCCGAGCAGGAAACAGTCCGTCCAGGAAAGCCCGACTGCCCATCTGGCCAATCCCGCCGTCAGGAGAAAGGCCAACGGCATTCCCAGCAATAATGCCCTTCCAGGTAACCGCCAAGCTTGACGCAGCTCAGCCAAGCCCACCCGCATCCCATCGGTGAACAGGATGCTCAACAACGCCAGGACTGCCAGGATAGCAACGATCTCGTCAGTCGGTTCGATAAAAACAATTCCCAACGTATGGCCGCCGACCGCAAATCCCGCAATCAGGAAGAGAATGGCCGTCGACAGAATGCTGCGCCTGGCATACCCGGACACCAGAACGGCCGTCAATAATGTGATGGAAAAGACTAGCAGCAAATGCATTTAGGGCACCATAAATCAACCGGGCGACGGAGTTCCACGCGATAGAAGTGCGGTGATCAACTGGTCAGTCTTTTGACATTAGCTCTCGAATCGCCACGTGTGCTACAACCGTAATCGGCGTGGCCAGAATGAGTCCGAGAAAGCCCGCCATGAGACCGAACAACAATTGAGCTGAGAGGGTGAGCCCCGGTGGCAACGACACCTGGTGTTGCGTAATCAATGGAGTCAGAAAGTAACTTTCCAGGAATTGAAGCACAATGTAGAGCAATCCGACCGCAAGCGGCGCGTGGCCGCCCATTTGCAGGGCGAATAACAATGGAGGGATGGCGGAAATAATCGGCCCGATGTTGGGCACAAAGGTCAAGAACCCCGCCAGCACCCCTAGCGTCACGGGTAAAGGTATTCCAATTAGCCACAAGCCGACGGCAGTGCAGATGCCGATCACCGTCATTCCCACGATCCGTCCTAGAATCCAGCGCCACAAAGCGGTGGAAGTTTTAGACAAGACGACCTCGGCCTGCGGTCGCTGGTGGCCAGGGAATAAAGCCAAAAAGCCGTTTTCATATAGCTCCGGCTGGAGCGCAAAGTAGAAGCCGAGAAACAGTGTCAGAAACAAGCCGCCCACCGTTGCCGTAGTCGTCTGAACGAGCGTCTTGGCGGTCGACAGAGTGGTGCTGAGCGACGGCGTCTGTTTACTTCCAGAAGTGGCATCACTCAGCTTCTGCCACCAGCCGCTGCCTTCGATGTGAGATGCGAATTCGCTGCGGGCCTGATTGAATTCTTGAAGAAATTGGTCCGTTCGGTCAGCGATTTGATTCCCGAGCAGAAAGACGGCACTAATGACACACATCCCAAACAGGCTAACAACGATGGCAAACGCAGCCTCATAGCGAAGGGTCGTCAGACGGGCCACGTATTTGGCGACATGCGTTAAGAAAACGCCCAGCAGAATCCCGGCAAACAGAACTAGAA
>JBAPRX010000416.1:0-1803 GCA_049281335.1 Promineifilaceae bacterium (SeqCode)
TTATTATGAAGATACTTGAAGTTTTAACCTATTATCGGCCGCATATTAGCGGGCTGACAATCTATGTCGAACGACTTAGCAAAGCATTGGCCCGGCAAGGCCACGAAGTCACCGTTCTCACCTCACAGTATGACAACAGCCTACCACGCAACGAAACGATTGATGGTGTCCACATCATCCGCATTCCAGTCGCTTTTCGGATCAGCAAGGGCGTCATTATGCCGACCTTCGGCTTTCTGGCCTGGAAACTTGTCAACCAGGCCGATATTATTCACCTCCACCTGCCGCAGTTTGACGCACCGGGCGTTGCTTTTCGCGGCCGTCTTCTCAACAAACCTGTCGTGCTAACCTACCATTCTGACCTCCAACTTCCCGTCGGGCTGTTCAACCGCCTGGTTGATAAGGTTGTTCTGTTCCAAAACCGGATGGCCGGTGTCCTGGCGGACGCCGTTGTCACCTATACCCGCGACTTTGGCAGCCATTCGCCCTACCTCTCCAGCTATCTTGGCAAAAAGCTGTATATTATCCCGCCTCCGGTTGAGCTGGCAGCGGCTACGGAGGAGGATGTCAGCCAGTTTCAGGCTAAACACTACCTCAACGGCCAGCCCATTATCGGCATTTCTGCGCGAATAGCGGCCGAAAAGGGGATTGAAATCCTGCTCAAAGCGATGCCCGCCATTCTGGAGAAATTCCCCGACACCCATATCCTTCACGCCAATCCTCCGGCGTTGGGTGAGGATGCCTATCTGGCAAAGTTAGCGCCAAAGTTTCAGGAATTTAATCATAATTACCATCTGCTCGGTGGGTTGCACGGCGCGGAGTTAACGGCTTTTTACAAGAGTCTGGACTGTCTCGTCTTGTGCAGCCTCAACAATACGGAAACGTTTGGAATGGTCCAGGTGGAAGCGATGATGAACGGAGTTCCGGCGGTGGCTTCCAACCTGCCGGGGGTTCGACAGCCGGTTACAATGACGGGAATGGGCGAAATTGTTCCCATTGGCAGTCATGAAGAATTGGCCCAGGCTGTTATTCGGGTGCTTGACAACCGCCAGCATTATCTGCGCTCCCCGGAGGTCATCACCCACAGCTTCAGCCCCGACGAAACGGCCGCTGAATACATTCGTCTTTTTAATGAACTGAGCAAGGGACGAAAAGACAGTTCCGCCAGTGAACCCGCCGCCTATGACCGGCTGCGGCAGATGCGCGATCAGGGGGAAAAGTGACCGACGACCTTCTTTGGCAGCATCTAAAGACCCTCCCTGCCTTCCGCGCTCTGCTTCGGGCCGTAGAAGCCCGTTTCTACCAAAACCTCGACCTGCCCGACCCCATCCTCGACCTGGGCTGCGGCGACGGCAACTTTGCCGAGTTGACCTTTCCCGACCGGACGCTTACGGCGGGAATAGACCCCTGGTGGAACCCCCTCCAGAAAGCCAAACGGGCGAAGGCTCACCAACTCCTGCTTCAAAGCCTGGGGGACAGCCTGCCTTTCCCCGATGACCATTTTGCCACTGTCATCAGCAACTCCGTGCTGGAACATATTCCCGACATCCAGCCGGTGCTTGCGGAGGCGAACCGGGTTCTCCAGCCAGACGGCCGTCTGGTCATCACCATGCCCAACCACAACTACACCAATTACCTGGATGGCGCCCTCTTTTTTGAGAGGCTTGGCCTGAAGGGGCTGGCGACCCAATACCGGCGTTTCTTTAACTTCATTGCCCGCCACGCTCACACCGATTCGGCCGAACGGTGGGCCGTTCGGCTGGCCCAGGCCGGTTTTGTCGTCGAGCAGTGGCAGTATTATTT
>JBAPRX010000417.1:0-7829 GCA_049281335.1 Promineifilaceae bacterium (SeqCode)
GATAGAAGGGTTCCGTTCGGCCGTTGAAGGCAACGGCACTCAATACCCCCTCGGCAATCCGCCCCCGCAGTACCTCTTTGACTACAACGTCTATATTGGCGGCGCAGTCGCCGCTCATGAACTGCGCCAGCAGGTCGGCGACGATGCCTTCTTCGCCGGACTACGTCTCTACTTCGAGCGATACGGCGGCGGCACAGCCAGCGACGCCGACTTCCAGGCCATCATGGAAGAAGCCTCCGGCCAATCCCTCACCCCCTTCTTCACCCAATGGATCCCCAATTCCTAAAATACGCAGCCTGAGTTTGTCGAAGGCGGGCTTGTCAAAGGCAAAATTCGTGTAATTCGTTGCTACTCTTTTCCCTTCCAGCCACCCCTCAAACACCCCCCGCCGCATGCCGTCCCGCATGACGGCCGGAAAAAATGCAGCCGCCCAAAAAAGTCCCTTCAAGGGCATTGTAACCGTGATAGCCGCCGCCTCCAAAACCGGCCACTTCGCCCGCCGCGTAAAGCCCAGGAATTGGCTCGCCTGTGGCATCCAAAACCTGAGAGTTAAGATTGGTATGGAGGCCGCCCAAAGTCTTACGGGTCAGAATATTCAGCCGAACGGCAATAAGTGGGCCATTACCGGAGTCGAGAATTTTGTGCGGCCGTGCTGTGCGCACCAATTTGTCGCCCAGGTAGGCACGCGCCCCATAAATCGCCAGAAGTTGGGCATCTTTGGTGAAAGCGTTATTTAATTCACGGTCGCGGGCAGTGATTTGGCGATGCAGATGGTCATAATCCAGCCGTTCCTCCCCCACCAGCTCATTCATTTTTGCCACCAACTCTCGCAAATTGTCGCGCACAATAAAGTCCTCCCCATGCTGCTTAAACGCCTCCACTGGCCCAGGCGCACCGCCGCCCAAACGGCTCCGAATCACGGCCGACCACTTTCCCGACGATAAATCCGGGTTCTGCTCCGAGCCAGAAAGGGCAAATTCTTTCTCAATAATTTTCTGCGTCAGAATGAACCAGGAGTATTCAAAGCCGGTAGAAAGGATGTACTTCAGCGTGCCGAGGGTGTCGAAGCCGGGCAAATAGGGCGCTGGCAGTCGTTCGCCGAGGGCGTCAAACCAGAGCGAAGAGGGGCCGGGCAAGATGCGAATCCCGTGATTGGGCCAGATAGGAGACCAGTTTTTGATCCCTTCCGTATAATGCCACATCCGGTCGCTGTTAATAACGGCCGCGCCCGCCTGCTGCGTAACAGCCAGCATACGGCCGTCTACATGATGCGGCACGCCCGAAACCATCTGCTTTGGGGCCGGGCCAAGCCGCTCTTCCGGCCAATTCTGCCGCACCAGTTCATGGTTGCCGCCAATGCCGCCAGATGTGACGATAACGGCCGATCCCCCCAATTCAAACTCGCCAATAACCGTCCGGTTCGACTGCTGGCCCCGCTCAACCGTAGATGGTTCTAAAATCTCGCCAGCAACCCCGGTCACACGGCCGTTTTCCATCGTCAAATGGCTCACGCGATGGCGACACTTGAAAACGATCAACCCCTTGTTCACATGCTCTCGAACCCGCCGTTCAAATGGGGCCACGACGCCCGGCCCCGTTCCCCAGGTAATATGAAAACGTGGCACCGAATTGCCATGTCCATCTGCCTGTCCGCCGCCGCGTTCCGCCCAGCCAACAATCGGGAACCAGCGCATGCCCTGCGCCCGCAGCCAGGGCCGCATCTCCCCCGCCGCAAACTCGATATAAGCTTCGGCCACCTTTCGCGGCCATTCATCTTCAGGTCGGTCAAACTGCGCCGAACCCAGCCAATCCTGCCAGGCCAATTCCGGGCTGTCTTTAATGCCCATGCGCCGTTGTTCGGGGCTGTCCACAAAGAACAGCCCGCCCAGCGACCAAAAAGCCTGTCCGCCAATTGAATTCTCCCCTTCCTGTTCAACAATAATGACCCGTTTGCCCGCATCCCCCAATTCGGCCGCCGCCACCAGACCGGCCAGACCAGCCCCGACAATAATCACATCGGCCGTTTCTTTGTTATTCATATGCTAGGGACAAATAAGCGCGGTGACACCCAGCGCTTTTACGACTGGCTCCAAAACCCCACAGTACAATAAATCTGGGGCAAAGCTGTCCAACAAATACAGCGAGGCGGCACAAGCAATCAAAAGCAGAATCAACAAACAACCGCAGCCTAAAACAATCCGTGTTGTATTGCGTTCTTTGCCCGGCTCAGGCGGCGGCCCAAACTCTTGGCTTTGTCGTTGAAACGGCTGCGGTTGGGAATACGCCGGGCCGCCGAAAGCGGGCTGCTGTTGTTGGGCTGGCGGCTGGTACTGTTGTGGCTGCTGATAACCACCGACGGGCCGCTGCAAGGGCGGCGTCTCAATCCGATCCTGTGGGTCTTCCAATATGAACGTTTCGCCTGCATCTTCGGCCGCTAACCCATAATAAGTCAGCCGGATAGACTCACCCAGCCGGATCACATCCCCATGATTGAGCGGCACTTGCGTCTGGACGGGCTGCTCGTTCAGGAACGTCCCATTGGTGCTGCCCAGGTCTTCCACATAATAACGGCCAGCCTGATAAGTGATCCGGGCATGGCGGCGAGAAACTTCCGGGTCTTTCAAAACCAGGTCGTTGGCGTTCTCACGGCCGATAATCACCGGCTGTGTTGAGAGAACATATTCCTTCTGTGCAGTAATGACACCGCTAATTACCAATCTGGCCGAAATATTCATGGCAGGCAGTATAGAAATAAGGGTCGTTTTTGTCAATCACTGAATCGGCTATAATAGGCATATGGAAACTCAAGCCGCCATTTCCCCTGACACAGCTTCAATTAACAGTAAAAAGTTCGGCACTTTCGCCGGTGTTTTTGTCCCAACCGTCCTCACCATACTTGGGGCAATCATGTATTTGCGCCTCGGTTGGGTTGTCGGCAATGCCGGACTGGGTGGCGCTCTGCTCGTCATCCTGCTGGCCCATGTCATCACGATCAGCACCGGTCTGGCGGTCGCCTCTATTGCCACCAACATTCGAGTCGGGGCCGGGGGCGCATTTTCCATCATTTCTCAATCATTAGGACTGGAAGTCGGCGGCAGCGTCAGTATTCCTCTCTATCTGGCCCAGGGTATTTCGACCGCCCTTTATGTCTTCGCCTTTACCGAAGGCGTCATCTCCCTCTTTGACAATCCTCCTGGCTGGTTATCGCCGCTTATCGTCTTTGCCACCTTTTTCCTTGTCTTTGGCATTGCCTACATCAGCGCCCAACTGGCGGCCCGCATTCAGTTCATCATTTTGGCGGTTGTCGGCTTTTCGCTCTTCTCGGTCTTTCTCGGCAGCTTTGCCATCGGCAGCAATATTGGGCTGGTGCAAACGCCAGTTTTGTGGGGCAATTTTTCCGATGGTGGCTTTTGGGTCATCTTCTCGGTCTTCTTTCCGGCCGTTACCGGCATCATGGCCGGAATCAGTCTCAGCGGTGATCTGAAGAACCCTAGAGAAAGTATTCCCAAAGGGACGCTTGGCGCTGTTGCGGTGACGTTCCTTATTTATGTGCTGCTTGCTTTCTGGTTGGCCGGAGTCGCCACCTCAGAGGAGTTACTCGATCTCAACCAGATTGTGATGGCTGATAAAGCCTACTTTAGCTGGGCTGTCATTGCCGGAATCTTAGGGGCGACTTTCTCTTCCGCGCTTGGCTCGTTGATTGCTGCCCCGCGTGTCATGCAGGCGTTAGGCCAGCATCGCATTTTGCCCTATAGTAAAGAATTGGCCCAGGAAACAGCAGCCGGAGAGCCGCGCCGGGCTATGCTGGTAACTGGCGTCATCGTCATTGTCGCCATGATTTTTGCCCTGATTGGCGGCGGGTTGAATGCTATTGCGCCGCTGATCACGATGTTCTTCCTGGTCACTTATGGCATGTTAAATGCCGTTGTTCTCATTGAACAGACTTTGGGCATGGTCAGCTTTCGGCCGACTTTTGCCATCCCCCGCATTGTCCCTCTCATTGGTCTGGTCGGCTGTCTCTTCGTCATGTTCCTCATCAACCCCGTCTTCAGCCTTATCTCAATCATCTTTACCCTGGCCTTGTATGCCTATCTCCAGCGGCAGCATCTCAAAGCCCCTTGGGGCGACGTCCGCAGTGGTCTCTTTATGGGACTGGCGGAATGGGCGGCCGTTCGCGTCAGCCGTATGCCCGCTGCCACAGAACGCACCTGGAGCCCCAACATTTTGGCCCCGGTCACAACCACCAAGATGCTGACCGGCAGCTATCGCTTTCTGAGAGCCATCGCCTCCCCGCAGGGTTCCGTTCACGCGCTGGGCGTTTACCGGCCGGGGCAGAAAAAGCGGATTGAATTATTAGGAGAATTAACGGCCGCTTTTACCAAAGACGGGATCTACGCCCGCATGACCACCCTGGAAGACAACGATTTCGCCGCCGGTGTCGGCTCGGCCATTGAGGTGATGAGCGGCGTCTTCTTCCGCCCCAATATTCTCTTCATCCCCCTCTTCGTAGACGAACACATCATTGACCTGGAAAGATTAATGGTCAAAAGTATAGAAAACAAGATTGGCGTCGTCTTTTTGGCCCGCCACCCCGTTATTGAATTGGGACGAGAGCAGGAGATCAATGTGTGGGTGCGGGAACAGGGACCAAAATGGGAGTTGGGACTGCGGTTGAGCAACCTTGACCTGTCTGTCCTGCTTGCTTATCAGTTGGCCCGCAATTGGGGTGGCCGAATTTCCCTCTGTATGACCGTCAATGATCAGGCAACCTACGACAAGGCGGAGCAGTTTCTCAAGGAGCTTATCAGCCTCGGCCGTCTTCCTCGCGGAACACGGTACATTATCAAACAAGGCTCCTTCCGAGAAGCGTTGGTAGAGGTTCCACATGGCGACATCAATCTCTTCGGCCTGCCCGGCGAATTCGACCGCCAGTTCCTCGAAACCGTCTTTGAAATCGTTGACGCCTCCTGCCTCTTTATCCGCGACTCCGGCAACGAAAGCGCGTTAGCATAGGCAGCAAGTTGCAAATTGCAAATTGCTGCCCCTAAATCGATTTATACAGCGGTTTGCCTGCATCACGCAGGAGGTTTTTATGAACCGAGTGTCGCTTATCCCCATCTGGGAACGTCAGATAAATCGTTCTTTCCAGCTTGGACGGGGTATGGTTTGAGCCGCTCATGAACTGCCTGGGTGTAAATTGGGCAGATTCTGGCCGCCAGGTTGTCAAAAAGGTAATCGCCAGCGCTTTTTGCGGCCGTCTTCCAAAAATCAGATAGCCCGCCTTCACCGATTGCAAGGCCCCCGCCTGGACAAATTGATAAAGATACTTTCCCGGCATATGCTGCACCATTATGGCATGGTCCCCAACCGGAACTCGCCAATATTCGGCCGGTCGCTGTAAGACATAAGCCTCTCGGTGGGTCACGCTAAAGGTTCCAGTCGCCAGGATTTTCACTTTCTGATTATCCGCCAACGGTTCTCCCCTGGCGTGATGAGCCAGATCGTCCACAATCAGGAAGCCAATGTATCCCTTTCGTTTGGCGTACCAGTAAAATACCTGAACGGCCGTACTCCAAAGCAGCCCAATCAGGAGCCAATAAACCGGCCAACGTCCAATCCAGGCTGCCAACGTAAAAACAATTGGAATAAATTTCAACCAACTGCTCAGTCGAATGCCTAAAAGGCCATGATGAGCCGTGAAATAAGCCAGTGCGTATAAAACTCCCCTGAGGCGAATCTTAAATAATTCAAACGATGTCAGCTCTGCCATCTTGTCCTATCCTGTTTTTGTATCTACTCAGCAGCGTTATTTTACCTCTTAAACCCTCTTGTCAGCCAACAAATAATCGTGTATCCTGTCTGCTATGGTTTTCATGAATCAGTTTTCGGGACAAATTTTCCGACCCCAAATTCTTGGCTCTGCCAACGGGGGTATAGTTTAGCTTGCCCCGACACTGATTATTATGTAAAGTCGAATCAGGAATAATTATCGGTTTCATCGAAAGCCGGGGCAAAAATGCCCCGGCTTTTTTGTTTTCTGGCGCAGGGCTTTTGGTGTTTTTCAACTCGACCCACTATCTCAAACATGGCTCGAAACAACAAAAGTCTAAACAGTAGCTTATTATTTGGAGAAGTAACATGGCAGAAATACTCATCAACGTAGACAAAGCAACGGTCTCCCTGGCCGGCCGAATTATCTTTTCGGAGCTATCCTGGGAAATTCAGCGCAGCCAGCGCGTTGGTCTGGTCGGGCCAAACGGGGCTGGGAAATCAACCCTGCTCAAACTGATTGCTGATGAACTCCCGGCTGATGAAGGAAATGTCTTTCGTCTATCCGGCCTGACCTGGGGCTGGTTGATCCAGGAGCCGGAAATGTCAGACGGCCGAACCATTTGGGAAGAAGCCCGCCTGGCTATCCCAGAAGTTGCGGCGGTTGAGACAAAGCTCAGAAAGCTGGAAGGGAAAATGGGTCAGCCCGAAGTCTACGGTGATCCCGACGCGCTGGAGCGGATTATGCAGCGTCACGAACGGGCAATGGCCGAGTATGAACGGCTGGATGGCATCCGCTATGAGGCCAGAGTCAAGGAAGCGTTAACGCGCCTGGGCTTTGAGCCAGACGTCTGGGATCGGCCGACTGACCTTCTCAGCGGCGGCCAGAAAAAGCTCGTGCTGCTGGCAAAACTGGCCGTCCAACAACCCAGGCTGCTCCTGCTCGACGAACCGGATAACCATCTCGACATCACCGCCAAGCGACACCTGGAAGCATTCATCAACAGCTATCCGGGCTGCGTGGTCATCATCTCCCACGACCGCTATCTGCTGGATGAAGTCGCTACCCATATTGCTGAATTGGAAAACGGCCGACTCACACTCTATCCCGGTAACTACACCGCCTACACCACCGAACGGGAACTGCGGCGGCTGCGCCAGCAGCAAATGTACATGGCTCAGCAAAAAGAGATCGCCCGCATTGAAGCCGCCATTGCCCGCTTTGAATTATGGGCCTCTATGGTGGTCAATGAGCGCCACATCAAGCAGGCCCGCAGCCGCCAAAAGATGCTGGACAGGATGGACAAAGTTGAAAAAGTGACCGACGCCCGCCGCATGTCGCTCGATCTGGCCGGTTGGCGGGGCAGCAATAAAGTCATTGAGCTGATCAACGTCAGCAAAGTCTTTGAGGACGGCACTGTCTTATGGCAGGGGTTGAATGAAATCATCTGGCACAACGAACGGGTTGGCCTGGTTGGGCCAAACGGCGTCGGCAAATCCATGCTGCTGAAACAACTGCTCAATCCCGAAGGTGTCAGCAGCGGCGAAATCCGGCTGGGGCCGAGCAGCCGCATTGGCTATTATGACCAGGAACACGAAAACCTGGACTACGGAAAAAACCTGATTGACGACATCCGCCAGGTGACGGCCATCAGCCGGGAATCGGCCGTTGCTTTCCTCAACCGGTTCTTATTTAGCTATGACCAGATGCAGGGGAAAATTGGAGACCTGAGCGGTGGCGAGAGGAGCCGCTTTCAGTTGGCGAAGCTGGTGCTGGAACGGCCGAACCTCCTCCTGCTCGACGAACCAACCAACAACCTCGACATCGCTTCTATCGAAGTGCTGGAAGAGACGCTGGACGAATTTGTCGGCACCGTCCTGGTCATCTCCCATGACCGCTACTTCCTCGACAAAGTCGTAGACCGCGTCATCGAACTCCAACCCACCTGCCTCCGCCACTTCGATGGTGGCTACACCGACTACCTGGATGTTGTTGGGATTTAACACTGGAAACCGGGTTTTTGACAAAAACCCGGTTTCTATAGCATTTCGGTTAAGGC
>JBAPRX010000418.1:0-6754 GCA_049281335.1 Promineifilaceae bacterium (SeqCode)
TGTGAGGGAGTCGGGTAATTGGGTCTGTCTAATTACCAATTACCCAATTACTTTTCTTCTACCAAGTTGAGGAAGTAGCGGTGAAAGCGAGGGTCGTTGGTTAGTTCGGGGTGGAAAGAGGTAACGAGCCAATGTCCTTGTTGGGCAGCAACGGCCGTGCCATCTTCCAGACGAGCTAATATTTTGACACCGGCTTCTTCGTCCCCTGAGACGAGACGGGGGGCGCGGATGAAAACGGCCGGGAAGGGAATGGGGTGACCGTTGTTTAGCTGGGGTATATCCAGGCCTACTTCAAAGCTGTCCACCTGACGACCAAAAGCGTTGCGCTCGACAACAATGTCCATCATACCCAGCCGGGGTTGGTCCATCCCGATTTCCTTTGCCATGAAGATCATCCCGGCACACGTTCCCCAAACCGGTTTTTCGGCCGCAAAATGACGGAGTGGCTCCATTAAATTGTACATCGTCGCCAACTTGCCGATGGTGGTGCTTTCGCCGCCAGGAATAATGAGACCATCCAACCCATCCAGATCGGCCGGAAGGCGAACTTCGACGGCTTCAACGCCAAGTTCGCGGAGCATTTTGATATGTTCGATAAAAGCTCCTTGGAGAGCCAGGACGCCAATTTTCATAGTCAATCACCCGATAAATTCACGCAAAGGCGCAAAGACACCAAGGTTTTTATCTCTTTGCGACTTCGCGGCTTTGCGTGAGACAAAGTTCAATCCTTTACCAGCCACGAACAGCCAACTGCTCCTCTTCGGGCAGCGTGCTGGCGGAGATACCAACCATTGGTTCGCCCAGATTTTCGCTGACTTTTGCCAGAATTTCCGGGTTTCTGAAATGGGTGGTAGCTTCAACAATAGCCTTGGCACGGGGAGCGGGGTCGCCGCTCTTGAAGATACCGGAGCCAACAAAGACACCGTCAACGCCTAATTGCATCATTAAGGCAGCATCGGCCGGGGTGGCAATGCCACCGGCAGCAAAGTTAACAACGGGGAGACGGCCGAGTTCCTTCGTCTCAACAACCAGTTCATATGGCGCTCGAATCTCTTTGGCGTAGCTCATCAATTCTTCACCTGGCATCATTTGCAACTGGCGGATGGCGCCCAAAACGGAACGAGCATGACGCACCGCCTCAACCACGTCGCCGGTTCCAGCCTCGCCTTTGGTGCGGATCATGGCTGCACCTTCACCAATACGGCGGAGGGCTTCGCCCAGGTTCCGGCAGCCACAGACAAACGGGATTTTGAAATCATGTTTATTGACATGATGCTCTTCATCGGCGGGGGTCAGCACTTCGCTTTCGTCTACATAGTCAACGCCGATTGCCTCTAATATCTGGGCTTCTACGAAATGACCAATGCGGCATTTTGCCATGACGGGAATACTGACGGAGGCGATAATCTCGCGGATCAGACCAGGGTCTGACATGCGAGCAACACCACCATAGGCCCGAATGTCGGCTGGAACCCGTTCCAGAGCCATCACAGCTACTGCCCCGGCTTCTTCAGCGATCACGGCCTGTTCAGGCGTAACAACGTCCATGATGACGCCACCTTTCAACATTTGGGCCAGACCGCGCTTAACTTTCACACTTGCTACTTCTCGATGACCATTCTTTTCCATGTTCTTTTCCTCCAAGACAAAATGATTACGGCAGATAACTCTCTTCTGGAAGCAGCCACGAATTAGCACGAATGATTGGCTGTTATTTGCTATAGTGCTGTTCTGTGGCCTATTTCATTCCATTTTAATAGGCGCAGGAGGGGAATTCAAGAGGATTGGCTCTATTAATATGTCTAGAAACGAGAGGCAGTGGAGCCAATTCAATCATAACGATATTCCGATGGATATTTCCAAACGGCCACTTTTCCGGTAGACTTAAACCATGTCAAGTCCAAAACGGGTGCTGCTGCTGTTGACCCCCCGCACCTACCGGGCCAGGGCCTTTATTGAAGCGGCCGAAAAGCTAGAGATTGAGGTGGTGAAAGCCATTGATATGGACCGGCAACTGGCCGATTATTGGCATTACCGGCTGGGTTTGGACTATACCAATGCGGCCGAAACGGTGGAGAAAATCGTTGAATTTGCGGCCGAATCTCCTTTAGGCGCGATTGTTTCGGTGGATGACAGCGGGAGCCTGATCGCAGCCCAGGCCAGCCAACGGTTGGGGCTGCCTCACAATTCGCCTGAAGCGGCCGAAGCGGCCCGTGACAAGCACCGGATGCGCCAATTACTGGCAAAAAGGAATGTCCAGGCTCCCCGTTCGACACTGTACTATTTTAACGATCCTACCAATAGCAAGATCAATCAGATTGCGACTGAAGCCTCTTATCCCTGCGTTCTGAAACCACTTAATTTATCGGGCAGTCGGGGCGTTATTCGGGCCGATAATACGGCCGAATTTCTGGCTGCGGCCGAACGGCTGCGACAGATGCTCTTCACCTATGATCCGACCCTGACGCCAAAGCCATTCCTGGTGGAGGAGTTTGTTCCCGGTTTTGAGGTGGCGCTGGAGGGGATATTGGACAACGGCCGTTTAAGGGTGCTGGCTCTCTTTGACAAACCTGACCCTCTGGATGGCCCTTTTTTTGAGGAGACGATATACGTCACTCCTTCGCGGCTGCCACAGGCGACTCAAGAAGCTATTTTTGCCTGTACGGCCGATGCGGCGGCAGCGTTAGGCTTGCGAGAAGGTCCAGTCCATGCCGAACTGCGGGTCAATGAAAACGGCCCTTACCTCATTGAGGTAGCGGGTCGCTCCATCGGTGGCCTCTGCTCCCAAACGCTCCGGTTCGGCAGCGACGCTTCATTGGAAGAGTTGATTTTGCGGCAGGCTTTTGACCTACCCATTGAAACCTTTGACCGGGAAAAATCAGCCGGAGGCGTGATGATGATTCCCATTCCTGAAGCCGGTTTGTTGAAGAAGGTGGAGGGATGCGAAGCGGCCGGAGCCGTCCCCCTGATTGAAAGCGTTGAGATAACAGCCCGACTTAACTATTCGATTACGCCCCTGCCGGAAGGGGATAGCTATCTTGGTTTTATCTTTGCGCATGGGGAGACGCCGGAAGCAGTCGAGGCTGCTTTGCGGGAGGCTCACAGCAAACTTCATTTTGAGATTGCGCCGGAACTGCGAGTGTTTGCAGGGTAGAATCTCACCCAAAGGCGCGAAGAGGCAAAGAAGGAAGGAAACGAAAAGATGTCTGAGATTCAGGAAGGTGATTTGTTGTGGGAGCCTTCCCCGATAGTAATTGAACAGGCCAATATGACGCACTTTATGCAGTGGTTGGCTGAAAACCACAATTTAGAGTTTGAGGGATACCGGCAGTTGTGGCAGTGGTCGGTGAACAACACGGCCGACTTCTGGGAAAGCCTTTGGGACTATTTTGAGGTAACGGCTTCCCAACAGCCGACCGATATCCTGGCCGACAAGACGATGCCGGGCACAAAATGGTTCATCGGGGCGCGGCTCAACTATGCTGAGAATTTCTTCGCCCGAATGGAGGCGGGGAAGACGGCTATCTTATACAAAGCTGAAGACCAACCACTAATAACGATTAGCTGGCAAGAAATATATAACCAGACAAAGGCATTGGCGCATGTTTTGCGAGAGATGGGGGTTCAGGAAGGGGATCGGGTGGTCGCTTATCTGCCCAATATCCCGGAGGCCATCATCGGCCTCTTTGCCTGTGCCAGCCTGGGCGCAATCTGGTCAAGCAGTTCGCCCGATTTTGGCAGCCGCAGCGTTTTAGACCGCTTCCAGCAAATCGAGCCGAAGGTGCTGCTGGCGGTTGATGGCTATACCTATAATGGCAAGCCCTTTGACCGGCGCAAAGTCGTAGCCGAACTGCAAAGCGGGCTGCCGACACTGGAACATACCATTCTGGTTCCTCTGCTGTCTGAAAAGCCGGATATGGATTCACTAGAAAATACGGTTTTATGGACGGCCGCACTGGAATCGGCCGATCCGCCCCCAACCCTCTCCTTTGCCCAGGTTCCCTTTGATCATCCGCTGTGGGTGCTTTACTCATCAGGGACGACAGGACGGCCGAAACCCATTGTTCATGGACACGGCGGTATCCTCCTGGAACACCTCAAAGAAACCATCCTCCACCTAGACCTCAAACCCCAAGACCGCTTCTTCTGGTACACCAGCACGGGCTGGATGATGTGGAACTTTATTGTCGGTGGGCTGCTCTCTGGCTGTTCCATCATTCTCTACAACGGCAGCCCTGGTTATCCCTCCATGATGGCTTTGTGGGAGTTGGCGGCCGAAACAGGAATGAGTTACTTTGGCACTTCGGCCGCATTTGTCAGTGCCTGTATCAAAGCAGGAATAAAACCGGCCGAAGTGCTGGATTTGAGCACCATTCGGGCTGTTGGCTCCACCGGTTCGCCGCTGACAGTGGCTGGATTTCAATGGGTGTATGACCATATTAACCAACATTTGGCGCTGGAATCGGTCAGCGGCGGCACCGACCTCTGTACGGCCTTTGTAGGCGGCTGTCGCTTGCTGCCGATTTATGCAGGAGAGATTCAAGGTGCAGCATTGGGCGCAAAGGTTCAGGCATTTAATGCCTATGGAGAACCGGTTATTGATGAGGTGGGGGAACTGGTCATTACGGAGCCGATGCCCTCTATGCCCATTTACTTCTGGAACGATCCCGGAAATAAACGGTATACCAGCAGTTACTTTGAGATGTATCCTGGGGTCTGGCGGCATGGTGACTGGATTCAGTTTAATGAACGAGGCGGCTGTGTGATATACGGCCGATCCGACTCGACCATTAACCGTCAGGGCATTCGTATGGGAACGAGTGAAATATATCAGGCGGTTGAATCCCTGCCGGAAATTATGGAATGTCTGATCGTTGATCTGGAACTTTTAGGCCGCGACTCTTACATGCCGTTGTTTGTTGTGCTGCGGGAGGGGGCGGTATTAGATGAAGCGTTGAAGAAGCGCATCAAACAAAAGATTCGTCGGGATATTTCTCCCCGCCACGTTCCTGATGAAATTTACGCCATTAACCAGATTCCTTATACGTTGAGTGGGAAGAAGATGGAAGTACCTATCCGGCGCATTTTGTTAGGACAGGCAGTGGAAACGGCCGCAAATCCTGGGGCGATGCGGAATCCGGAGACGCTTCAGTTCTTCATTAATCTCTCTGAAAAACTAAATGGCTGACTCAACCACCACAAAGCATTAAAATGTCCGTCCGAAACACCAAACCTATCTGTGTACAACGGCCGATTTGCAATCACATGCCGAACAAAAACATATATAGACCTGAAACTATTCCAAAAATACCTATAAATCCACAAAATATTCTTGCGAACCTTCTCCCAAACCGAATATCTGCATGTATTTTCGACAAGACCCAGTCAATATTGAAAACAGCACTGACAAACAAGACCCCACCGATAACTAAAAACCCCAAAGGTACTCCAAACTCTATTGTCATTTTCCCTAAATTGGAAACTATAAATCCAACGTTATACGCAAGGCGCGATCAATTTGAGACATTATGTCTGCTGACAACGTACCGCGTTGGCGCAGAAGGCGTGATTTTGAGATAGCCCGGACCTGACCCCCAAGCAAAACCGAATCATAGGTCATACCTCCCTCACCTTTAGCAATCGAAACATTATTGGGGTAATTCCGCTTTACATTAGCCGCCTTTGTCAAAGGCACAACTACAATAACAGAGCTGTTTTTATTGATCGCGTCACGACTCACGATGACTACAGGCCGAACGCCAGCTTGTTCTGAACCTTCCGTTGGGTTCAAACGGGCATCGAAAATATCCCCACGCTTCATCCCCGTTCCCCTTCCATTAACGCCTCCCAATCACTGTCCGAAAAATCTTCGGCTAGATGCTCATTCATAGCCTGAAATTCTTCATCTTCTGCCATCGCCTCAAATTGTCGATCAATTTCTTGCCGTTCTAGCTCTAATAAGAAACGTTCAACTGCTGTCACAATTAGCGCATTACGACTTGGAATTGTGCCGCCATCAATGAAATGTTGGGAACGATCGATCAGATCAGCCGGTAGAGTAACCGTTGTACGAACTGTTTCAAACTGAGAAAGCATGTTTTTCTCCATCAAATAGCACATCAATAATGATGCTATTTTATACATTTCTCTGTGTTGTGCAAAGACGGAATTAAAATGTCCGTCTGAGACACAAACTCGTTTGCAATGAGTTGCGTCGCTACTTTTCCCCAACTAGCACAATATTCGTCACCGGGTGGGCCATTTCTTGTAATCGGCCGTTCTCCATCTCCAAAACCCTTACCTTCCCCTCCCACCGGTTCTCCACAATCCAGGGATTGACGTAGACACGGGAGCCAGCCTTCGGCCGATTTGGATTCTCGATGATTTGGAAACCGGCCGTTTCTAAGGCTTCTTTCCATTGGTTGAAGTCCCAGAAGGCGAATTCTTCGTTCATTTCGCTGTCCCAATTGTTGGTGTAGTCTTTCTTTGTCATGAACTCGACAGCAGCTTTGAGCGTCAGAACGATGTAACGTTGGCCTTCAACCGTTTCCTCGCGGTATTGGACGGCCGTATCTGGCTCGCGCTGTCCATTGATTCGCATCTCGGACAGGAAATCACGGGAGAAGCGGAGGAAACGGCCGTAGGTGGACAGGCTGTTGAGGTGAGCCATTAATTCCGCTCTGCTGCTAAATTGGGCGAAAATGTTGTCGTTTTGGCCGTCTTGATCATTCAGCCGGAGGTATACCTCCTGCAT
>JBAPRX010000419.1:0-5116 GCA_049281335.1 Promineifilaceae bacterium (SeqCode)
CAGAGGAAACATTGAGCACGAGTGAAATCGAAGGCCCCATAGTAGTTGATTTTGGAGCCCAGCGATGGCGAGGTACTCTTAACCCAATGCGGCACACCTTTGGCTGACCAACTGTAGCCTAAGTCGAGGTCCTGGTGAAAATGGGCTTCATCAATATTAGGTTCCACTAGGATGCGAACAGGAAACGGCCACTTCATTGCTTATTCTCTCTAGTAGACGACAAGTTTACAGCTAATTTTGTGCAAGAATTTGGTCAAAAGCGGAACAGGAAACGGCTATTATGTAAAAGACGTATTTTCCCATGAGAATTAAACTTAACACAGGAATATTAACAACAGGCGAAGCTGCTTCTCCGAGAAAATTGTTTGGTTATGGTGTTTAAATTCATTGTTATCACAGGAAAAAGCATCAGATCGGGTATTTATGTGGCCGAAACCGGTTCCGCTCCTAGTCAAAAGTATACCTTTCTGTTCATTTGTCCCCGCTAGCCCGTAGCAGCGACCACTTACGAAAATTCATCTTTCCGTAAGTGGTTTTTGGGGTAAAATAGCCCCGAAATGTCTGCTGAACTGGTTCCTTTTTCCAATGACCTGGAGGCCGTGACGGCCGTTATTCAAGCCGCCAACCTGGCCGACAGCACCAAGGTCAAGTACTGCCGGGTCGTGGCAAGCTACTTGCTAGGCTACGGCGGCCGTCTGACGGACTCGGCCGAACTGGCCGCTTTTGCGGCCGATCTCAGCCAGTCCCGCAAAGCCCAATTGAAAGCGGCCGTTAAACTCTGGTCGGAGGCCATGATTGACCGGATTAAGGCTCAGGCGGTGCCGGCCAACATAGATGAGGTGCAGGCCGCCATCTACCGCTTCCAGGCTTTGCAGACGGCCGTCAAGGTCAAGGCCGCCAACGGCACCAAGGCCCACACCTGGTTGAGCCAGGCCGAGGTCAAGAAGTTACTGTCCCTGCCGGAGGAGACGACCATCATTGGACAGCGGGACCGGCTGGCGTTGGGCCTGCTGGTGGCAGCCGGGCTGCGCCGGGAAGAAGCGGTTAAGCTGGTTTTCGGGGATGTCAAGCTCCAGCCCATTCGGGGGAAGATCCGGACGGTGTTGGAAATTCAGGGGAAAGGCGACAAGGCGCGGTTGGTGCCTATCCGGGATTCGCTGGCGGCCGCCATAGAGGAGTGGAACCGGACGGTTGGACCCGGCCGTTTCGGAAACGTTTTACGCTCGGTGGACCAGACTGGCGTGATTGGCGACGATTTAACCGGGGTCGGGCTGTTTAATATTGTTCGGGGGTACGGCCGTGAGATGAACAAACCCTCTCTGGCTCCCCATGACCTGCGCCGGACGTATGCTCAGATTGGGTACGAGAGCGGCGTTCCCATCACCCAGATTAGTAAGCTGTTGGGTCACAGCAGTATTGCTACAACCCAGCGCTATTTGAACCTCTCCCTGGATCTGGAAACGACGGTGAGTGACTTTGTCCCGTTTTAATTGCGGTGGCTAGCATCTACCCTGTTACTGATTTTCCTTAAACGGGTAAATACGCAATGCGTCCTTTTTTTGCAGTACTCGGGAGAATAGTCAATCACAGATGAAAAATTCCGGTCGATTCCTATGGTCTCCCTCTCGAGTGATGTGAATTTTCCGCCATATTACTGTTTACGATAATATAAAAGTGGTTCTTCCGCGTTTTCCGTGAAATCAAGCCAACAACGGCCGATACAAACTCATTTACGAAGCAAGTCAAAGTTTGCACGGCCGTACATGGGGATTGTTTAACAAACGTGTCATACGTGGCAATGGAGTGTGAATGACCTCTTGCCATCCCGTTTGCTAACTTGTCAAATCCTATAAATCGAACTTACTTTCGGGGAAATAATAATCCCCACAAAAGGAGTAAGTTCAATGAAAACACAATGGAATATCGATGAGTTAGAGGCGCATTTCACCCTGCTGCCACCTGAAATCGAATGGTTGGATGTAAAAGCAAAGGCGTACAATCGCCTGGCCCAAGCCGTGATGCTGAAATATTTCCAGCAAGAAGGACGGTTTCCAGAAGAATCACGGGATGTACCCACCACTGTTCTAGACTACATTGCCCAGCAATTAGAGATTGACCCCACTGCTGTCAAACAATATAAATGGGATGGTCGAATAGCCCGTGATTACAAACGTGCTATCCGAGAGATGTATGGCTTTCGAGCAAACAGCGTTGCCGATCAGGATAAATTGCGCGACTGGCTAATTGCCGAAGCACTGCCTGATGAACATCGGCACGACCATCTGGCACAACTGGCCTATGCCCGATTACGGCAGCTTCATATCGAGCCACCGACAGAGGGACGAATGGAGCGGCTTGTAGCTTCTGCCCGACATCGCTACGACCAGCAGTTCTTCGCAGAAACCGCTAGCCAGTTGCCCGAGTTGGTAAAAACCAGACTGGGCACCCTTATTCATATAGAGGACACGACCCCAGGCACTGCTGAAGTTGAAGATGACCCGGAACAACTCCGTATCAATGATCTGAAGAGCGGCAGCGGGGCAGCCAAAATCAACAATATTAAACAGGTGGGTGCTCGCCTTGCCTATCTGCAAGCCATTGAGTTGCCTGATGACTTATTTGCCGGTGTTCCCTGGCGCTATCTCCAGCAGTTTGCCCAACAAACGGCCGTTGAATCTGTCAGCCATTTGCAGCGACACGAAAACGAAGCCCAGACCCTTACATTGCTGGCTGCTTTCTGTTGGGTGCGGCAACGCAATATCACCGATCAGCTTGTCGATTTGTTCATCCAGGTGCTCAACGATATTCGCCTGCGAGCCAAACAACGGGTGGAGCGGGAATTGCTCACCGATTTCATCCGTGTCAATGGCAAGCAGCAACTGCTGTTCAAACTGGTCGCAGCGATGTGGGATAACCCCGATGGAATCATTCGTGATGTGCTGTATCCGCTCATTGGCAAAAAGCGACTCAAACAACTGGTTGAAGAAGCCCAAAAAACAGGACCTTACCGCCGCTCTGTCCAGACAAGAATCAGTGGCTCGTGGACACACCATTACCGTCCCTTATTGCCGTTGATGCTCAATGTCCTCCATTTTCGCTCCAACAACACCCGACATCAGCCACTTATCAAGGCGCTGGATGTGATCGCCGCTTATCTGGAGGAACCCGACCCCTTCTTTCCCAAGGAACAGGAAGTGCCACTCGATGATGTCATTCAGAAGCAATGGCAAGGCTGGATATATCAAAAGGATAGCAAAGGACGACGTCGGGTTCGCCGGGTGCGTTACGAGTTATGTGTCCTGCAATCGCTGCGAGAAAAACTGCGCTGCCGGGAGATTTGGGTGGCTGGTTCCAATCGCTACCGCAATCCCGACGAAGATGTCCCGGCTGATTTTGTTGAGAAGCGCGAAAGTTACTACGAAGCATTGTCTTTACCGACGAGTGCGGATGATTTTGTCACGGCCGTCCAGAAACAATTGCACGAGGCGCTTCAGATGTTCAACGATTCTATTCCCAACAATCCTCATGTTGAAATCCTGAGCAAATCAGGCGGCTGGATTCGGCTGTCACCACTGACAAAACAGCGTGACCCCAGCAATCTACGCAAACTGAAGAATCAGGTCAAGCGGCGCTGGTGGATGACCAATCTGCTGGATATTCTCAAAGAAGTGGATTTGCGGGTTAATTTCACCACCAATTTCCCCAGCTTGACCGGCCAGGAGCGCCTGTCACCAGAAGAAAAACAGAAGCGGTTGCTGCTTTGTCTGTTTGGTTTGGGCACCAATACCGGATTGACCAGTGTCAGTATGGGTGACCATGGCATCAGCTATGCTAATCTGCAATATGTCCGCCGCCGTTTCATTGCCAAAGCAGCCCTGCGTCAATCCATCAGCGATGTCGTCAACCGGACATTGACCGTTCGCCAGCCACAAATCTGGGGAGTCGGGACCACCTGGTGTGCTTCTGACTCCAAGCAATTCGTGGCCTGGAATCAAAATCTACTGACGCAATGGCATCGCCGCTACCATAAAGCAGGTGTCATGGTTTACTGGCACGTCGCCAAACAATCATTGTGCATCTACTCGCAACTGAAAGCACCATCCTCTTCAGAGGTGGCATCGATGATTGAAGGTGTGTTGCGGCATGGCACAGAGCAGAAAGTTGACCGGAATTTCGTCGATACCCACGGGCAAAGCGAGGTCGGTTTCGCCTTCTGCCATCTGCTGGGGTTTCAGTTGATGCCCCGTTTCAAAAACATTCACGCGCAAAAGCTGGCTCTGGTGGACGAAGATGATGCCGCCAATTATCCCCACCTGAAATGGATACTGGAACGGGCCATCGATTGGGAATTGATTCGCAAGCAATATGACGAGATGGTCAAATATGCCACAGCGCTACGCCTGGGAACGGCCGAAGCCGAATCGATTCTGAAACGATTCACCCGTACCAACAACCAACATCCCACCTACAAAGCCCTGGCTGAACTGGGACGTGCATTGAAGGCAATATTTCTCTGTTCCTACTTGACGCATAAATCGGTCAGACGGGAAATCCAGGAAGGGCTGAATGTGGTTGAAAACTGGAACAGCGCTAACGGGTTCATCTTTTATGGCAAACGAGGCGAAGTGAGTACCAACGATCCCGATGCTCAGGAGATTGCGATCCTCTCCCTCCACCTACTCCAATCTTGTGTCGTCTACATAAACACCTTGATGACCCAGGAAATTCTGGCGGAACCAGAGTGGCAGAAGCGGATGACTGTTGCCGATTGGCGGGCCTTGACACCGTTGTTTTATGGTCATGTCAATCCCTACGGTCGTTTTGATCTGGACATGAACTCACGACTACATTTGCAAGAACCTGACAATATGTAGCCGGTTTTAGGTGAATGCTGTGTCCGAAATACCTATGTTTTTCGGACACTTATCAATTCTGTGCCAATTCATTGTTGCTCTACATCCGGGACACCAATCTTCATTGCCGCGTATGACACGTTTGTTAAACAACCCCGAAAAAGCGGCCGAGGTGGTGTTGGCTCTCCAAAAGATGACATTTGAGAAGGTGAACCCTTTCTGGGAGCCGGAATTCAACGACGCGCTGAAACCAACACGCACGG
>JBAPRX010000420.1:0-1943 GCA_049281335.1 Promineifilaceae bacterium (SeqCode)
GCCGTCTCCGTTACCTCCGCGTTGCGCCGGTCGGGAATAAAAGCCGCCATGCCGCCAATGGCGTGAGCGCCCCGTTTGTGGCAGCTTTGAACCAGCTTCTCGGTATAAGCGTGCATGAAAGGCACGGTCATCGTAATTTGCGCCCGATCCGGCAGCAGGCAGTCAGGGCGGCTGCGAAACTTTTTGATGATACTGAAGATGTAGTCCCACCGACCGGCGTTCAGCCCGGCCGAATGGTCTCGAAGTTCAAACAATATCTCTTCCATCTCAAAAGCTGCCAGGACCGTTTCAATCAAGACCGTTGCCCGGATCGTTCCCTGGGGAATGTCGAGCATGGCCTGGGCCAGCACGAAGACGTCATTCCACAGCCGGGCTTCCAGATGGTTTTCCAGTTTGGGGAGATAGAAATAGGGGCCGCTGCCTTTCTCCAGCAGCGCCTGAACATTGTGATAAAAATAGAGGCCAAAGTCAAAGAGAGAGGCGGAGACAGGTCGGCCGTCAACGCACATATGCTTCTCATTCAAATGCCAGCCTCTCGGCCGAACCAGGAGTGTGGCCGTTTGGTCATTCAGGGAATAATATTTGTCATTTTGGGGGTTGGTATAGTCAATGGTTCCCCGCACCGCATCTCTGAGGTTAAGCTGCCCCTCCACCATATTTGTCCAGGTCGGTGAGTTGGCATCTTCAAAGTCGGCCATAAAAACATTCGCGCCGGAGTTCAGGGCGTTAATGATCATCTTTCGGTCAGTGGGGCCGGTAATCTCGACCCACCGCTTTTGTAAATCGGGTGGGGCGGGGGCGACTTGCCAGTTGGCCTGCCGGATGTTTCGGGTCTGATTTGGAAAGTCAGGCAGTCGGCCGTCATCCAACTCAACCTGGCGGACGATCCGGCGGTGGAGCAGACGCTGCCGCTTATCACAAAAAGCCCGTTCCAGCCCGGCCACAAACTCCAGAGCCTCAGGCGTCAAAATTTCAGCGAATTCATCGGTGAGTGGATTGGTCAGTTCAATGCCTGGCGGCAACATATCAAGCTTTCTCCTTCTGTTGTTGGACGAAATTATCTCGTCCTTAGACCCTAAAAGTTTTCCCCTAGCGAATATTCGCTAATAGTATAGAATTCTCTACGATTTGTCAAGGGATTTTTTACAATAAGCGAATATTCGCTAGAAGCGTTGAACCTTTCCCCTGTTTTATGTATACTATGTCTATGACCTTAACGACGAGTCACTCGATACCGACTCAACAAGCCCACCCTGATAAACCAATTACCAATCACTAATTACCAATTTCCATTTGCTATGAACAATGAACTGATTAACATCATCTTTGGCCTCAAACTGCGACAGGCACGAACGGCCGCAGGACTGACCCTTTCTGACCTGGCGGCTGCCAGCGAACTGTCCCCTTCGTACATGACTGAGATAGAGAAGGGCCGCAAATACCCCCGTGCCGACAAAATCCTGCGCATGGCCGAGGCGCTCGACATCTCCTACGATTCTCTGGTTTCAATCCAGTTGGAACCAACCCTGGCCTACCTGGAAACGGCTCTCATCTCTCCCTTGCTGCAAGAGTTCCCTTTTGACGAATTCGGCATGGACATCAGCGATCTAGTGGATTTGCTGACTCGCGCCCCGGCAAAAGCCAGCGCCCTGCTTCATGCCGTCTTGGAAATCGGCCGTCAATATGATTTGCGGGAAGAGCATTTCTTCTGGGCCATGCTGCGCTCCTTTCAGGAAATTCACGACAATTATTTTCCTGAATTGGAAGAGGCTGCGGCCGATTTTGCCCAATCGTTCAACCTCTCTGGAAAATTACCCATCACACTCGAAATGCTTCGGGAGATTTTGGAGAAGGAATTTAATTACGATTTAGAAGACACCATGCTGGCGGCCAATGATGATCTGGCCGGTTATCGCTCGGTCTTTATCCAGAAAAAACGGCCG
>JBAPRX010000421.1:0-22939 GCA_049281335.1 Promineifilaceae bacterium (SeqCode)
ACATTCTGGTCAATCGTGATGGGAAAACGTGGGTTGTTAATTATAGTAGAACGGGCCAGGGTCTTTCCCTGGGCGACTTCGCCGGGCTCGAGGCAAAAATCAGCCTTGAGCTTCTGGCGTATTGGAATTTGGAGTCCTTATATCAGATGGCGACGAGACTGTTGTCCATCTCACTTTTAGGCGAGGACGCTGATGGAGCTGGGCTGGCTCCCGAAATCCAGAAGGCAATTTTGGTTACAAATGAAATTCGGCGCTTTGCTGCGAGGTTATCTAGCCAGGTTTTAAAACCCTACTTGATTGTATTATTGTTTTGGGTAACTCAAAGGCTAATTAAATACGATCCGGATTTAATCTACCCGCGTTATCAACTGTTTATTTTTTTTCATAGCTTGCTTTTGGCCGCGATGATTTGTGAAAAAATTGCCCCTCCGGCCATCCAGCCGGCTGACTTACCACCCCAGGCATTGGATGGCATATGGATTGATGAGGAAAATCAAGCAGTGTGGGTAGAAGGTCATTTAGTCGAGTTGACTTCTCTTGAGTATCTTACCCTTCTCTACTTATACCTGCATAAAAACAAACTCTGTCGTCGAGCCGATATTATCGAAGAAGTCTATAACGTCTCCTACACGCCAGATGTCTCGGAAGGGGACCGAAAAATCCTGGAAAAAGACAGAATAGAAACCCTGGTAAGCCGGTTGCGTAGTAAAATCAGCCCGGTTGGCAGCCGGACAAAATATATAAAAACTGTCCGTGGGACGGGTTATCGCCTTGAACTTGTTGAGTATTGACACACAACAGAAAATGACCAGCACCAAACAAGTAAATCTTTTCCAACCTCACTTCGCATAACTACCATTACAAAACACCGCCAAATACACCTTATGAGGATCCTCACAAAACTGTTTTTTCTTGACCGATTAGTACGTTTGGCTGTACTACTAATTTGCTTTTGGCTGTTAGTCATAGGGTGAGGATTCGATAATGAAACGGAAATGCCAGAGAATTCGTTTTCTCTGGCATTCGGCCTTGTACTTGGTTTTGCTGAAGGCGCTATCCGTCTTTTAAGTACTTCAACGCGGGTTTGACAGTTTTAGGATTGTAACCCCGGCGTCACAGTTGCTTCCGGTCGGACGAAATGGAAGTAAGCAAAAGCCAGAGCAAACAAGAAGTTGAGGCCAGCACCAGGCAATACTGAAGCTCCAGGCACGCCGCCGCCGATCACAGCAATTATGTTCATAATCCGAGACAACAACTGCTGCAAGATAAAAACGGTCACTACGGCCTGGCGGGTAGGTGAGTGTGCCATCCCACTCACGAAGAAAGCCAAAACGGCTAAAGAGATGTTATACGTGCCAAGCACTCGAACGAGATACAATGCATAGGGGTTCGATTCGATTCCTAAAGAATCGGGGGTCGCTTTCGGAGCCAGGAGCCAAAAAAGGCCGATAATCAACAAGAAGACAGCAGTAACTCGAAACAGGTTACGTAAATTCATTTTATTTCTCCTTTGATTCATTAATCGGCGCAGGACAACTATGGCTATCCACGCCTTGTATTAAATAGGTATGTATTCAACCAAGATTAGGCTCACACTTTTCAAGCTGCTTCTGGGGCAGGAATGACGCCTATTTGTTATTTCATAATCAGGCATCAAGATTCCATAATGATTTTCAACTTCTTCAGATCAGAGGTATTCCCGCGTTTTATCCTTCCCTTTAATATGAGCCCGAGGAGTTTGATAATAACGCTCCGTTTCCAACGTGTTTCCATTGTAAAACGGCTACCATTACCTTCAGGCTCTATACGATAGGCGCCATGAGTACCTTCGAATCTACCGCCGGTGACTTCTCAAGCCCAGATGTGTGGCTTTTCGAACACAGTCACTTGCCAGGGCCAATCGCCAATGCCTTCAACGAGGTGTAAGCCCGTTGAACCTACACCATGGGGTGGATCTGAAATCCACTTTCCATCGGTGATGCCGTTGCGCCATTGAGTATCGGTAGATACGATAGATAAGAAGTCCCAAATATCTTCAGGTGGTCGTTCGATCCAAATCGAACTTTCTATATCAGGTCTTGCCATATCGCTTCTCATGTGATTGATCTCCTTTCATAACCATGGGCATCAAATGCCTAACTGTTGATCATGTTGAGGTTGTCGGAGGCGTACCAGCCTTCCGTGATCTTTCCATTGGCCAGACGGAAAATAGTGATTGCAGGCTGGGTAATAGGTTTCCCAGTAGCGGGAATCCCCTGCATTTCGCCTTGGTGAGTACCAGTCATAGTCGTTCGGGCTACGACTCGGTCACCCTCGGCAGGAACATCGTCAATAGCGAGATGGCGATCGGGAAAAGCAGTGTCCAACACAGAAACAAACTGTTGATGGCACAATCCGACTGTGGGATAAGAAGACCGGATACTGTTTGAAGGTCCTACCGATACCTGGCCCCTACGAAGGGACCAATATCACGGGCGTTACAGGTGTGACCGCAGCCCAAAAGGCCGCTTTGAAATTATTGGGAGCGGTTGAGAATTAGGCAAGGTGCTTGCCTGGTGCCGTAAAAACTCCAGGGAAGTTCATTAATGCAGTTGAAGCTGGCGAGGTGCGAATAAAGAAATATTCCGCTTTTCCGGCAAGCCCTCACCTGATCCTTCGCCCTGAAAACGGCTTTCCCATTCTCCTTGGTGAGACGATTAACTTGCCCATTTCAGGGTTAGATTTACCCTCACGACTACATTATGATTGCTCCGTGACCTTGCATCTCTCGATGTTTAGGCCATCCCGTGTTCCGTGCGAGTTGAACGTTTCTAGACTGGTTTAGGTACGCCTTTCATAAAAGAATCTTCCAGATTCAATTCAATCTCGTCGTTTCACGGCGCACTTCATGACGCCCCAATAAGGTATAGTCCAGTACATTTCAGTCGAGTAAAAGCAGCTATGACCCGTTAATCAATGCGGTTTTTGACACTTTGTACTCGAGAAGAACTTTTGAAATATACCAGATTGGGGGGATATGAAGAAACACCCAGATTGTAAAAATGAGATTCACAAGAAACTAAATCATTCAATTTCAATAACAACCAACACTCTTGCAATTTCTAGGTAAGCCTAACTGACAAGGTTTTGCAGGTTACGGAGACGCTGGTTTGTAATTCCCTAACTTTTGTCAGGGTTCCTTCATATCTTTTTGCATAGCATAAAGCTCTCTTAGGCTAGCTGTATCTACGGCCGTTTTCTTCTATCCTGTTACAAAGCAACAAGATATGGGAAGACACTTTGATAATAAACGAATCTGAGCTAGATATCTCTTCATTAGGTGAAGAGCATCCGCTAGTTGTAGCTACCCAACTGCATAACGATGAGCTGGACCGGCGGCGCAACCAACTGTGGGTTGGTCTGTGGAGCGTCACAATCCTTGTTCTAGTTGTCACCTTTATTGCGCGGCGCATCGCAGGTGAGCCAGTCAATCCCCTTTCGCTCGTGATGCAAGTAATGCTCTATGGCCTTGTGCTGGCGAACTTCATACTCATTAGAACCCGCTACGGCCAGATTACGAAAGGACTCTTTGTGTTTTGTATCCATTTGGCTGTGCCACCAGTGTTCGTTCTTTATGGAGGTACGCGCGGTTTTGGGGATATTGCGCTGTTTACGGCCGTTATTGTAGCCATGCTCTACGGCTGGCGACCGTGGATGTTTATAACCTTTGGAACGATGTCTATTACCCTGATTTGGGTACTCTATCGCGATGGCAGCGGTCACCCAGTCGCCCCGCTGCTTGATTATTCAGCCCAATTTACCACGTTGAAATTTATCGTGACCATGCTAGTCATGGTCTTTTTTGTGCGTTATATCCGTACCTTTTACCAAGAATTACTCGACAAATATCGCGGCTTTGCTGAGGAGCAAGTGCGGCTGAATCAAGATTTACAGGTGAGTGAGCGAGCCCTGGAAGCGCTTAACAAAAGTTTGCAAGTCTCGCGCCAGAAGATTGTGACAGCACGGGAGGAGGAGCGCCGCCGCCTCCGGCGAGAGTTGCATGATGGCTTGGGGCCGACACTGGCCGTGCAAATATTTCGCATCGGTGTCGCTCGGGACATGTTAGAAAAGGCTCCGGCTAAGACGGCCGCTATCCTCAACGACCTGGAAAGAGATATTGACCAGACTTTAAGCGATGTCCGGCGCTTGGTTTATGGCTTGTGTCCGCCGGCGGAGCAGTATTTAGCCCCAAAATTGCCAATCATATCATCCAATGGTTTGTGCAATCGGCTGAACAACCTGGAGAGAAAACGGCCGTAAAACTACCGGTACTAACCGACCGTGAGCGGGAAGTGTTGGAACTGTTGGCCGTGGGCTTAGACAACAGCGTCATTGCGGAGCGGCTTACCGTCACATCTAAAACGGTGCGCAACTATGTCTCTCAACTATTAAAAAAGCTTGAAGTCAAAGACCGTTTTGAGGCAGCGGAAATAGCTCAGCAAGCTGGTATTAAGTAAGCAGATGACATCTTTCATCTTACAGGGACATTGCCTGTCCCAAGAATGTCCCAATCCTTTTGAGGCCAAAGTTAGGCCCCGCCTGGGACATCTAAGTGGTATTCTGTTTGTAGATGCCCAAACGGGAATCTAAAACAAAAGATTAATATTGATTTTATTCAAAAGGATTCAAAATGTTAACCAACTCCCAAATTACATCTTTAATGAGACAATTTTTCCCCGAGATGACCTCTTCAGGGGGGCTTACGCTTCGCCCGGTGCAGACGAGTGATGTTGATTTGCTTGTGGCGATGCACGGCCGTCTTTCGACGACATCTCTTTATAATCGCTACCACCTACCTCGAGTTCCCACTCGTCAAGAAATTGAGCAAGTTTGCCAACTAGACGGGATGAACGGCGCGGCGATTGTGGCGGTGCTCCCAGCGAAGGAACAGCAGATTGTTGGGCTGGGGTATTATCTGGTCACAGGTGAAGCAACTGCGGAGACGGCGTTTGTGGTTGAGGATTCTTATCAAGGGTTAGGGATCGGCCGTCAGTTACTACGTGAATTGATCAAAGTTGCTCGGAAGGCTGGGGTTCGTTTCTTTGACGCTTATGTTTTGCCTTCAAATCGGCCGATGATGCGGTTGCTGACTCATGCGGGGAGCGTGATCTACAATCGGATCGATTACGGAGCTCGTGAGATACGGGTTCAAATCCCAAAAATGTCCCAACCCCTTTAAGGACAAAGTCAGGTCCCTGCCTGGGTCATTTGAATGGTAATCTGTCCATTAGCGAAGCGACACACTCAATTTTAAAAAAACTAATTTCAACATACGGAGATAAATTATGAATTACAAATATGATAAACAATTGCAGAAAGTACGAACCGCTTACAGAGACAATCAAGTTAATATCACTAATTTGCTGACAAGCCAGACCTGTTTGGAGCAGCAGATGATGCGCTTGAATATGGCTCAAGCTTTTGCCAAACAAGGTGTTACGCGTCGTTCTCATCCCTGGCCACACCTGGCGGGTGAAAAATAAATTCGTTCCTAATTTTTATCAGGATTCCTTCCCTATGAGTAAGCGCCTAAATCTTAGCAAAAGATCAATTAACCAGTATCCGCATAAAATGACAGGCGGCTTATTTCGAGTCGTTCCAGCTAAAGTGAAAAATCATGATAATTCGCACAAGACATTACAACGACATCGCTATTTTAGCGACAAACGGCCGTATTGATTCCGTTACCGCGCCACAGTTATTACAGAGAATCGAGAAGCAAGTTGCCATCGACTTCACACGCATCGTCATTGACCTAAAAAAGGTGGATTTCCTGAATAGCATCGGCGTCAAGTCGTTGTTGCAGGTAGCTGAACTAATACGGCAGCAAGGCGGTGATATTCGCCTCGTCAATGTCCATATGCGCCTAAAATCTATATTGAACCTGGTCGGCGTTGAGGATATGTTTAAGATATATCCCAACGTGGTTTTGGCCACAGTCAGCTATTTTCCCAGTCCGAGTCCTGCAAGACAAGATACCATGCCAATATCTAGGAAACAATCTACGGGCTTCTGTGGATGATATGAGTCCATATTCATATTTGCCCTGTAGATAGTAGCCGAGGTAAGCTACTAACATGACGGATCAGGATGCTGCCCATGTAAAAAAGATGCTGCGCCAGCAGGAAAGCTTGCGGGCGATTATTGAATCGATTAGCAGCGAGTTGGAATTACGGCCGTTGCTGACGCGCATTATCAAAAGTGCCTGCGAATTACTGGATGGTGAGCGGGGCACAATCGGTTTGGTAGATGAGGAATGCCAGGTAGTCCGCACCGAAGCAGCTTATAAAATGCCTGCCAACGAACTAGGCATGGAAATGGCCGTAGGCGAAGGGCTAGCCGGCCAAGTCTGGGCTCTGCAGAAGCCACTCATCCTGAACCGATATGACCAATTAGCCCATCCTGTGCAACCGGATTTGATACAGGACGCGGTGATTGGTCTCCCAATTTTCTGGCATGGTCGCATGATTGGTTTTTTTGGTATTGGAGCCGATCCGCCTAGACAATTTGTCGAACAAGACATTGAGCTACTTTCTCAACTGGCACGTCACGCAGCTATTGCCATCGAAAATGCTCGCCTCTTTGCTGCTGAGAAACGGCGTGCTGTTCGCCAGCAAACTTTGGCTCGTATCGGTAAAATCATTAGCGGTACGCTAGAATTAGATGAATTGCTGCAAACGGCCGTAGATGCCATACGCGAACACCTCGATTACACCAACTGTGGCTTTCTGCTGGTTGATCCACAAGATTTGGAAACGTTAATGTTGGTAGGACGCAGTGGCATTTATAGTGAACATCTACCTGTTGACTATCGCCAGTCTATTGAGGAAGGTATCATCGGTGCAGCCGCTCGCAGTCGCCATTCCATCCTGATCACCGATGCTCAAAACGATCCGCGCTACCTGCCTATCCCAGGTGTTGTTGATATCCGAGCAGCTATCGGTATTCCTATTATCGTCGGCGACCAGCTTTTAGGTGTCATTAACGTAGAATCAAGCGAGATGCTGGATGAAGCGGATGTAGCTTTATTGGAAGTGGCCGGGAATCAGTTGGGCGCGGCCATCGTCAATGCCCGTCTATTCGCTGCCGAAAAACAACGTGCAACACGCCAGGCTACGCTTAACCGGATTGGCAAGTTGATAGTCGCTACATTAGAGCTTGATGATTTGCTGCAAACGGCCGTTACGGCTATAGACGAAGAGCTTGCCTATCCCAATGCAGCCGTTCTGCTTATCGACCGTGAGGATCCACACCTGTTGGTACTCGCCGCCAGCAGCGGTGTCTATGCCAAAAGCCCCCGAGCCTCCTATTGCCAACCCATAGACACAGGAATTATTGGCCTAGCGGCGCAATCTCGTCAGCCCATCCTTGTTACCAATGTGCACCAGAATCCTCACTACCTACCCATTCCTGGCGCCGAAGACATTCTCTCTGAGCTAGCATTGCCCATTGTCGTGGGTAACCGTCTCCTTGGTGTGTTGAATGTGGAATCGACACGCCGCATTGACCCTGACGAAGCTGCCAACTTGGAGCTTGTGGCTGATCAACTAGGTGTGGCCATTTCTAACGCCTACCTTTTTGATGAGATGCAAAGCAATTTAGCTGAGACGCAGCTTTTGTATGAAACCAGCCGCCGCATGACTTATGCCTTTGATGTAGATGACGTGATTAAGGCCTATTTGCAACATGTAGCTGTACGTGGTCATTATGTCTGTACCATCGCGCTTTATGAGTTTAATGAATTTGGTGAGCGTACGGCCGTTATCGTACGTGGCGTCTGGTCACCCCATGAAGATTTAAGCCTTACAAACATCCGTTTACCTTATAATCGCGATGTGCTCGATCCGCTGCTCGATCAAGGGCAAACGATTTTTATGGCAGACGTCCATAAAGATCCCAGAGCCAATTCGCAATTGCGCCGCTTGCAGGCTGAATCGGGCCGACCAGCGTTAGCCTTTATCCCCCTTATTGTGCGCCGTCAACGTATTGGTGTCGTCATCCTGACCCATCCCAGCTCGACCGCTTATGAATGGAAAGAGAGCGATTTGTGGCCCTATCAGGTTACGGCCACCCAACTGGCCACCGCCATTGACACAAGGCGGCAGCAGTTATTGCTTATACAAAGCAGTCAAGAAGTGGCTGTGTTACACGAACGACAGCGATTGGCCCGCGATCTGCACGATTCTGTGACCCAGCTTATTTTCAGTATGACGCTGGTGGCTCAATCCGTCTCACCAGCCTGGCACCGTGAGCCAGCGGAAGGAGAGCGGCGAGTGAACCGTCTATTAGAACTTAGCCAAAGCGCGTTGGCAGAAATGCGGGCACTCTTGTTCGAGTTACGCACCTCAGACCCACCACCGCTGCCTACGGAGAGTGGCGTAACCTTACCAGGCATCACTAGACTGCGGCGTGATGGGTTGGTGTCGGCTTTGACGCGGCACGTTGAATCGCTGAAGCTGGAGCGGCCAGAGATTGCGCTGGATACCGAAGAATACTATTCACAGCCTTTGCCGATGGAAATTGCCCTGTTCCGCATTGTGCAAGAAGCCTTAAACAATGTGACAAAACATGCCAGAGCTAAAGCAGTTAAGATTTGCCTAACTGTGGCTGAAACGGCCGTTTGTCTCCAAATCGAGGATGATGGTGTGGGATTTGACCCGGAACAAGGCAACGACCGTTCACCAGAGGCTCTCGGTTTGCGTACCATGCAAGAGCGGGCAGAAGCATTAAACGGCCGTTTAGAGATTCGCTCAACACCAGGGCATGGAACGGCCGTTCAGGCAACCCTGCCAATAATAAAGGAAGGAACAAGATGAGTACGCCTGTCAAAGTGATGATCGTTGATGATCATGCCATCGTCCGCGAGGGCTTAATGATGTTGTTGAGTGAAGAAACCGATATTGAGGTGGTGGGTGATGCTAACAATGGGGTCGAAGCCCTGGCCCGCATTGGCCAGTTGCAGCCCGACGTAGTTCTGATGGACCTGGTTATGCCGGAGATGGATGGCATTGTTACTACGACTCAAATCCGACAAAAATACCCGAACTGTCAGGTATTGGTGCTAACCAGCTTTGCTGAGGATCAGCGCGTCCCGGACGCTATACAAGCGGGTGCTGTAGGTTACCTGCTCAAAGATGTGCTTAGAGCCGATTTGTTACAAGCCATTCATTCTGCCGCTCGTGGGGAACCAACACTGCATCCTGAAGCCCAGCGCCAGCTTATGAAGCAAGTTGCCACTCCAGCTGCCCCTAATTTGCTGGAAATTTTAACGGAGCGGGAAACAGATGTTACTCGCCTTATCGCCCAGGGCCACAGCAATAAGGAAATTGCCGACGCTCTGCATTTAACCGAAGGCACCGTCAAAGGCTATGTCAGCACTATTCTGGGCAAGCTGCAAGTGGCAGACCGCACCCAGGCGGCACTGTATGCTGTCAAACATAGTATCGAATAGTTATCTGCCAATAAATAAGGCGGCTGGTGCCAGTTGGGCCGGCAAACTTATCTAAATAGAGACCAGAAAATTTCGGGGGCAAGCCTTCCGCCCTCCTGTGAAAGGAGCCAACGCGAGTTCGCCAGACTGCAATTGTTCAGTGATGAAAGCTGATGGCTTGTATTCATGAATCAATCTGCCCTCGGTTTTTTCTGGTCTCGTAATGGTCTTATCGCTGATGCCGGTGTAGTTACCATTGGCGTAAGGCATGGCGGTGCTGTTTGTCCAGTTTGACAGGTCAGGTCCCAGTACCAGGCTGCCGACCGCTATCTCGGTTCCGGGCCGCATCCGGCCATTCCCGCCAACGGTGTTGTTCCCGATAGTAACTGTGTCATCCGGAGCGTACATGACGGCGTCAATGCTGCCGCTGTTGGCCAGCTTCAGGAGGACCGTGACTTCGTCGCCGTTACGGCTGCTGACGAAGCCGGCCAGAATTTCAGGTTGGGGATGGGAGATGGGGTTATCCTTGTCCGTCCCATATTTCCACTCCACCCGGTCCTGGTAGCCGTCCCGGTTCGAGTCCCCTACGGCTTAGACACAAAAGGCAGGTAAGTCTGGTAGGTGGTGATTTCGAGGGTGAAAACGGCCGTCACCGTCATCGCCTGGTCCATCGTCACCACACAGTCGCCCGTGCCGCTGCAGGGTCCCTGCCAACCGAAAAAGATCGAACCGGATTGGGCAGCGGCCGTCAAGGTCACGACCGTCCCAACTTCATAATCTTCTGAACAGTCCGGCATACAGTCAATTCCAGCCGGGGTGCTGGACACGGTTCCTTGTCCCGTCCCAGAGAGGATGACCGACAGAGTGCGGATTTCAAAAGGAGCGGCTTCATAAGCGCCGATGTCACAGCCTGCTCCCTGGGGGCGGACCATACCTCGTTGGTCAAGTCCGTTGACCGGCGCGGCGGCGCAAATGACGCTGTCACCGGCGTCCAGGGCGTCGCTGCCGAATAGCAAAGCATGGGTAAACGTCGGGCCGCCGTTGTCCTGGAGCGGGCCGAGGTTGATATTGGCCGACTGCACCGCGTCGCCGCAGCTGCCGTCGCTGTCGAGGTTGGTGTCATCGGCATAGGCACCGGTCACACCGGAACAGTCGCCGCTGCCGCCGTTACCGGCGATGATGCTGTTGCGAAGGGTCAGGCTGCCACTGCCTTGGGAAAAGCCGGGACCGGTGTCGGCCGTATTGTTGGCGATGGTGGTATTGACAACCAGTGCGGTGTCGGAATTGTTCAATATCCCGCTAATGTCACCGCTCGACGAGAAATTGCCGGAGATGGTGCTGTTGCTGAGGGTCATGGCGTCGCCTTCACTGTACATCGCGCCGGTGCTAAGCGAGCCATAGTTGCCGGAAAGGGTGCTGCCGGTTATGGTGATGACGCCGGTCGATTCGTTGGAGATGCCGCCGCCATAAGCGCTGCCGTTACCGGCAATGGTGCTGTCAACAATAGTCATTTGCCCGTCCCGGTTGCCGATGCCGCCGCCCCGATAGTTGGTCGAGTTGCTCAAAATGGCGCTGCTGCTGATGGTCACGATGCCCCCCTGGTTGAACAGCCCACCGCCAAGAGAGGCTGTGCTGTTCATGATGGTCGAGTTGCTCAGGGTCAGGACGGCCGAACTGCTGATATGGACCGCGCCGCCGCAGCGGGGTGAAGGGGCTGTGACGGTGCAGGTGTTGGTCGCCAGACCGTCTTGAAGCGTAACGTTGTCGATGGTCACATCGCCATCGGCAATTGTAAACTGGCGGTAAGCGCCTGCGCCGTCGATGGTGTGGCCGCCGCCGTTAATCTGGAGGGAGGCGTTGTTGGGGTTGCCGACCGAGGTTACCGGGGCGGTCAGGGTGATGTCGGCCGTGATGTTGATGTCGTAGCTGCCGGGGGTGGAGAGGGCGTTATAACAGTTAACGGCCTCATTCAGCTCCGATTCATTGCCGACCGCGATTGGGAAGGTGGGGCAGACGTAATTGACCGTGATTGTCACCGCAGCGGTATTTGAATTCAGGCTGCCGTCGTTGGCCTTGTAGGTAAAGATATCCTCCCCGACAAAGTCAAGATTCGGGGTATAGGTGAAGGAGCCGTCGAGTTCCAGGTTTAGGGTACCGCTGCTGACGTCGCTGACCAGGACGGCCGTCAGTGGGTCATTCTCGCCATCGATGTCATTGTCCAGGACGCCCGGAGCGGAAACGATAAGTGGGGAGTTTTTATCGGTGTCATAGGCATCGGCGGCCCCCAATGGGGCGGTGTTTACCCGTTCAAATGCGCCGACATCACAGCCGCTGCCGAAAGGCCGGACCGCTCCGCGCTGGTCGGTTGGGGGACAGTAGGAGAGGTCGGCGGCGTCTACGGCCGTGCTGCCGGCCAGGAGGGCCATCGTCTGGGTGTCGCCGCCGTTGTCGGCCAGGGGGCCAAGATTGAGTTGTTCGGCAGTTTGGGTCGTGGCGTCATCACAAGTTCCGTCGCTGTCTAGGTTATAGTTGTCAACGTAGAGGAGTCCGCCAGTGCCAAAATAATGGCAATCATCATCGCCGGGGTTATTGGCAATAATGCTGTTGTAGAAGGTCGTTATGCCATAAAGATAGGAAAATCCACCGCCGTTGTTACTAGATATCGTGCTGTGGATGATGGTAATTAGACCGCCGTAGATGTAAATGGCGCCTCCATTCTGGGCGTTGTTGCCGGAGAAGGTACTGTTGACAAACGCTGCGCTGCCGCCTCGAATGTTGATGGCTCCGCCAGCCGAGAAAGGGGCGCTGTTTCCGGTGAAGGTGCTGTTGGTGACTGTCAGCGTGCCATAGGATAGGAGGCCGGCCCCATTTTGGCCGGCGTCGTTGATAAAACCGTCGGCGATGGTCAGGTTGACGAGGTTGACCGTCGCCGTATTGGAAATAACCATGACGCGATAGGCATTGCTGCCGCTGACGGTAATTTGCTGCCCTGCGCCGTCAATATCCACCTCGGTTGTTATGCCCGGCAGGGTTGCCGTCAAAGCAATTGTTCCGCTCAGACTGAAGGTGATGGTGTTGGTGTCGGTCATGGCATTAGCGGCGTTGATGGCTTCCCGCAAGGTGCAGTCGCCTGCCGTACACTGCCCGTCGTCGTGGTCGTCAATGGTGTTCACGGTGAAGGCCGGACCGTTTTGTTGTTCCATGATAGAAACGGCCGAAGCGAATCTGGGCAATGCCAGAAAGATGATCAAAACAGTTGATAAGAGGATAAGAATAAGAATCCAGGGGCGCTTTTTCATTTGTATATTCTCCATTGACCGATGGTCAACTTGAACAATTGTTCTGAGTGAGCCAATGTCAATTTTAAAAGATAGGTTGTCAGAGAATATGGTAAAAGATTACTGTGGCCAAGTATGTCGCCCATTCTCGACAATTTTGTCATGTAATCCTTACATGTTGAACTGAAAACCCCGGTTTTTGGCAATAACCCCATGAATGCCAATATCACATACAGCGCGCTCGGCCGTTTCTGACCACAACTGAAACGAGTGCTTCTCCATCCACGTTCAAGTTGTCCGAGTCAGCGCAGCCAGTCATTACGGCCGTAAGTAGCGGCGCAAATCTGCCAATACTGTTAAGGATTATTGCCTGTCGGGCATTGTAAAACAGGAAACACTGGCCGCCTTACAAACAAAATGGTGGTTCTTTTAGGGGCTCCCCAATCGTTACATGGGCGACTATCTGAATTTCTTTGTCGCTCAAGGCGAGCTGGATATTGCCGCACTCGATATAGAACAGGTCAGGCACATAAAAGTGGGAAGGGAGATCGGCCGAAGCTGGATTAGGCGCGAGTTCTGCAAAGAGGCGGTCGGCTTCTGTCTGGTAGCAGTAAGCGTGGAGGTGGTCGTTATAGGATCCGACGGCTTGCGTAAATACGTAGCAGATTGTTGGTCCGACAAAATTGAACCGTATTTTGTGGAATCCTTTAACAATCGGCGATTTCTGAAGAAAGGGTTTCATTCACATACTTCAAGAAGCGCCGTAAAAATGCTTTTCCGTTTTAAATTCTCCTTGAAAAAGGTTCGAATCTCATTGGGTTTTAAACTCTTATTCAAACATTATTTCGATTATTTCCCAGTCTGTCCTTGAGAGACAAACCTTGTTAGAGTATTCTCCAAATATATTATAAATCTACCCTTATCCCTGGATTGCCAAGGTCGTTGATTTTTTAAGTGCAAACCGTGTTGCGACAAACCAGAACATTACAGCCAGAAAAAGTACGCCATAAAGAGCCGGGGGTATTATTGTTAAGGCTTCTAGTCCAAAGAATGAGCGGAGACCTGGTACGGTTACGAAGACAACACCAAGGATTAGCATCAACCCGGCTAGTATTGTGGGGCGTTTGTCAAGGCTAATCGGCCGTTCCGCAGCGAATAGCTTCGTCGGGGGTGCGATGAATAGGATAATAAAGATGCCGGTCAAGGCCCGGAACAGGGTCAATGCTGATTGAGCGATCAGCCCGGCTGCTTCTTTCTGGAACATATCCGGTGAATCCAGTGAGAATCCAACAAACTCTTCTATCCACTTTGCGAGTTCCGGTGTGACCGTTTCCAGGTGACTGGCATTTAAAAAGTAGGTATATACACTGCCGTAAACCACCGTTCCGAATATGGCGATGAGGACCATGGCTAGACTGATGAAGGGTAATATTTTGGGAAGGAGTCGTTTTGGCGGTTGGCCAACTTTGGCCCAAATTGTCAGTAAAATAGTTGGAATACCTACTGTCAGGATGGTGGTGAATGCTTCCTGGGTCGGCACTGTTGGAAAACCCATTCCCAAGAGAGCCAGGATATTAATCATTAGGGCTACACTTAGCAGCCGGGGCAGATAGACTCGCATGATGTCACCCATCCCGGAGACGATGCGCTGCCCTTCTCTAAATGCAGGAACCAGCGCGCCGAAGGAGTCGTTCAGAAGAATTATATCAGCCACACCTCTGGCGGCACCGCTGCCGCTTTGCATAGCGACGCCGACATCAGCCGTCTTCAAAGAAAGTACGTCATTCACGCCATCCCCGATCATTGCCACATAGTGACCTTTCCGTCGCAGTGCCTCAACCAACCGCTGCTTTTGTTCGGGTGTAATACGGCCGAATACCGTCGTCGTTTCAACAATTTCCTCCAGTTCCATATCCTCGGCCAGGTCAACTTTGTTGCCGGAAATGGCTTTTATATCCATCGGTAATCCGGCCTGTCGGGCAAGAGCGGTCACTGTTTCCGGATGGTCGCCGGAGATAATTTTCAGGTCAATCCCGGAGTTGCTGAATCCAGCAATCGTCTCCTGAACCTGGGGGCGCAGTTCGTCCCGGAAGCTAATCAAGGCCAGCGGTGTCAGACTTGGGAGGGCCGGCTCTTCATTGGCATCATACAGATGGACCTCTTCAGAATTGTGGGCAAAGAGCAACACCCGCAGCCCTTCGGCCGTCCAGGCCGCTAGCTGGTCGGAGAATGTTGAGGCATCACCCAGGTAGGGTTGCAGCATTTCCGGTGCGCCAAGGATGAAGGAGCCAGACAATCCAATGGTAGGCTTGTGGAAAGAGAGGGCGCTCCATTTTCTAGCGGAAGAAAAGGGCACCTCATTCACTGGTGAATAGGCGCTTCCTGGAAATGCTGCCCGAAGCGCGTGGATTGTCTGGTTTCCGGCCGGGACACTCGCAGCAAAATGGCCCAACCATTCCTTCACATTTTGTTCCCGCTGCCCCAGAGGTAGTATATTGTCGAATGTAATCTGATTGGTAGTCAATGTGCCGGTTTTATCGGTGCAGAGGACGTCAACATGGCTCAAAGATTCAATGGCGTTGGATTGTTGGACCAATGCGCCCTTGTCCAGGAGTCGTACTGCGCCCAAGGCGTAGGCCAGGATGATGGTGAACAATAAACCAGCTGAAATAATACCCATGACAATTGCCGCGATTTGAGCAAATCGAACGGCGGGTACGGCATACAAAACAGTTTTGGTAAAAAGGATGGCAACTAAAAAAACCGCGATGATGGTCAAGACGCGCAGCACCAGGTTGACCTCGCGCTGTAACGGTGTCTGGACTACCTTGAACTGGCGTGCTGTAGCGGTCAATTTGTTTGCATAGCTATCGGTCCCTACTTTTTCGGCCGTATAATAGGCCTGACCGGTCACACAAAAGCTACCGGAGAGAAGGGTGTCTCCAATTTGCTTACGCACGGCATCTGACTCACCGGTTAGCAGCGATTCATCAACTTCCAGGGCGCCGCCGGTAACCAGGGTACCATCTACAACGACCTGGTCGCCGGGTCTTATAAGGAGGAAATCTCCGGCGACCAATTCGGCTGGATCTAATTCGGCTTCGATGCCATCCCGAACGGCCGTGACTTTGGGCCGGGTCAGGAGCGCGATTTCGTCCAGCTTGCGCTTGGCACGAATTTCTTGAATTGTGCCGACGATGCAATTAAACAGGACCAGCGCAACGCTGAAGAAGGCATCGTTAAAACGGCCGAGGGCAATCAAGACCATACCCACAACAAAGAGGATGACATTAAAGGGATTGAGTAAATTGAAGCGGATGATTTCCCCATAGCTGCGGCTGGTGCGGATGGCGGCGTCGTTTCCCTGGCCGGCCTTGCGGCGGCTTTCGACTTCGGCCGTTGTTAGTCCGAATGGTAGGCGGCTTTCCGCATCTTCCGTGTCGAATCCTCTTGGATAAGAAGTTGTTCCCGGTTGAAAAGCTGTTGAGATAGACATTTTGCTGACTCCTATTAAAAATCTTGTGGATCCTTAGATCTTGCTCGCTGGCGAAGAAAAGGCTTTATCAAAGTGGGTAGACCTGTAAATCATCTATGCCACAATCATGTCATGTGGCAGTAGACAGCCCGTCAACAACAAGAGACATTCGCGTCAACAAAATGTGAGAAAGCGTAGACATTTGGCTTCCCAGGCGCCTTTTTTTAGAGGAATGGAAGATGGCCGGTGAATTCCAGAAGTTCTATAGACCAGGGGTGGCAACCAGGTAAAGAAAAAGCGGCCCGAAGGCCGCCTTTTTGATTGGATATATTCAGTTGTTCGGTTACGGTCTGGGGATGACGGAGCCGCCGGCGATGGCATAGCCATCCTGACTGCTAGCGTTAGAGTTGTTGTGATTGTTTGTTCTGGCAATCGTTTTGTCACCGGCGAAGGGTTTGGGAATGTTGCTTCCGGCAACATCCACACTGCCGGAAAGACCGAGAAAGGCTGTCATGGCCAGGGCCAGGAACATCACGAGGGCGATTGCGAACAGAACTGATTTGGTATGAGTTTTCATTAGATTTTCTCCTTGTTTTTGGTGCGGCTATTATTGGGCCGCTTTGTTAATCAACTATGCCCTCATCATAGCGACCCGATGTAAACAAGCCGTCAACAAAAATAACGAGCAGCGTAAACAAACGGACCAAATGCGTAGACATTTCAAGGATTTTGCGGCCATTTCCGGAAATCTCAGGCTGCCCCCCTTGCCTTCCGGTTGCTTCAGGGGCCTGTCATTCCCACGTAGGTGGGAATCCATCATCGCCCGGAAGCAGCAGGATATGTCCTACTCCACAAGCCTACCCGCGTCTTTTTGAGAGTAGACCAGTTCGACGACACAAAAGGCGTATCTTAGCCTTATAACCTGTTCACGCTCACTAATCTGATGTGTTATACTATTCATTGTCAGAAACACCTTCACCTGGGAATTGGTGGTCAAACAGCCAGCACCGCCCCTCACCGGTCTCAAATGTCTGATAATAAATGGTTTTTGTGGGAATTGGATGAAGGAGTCACCATGACAGCCTTAAGATTGACACTATTTGGCCCTTTTGAGGCAACATTGGCGGGACGGCCGCTCGCCAAATTTCGGACCAACAAGGTCAAAGCTCTGCTTGTCTATCTGGCAGCCAATGGGGGTGGGAGTGCCGGTAACCGCGAAAGCCTAATGACCCTCCTCTGGCCCGGCATGCCCCAACAGTCAGCCCAACAGAATCTGCGCCAGACCACTTATTTCCTTCGCAAGGCAGTCAACGACGGCCCCGTAGATTTCCTGTTATCCGACAATGAATCCGTCTCCATCAATCCCGAATTTGACTGGCAGGTTGACGTTCAAAATTTCACTCGGCTCCTGCGACAGGTACGCAACCACGAGCACCTGGACCTTCTCAACTGCCCCGACTGCCGAAAATGGCTCCAAGAGGCGATCCAGCTCTACCGGGGCGATTTCTTGCCCGACTTCTACCTGCCCGACAGTAGTGATTTCGAGGATTGGGCCCAGAGCCGGCGTGAGCTTTATCGCCGACATATGCTAGATGCCCTGGACAATCTAGCAGAAATTTACTTGTTAGGTGGGGAAAATCGTGAGGCTCAAACAATTGCCCAACGTCACTTGAATATAGACGACCTGGACGAACGCGGTCACATGCATCTGATGGAAGCCCTGGCCCGCAACGGCCAGCGAAACGAAGCCCTGACCCATTACCAGCGCTTAGAAGAAATGATTCAGGAAGAACTAAGCCTGGAGCCATCTGAGCGAATGATCGCTCTCCGGGATCGGATTGTCGCAGGAGAGCTGGATGCTGCCCCGGTTAAGGAGAAAGGGGTTCGTGGGTATGAACTGCGGGAAAAAATCGCCGAAGGAGCTTTTGGGGTAGTCTACCGAGCTTACCAACCGGCGGTGGGACGGGATGTGGCGATTAAGAGCATCCTCCCCCATTACGCCAACCAGCCCGAATTCATTCGCCGCTTTGAGGCCGAGGCCCATTTAGTGGCCCGACTGGAACATCCCCACGTTGTGCCCCTCTATGACTATTGGCGGGAAGCAGATGGGGCTTTTCTGGTGATGCGCTGGTTTTCGGGGAATCTTCAGGAGTCCCTGATCCATGGCCCATGGAGTCTAGCGGCTACCCAACGTTTGGTGGATCAGATTTCGGCCGCACTTTCAACTGCTCACGACCGAGACATCATCCACCGTGATATAAAACCGGCCAACATTCTCCTGGACGAAGCGGGTAACGCCTATCTAGGCGACTTCGGCATCGCCAAGGATCTAGCCATCTTAAACCAACAAACAGTAGCTGGGGCCCTGATCGGGACGCCTAAATATCTTTCGCCGGAACAAATTCTCTCTGAGCCGGTGTCGCCAGCTTCCGATATCTATTGTCTGGGACTGGTACTGTATGAAATCTTGGCCGGCCAACACCCTTTTGCCGACACCACAATTCAGGGGTTAATGTACAAACAACTGCATGAACCAATCCCTTCTTTGTCTGCCCAAAGATCAGACATGCCGGTGGCACTGGATAAGGTCTTGTTGAAGGCAACCGACAAAGACCCTGCCAGGCGTTTCTCTTCAGTCCTCGAATTTGCCTCGGCGTTCCGGGATGTGGTTGGGGCAACGACTGCCGTCCAATCCCCTCAAAAACAATCGGTTTCCGACACAACCTTGTTCGAACAGGGGGAGCAAAGCCTCGCTGAAATGCCGTTTGCCGGTCGGGAGAAGGAGTTGGAAAAGTTAGAGAAAACGGCCGAGAAGACGCTGAACGGAAAGGGACGGATTCTGTTTGTCATTGGTGAAGCCGGAATGGGGAAAACCCGCTTACTTCAGGTCTTCGCCCAACGGTTGGCTGCCCGTCAACCCGACTTACTGACAGCCTTTGGAACCTGTACGATTGGTAACGATCCATATTTGCCCTTTCGGCAGGTGCTGGCCGCCCTGGTTGGGGGCCTAGAGTCGCAATGGATGGCTGGTATCTTGACCCAGACTCAGGCGGCGCGGCTCCGGAAAGCGGCCCCACAGGTGCTTGAAATGCTGGCCGAGAAGGGATCTGATTTGCTGGGACCCTTACTGCCGGTTGACTATTTACGGGATCGGATTTCGACGATGCTGCCGAATAATACACCTTTAAGAGAACGACTTGAAGCGCTAATGACCCAGAACAGTGCTGAGAAACAGCAGGACAGCCCTCATCACTTCTTTGACCAATATGTTAATGTTTTAGTTTCTCTGACGAAGAAACAGCCGTTATTACTTATCCTGGATGATCTTCAGTGGATTGACGCCGCTTCAGCAAAACTCCTGTTTCATCTCGGCCGAATGCTGCCCGCCGGGCGACTGCTGCTTCTGGGAGCTTACAGGTCAGACGAAGTTGCCGCCAGAGTTTCGCATCCCTTGCAAAAGGTTCTGGACGAACTGCAGTTATCATACGGCAATATCTATCTAAACCTGGATAAGATACCCGATACTGAACGCCAGCATTTTGTCGATACCTATCTGGACAGCCAGCCAAATAAACTGAATGACAATTTCCGCTACACTTTGTGTGACCATACCGAAGGAAACCCCTTAATGACTATTGAGACGCTGCGTAACTTGCAGGCTCTAGGATATCTTGTCCAAGATGACGAGGGACGGTGGGTTGTTGGGAAGGAACTGGTCTGGGACAATCTGCCATCACGCATTGAGGGGGTTATTCGAGAACGGACCGGTCGTTTAGACCATTCCTTGAAGGAGTTATTGTCCGCCGCCAGCGTTGAAGGCGAACTGTTTACCGTCCAAGTCCTGGCCCGATTATTGAATCGTTCTGAGCGGGAGTTAATCCGGCAACTAGACCGGGAACTCGACAAAAAACACCGCCTGGTAAGCGAAGTGGGGGTCCAACAAGGGGCCGGTTACCGTCTTTACCAGTACCGTTTCCGCCATTCCGTCATCCAACAATATCTCTACCAGGCTCTGAGCGAAATCGAAAGAGAAATATTACATCTAGAAATCGGTGAGGCATTGGAAGGTTTTTATAAACCCGAGGATATCGCCCCCAAATTAGCCTGGCACTTCAGCCACGGGCAGATGAGCGACAAAGCGCTAAAATACCTCCTTTTGGCGGGAGATCAGGCTCGTGATAAATATGCCCCGGTTGAAGCCTTGAGCCATTATGAAATGGCCCTGGATTTAGCTCAGGGGCAGGGCCGAAATAGAATAGCCGCCCAAACCTATATGAAGGTCGGACTGGTACACCATACAAATTTTGATTTCGAAAAGGCTCGTAAAGCTTTCGATGCAAGCTTTACGCTCTGGCAGCGGATTGGCAAAGATTTGCCATCCGGTGGTTTTCAAAAGCCAAAAGAAGAATTAAGGTTGGATTGGTTACGCCCGGTGACGCTGGATCCAGCGCTGGCAGCCGATACTTTTACAGGCAGTTTGATTCACCAGCTTTTTTGTGGACTGGTGGAACTGACACCCCAATTGGCGATCGTGCCGGCTGTCGCCGACCGGTGGGAGATTGGGGATGGCGGGCGGAAATACACTTTCCATTTGGGTCCTGACTGGCACTGGCATGATGGACGGCCGGTTATCGCGGCCGATTTCATCTATGCCTGGCAGCGAATTTTGAGTAAAGAAACCAATTCACCCCACGCCAATATCCTCTACCCAATACGCGGTGCCCAAACTTTTCATTCCGGCAAAGAAAAGGATCCTGATACTCTCGGCCTCTCCAGCCCGGACGATCTGATTTTAGTGGTTGAACTGGACAGGCCGGTCAGCACCTTTTTGCATTTGTTGGCCAGTTGGCCGACCTTTCCCGTTCCCTCCCATACCATCGAGGCTTATGGAGAGGATTGGACCAAGCCCGGGAAACTGGTCGGTAATGGGCCATTTCAACTTGGGCTAGATACCGATGACGAGTCCTTGATCCTGACAAGTAATCCCCAATACGCAGGCAAACGAACCGGTAATATCGGTTATATATCCATTGGATTAGTCGACCGATGGGATGAATCCTGGCCCTTGCGGCTATCTAACTACACCAATGGCCTGGTTGATGAACTTTATCTTCATGGCGCACCATTAGAAGTCCTCAAACAAATTCAAGCGGAGCATGCCAGCGAATACATCGCGACTCCTCATTTTGGGGTCGGTTATATGATCTTTGACATGACGCGACCGCCGTTTGATGACCGCCGGGTTCGAAAAGCAATGGTAATGGTTATTAGCCGTCAGACGTTGGCCAATGTCATTCTGGCCGGTTATGAATATCCGGCCGATGGCGGCTTTATTCCTCCAGGAATGCCGGGCCATACAACTGATATAGGACTGCCATATGACCCTGATGAGGCTAACCGCCTGCTGGCCGAGGCCGGTTATCCAGGTGGGGTTGGCTGTCCGCCAATCCGCGTTTTTCATATGCGACCTGCCCATGAGGTCAACTACCTTAAAGCGCAATGGGGAATAATTTTGGGATTAGATCTTGAATGGGAGTCGACCGATTGGCAAACATTAATGGCCCGTTTGAATGATAAAAGGCCGCATATCGTCATTTCCAATGCGACTGCCTCCTATCCAGACCCGGTCTCATTGCTGCGATGGCAGTTTTTCGCAAAACAAATGGGTGTTTTGAACAGTCCTGGATTGACCGCCCAACTTGAAGACGCACTTTCGATGACGGACCAGACAGCCCGGATCGCGTTTTTCTCGACCGCAGACCGTCTGCTGATGGAGCAAGCGGCCGTTGTCCCCCTGACTTATCTGCGCAATCACTTCCTGATAAGTTCAAAGATCAAAAATTTTCCTGTTTCCCCACTTTGTTGGTGGTTTTGGTCGGATGTGGTCATGGAAGAAGCTTCAAATAAGATTGGATAACGAATATAATTAGGCTGCTACTAAACGATAACCCTTGCCGGTTCGTGGCCAGCCTCAGGAATAGCCTGCCGAATATTCACCCGACTCAACAGCAGACCCAAAATAAAGAATAATGAGAGAAACGATGGCAATCTTTGGGTGCCGGTTAGTTGGACAAAAACAGCAAAAACTACTGAGCCAATCCAGGAAGTGCCTCGTTCACTGATTTCGTAGAACCCGAAGTATTCTGCCTCTAGGCTAGTTGGAATCATCTGAGAAAAGAGGGAACGGCTCAGTGAGTTCGTAACAATCCCTGGGCAGAAACAAAGGCAGCAATTCACGTTCCCGAATCGTGAAGGCAGCAGGGTCTCGAAACCATAGTCAGGCCGAAAGAGGTGTGCTTATTCGGCGGCCAGACCCAGCATACGACTGCGGCTCGTATGTTCATTCGCCAGCCTGAACTTCTGGTCTTTGACGACCTTTCAAGCGCCCTAAACGTAGAAACTGAAAGCCTTCGATGGGAACGATTTTCCCCGGTAAATACCTGTCTTGTTCGTTCCCATTGCCGGACTGTTCTTCGCCAGGCTGACCGTATTCTTGTCCTGAAAGACGGCCGACAGATGGCGGTCGAGAGAGTTGCCCGGAAGCTGCAGACAATTTCGCCCGACCGGGTTGAAGCGCTTTCGCTGCGGCTGTTTGGCGGATTAGAGGTGGCCGAGGAATCTCAATCGAAACTCCGCAGCGGCGAACTCATTTTGTGGTTAAATTTTCTGGAACGAGACTATGATAATCTGCGAGGTGCACTCGAGTGGTTGTTGAAG
>JBAPRX010000422.1:0-7174 GCA_049281335.1 Promineifilaceae bacterium (SeqCode)
CCACCCCAAATGGCGCGGCCGAAAATTGGGAGACCTTCTTTTCCTAAACAGCCTTTTCCTGGCCTACGAATATAAAAATCCAAAAGCCATCCTCCTCACCCTCGAAGTCCGGCGAAGCAACATCGTCGCCCAAAATCTCTACAGCAAATACCGCCTCGAGATCGTCGGCGAACGCAAACGATACTACCAGGGCAATGAAGACGCCTTCATCATGACCATCCAACCCCTTGACCAAAACTACCGTGATTTCCTAAAGCAGCAGTGGGCCGCCCTCTATAAAACCTTGTCCCCTGCCTAGCTATACGAAATCACTGCCGTTAGATCGCCATTTACAATTCACCAGCGCTAAAAGCGCCATGCACCAATTTTCCATTAATTATTAATCCCCCTCTCCCCCAATCGCCAAACCTTTTCAAACACGATACAATCTACACCATGAGAATATTCATTACCGGTGGCGCTGGTTTTATTGGCACAAACTGCGCCGAACATTTCTTAGCCCAGGGTCATGCTGTTACTATTTTCGACAATTTAAGCAGGAAAGGCGGCCGTTCCAATCTCGACTACCTTTTTGAGAAAAATGGCAGGACTTCGCTCCGATTTATCGAAGGCGACGTCCGCAGCTACGACTGGCTTGTGGAATCCATCCAGGGATCAAACGCCGTTATCCACCTGGCAAGCCAGGTCGCCGTCACCACCTCCGTTGAAAACCCCCGCCGCGACTTTGAAATAAACGCCCTCGGAACCTTTAACGTCCTCGAAGCAGTTCGGAACCACTGTCCCGACGCGGCCGTTCTCTACGCCTCAACCAACAAAGTATATGGCGGCCTGGAAAGCGTCCGCATAGAGGAACAGGAAACCCGCTATGCCTTCTCCGACTTCAACCAGGGCATTCCCGAAGCCTTCCCCCTCGACTTCCACTCCCCATACGGCTGCTCAAAAGGGACCGGCGACCAATATGTTATTGACTACGCCCGTATCTACGGTCTAAAAACCCTTTCCTTCCGCCAATCCTGCATCTACGGCCGTCGTCAGTTCGGCGTTGAAGACCAGGGCTGGGTCGCCCACTTCGTCATTGCCGCCTGTCTTGAACGGCCGATCACCATTTACGGCAACGGCAAACAGGTACGCGACCTGCTCCATGTCTCCGATCTCATCCGCGCCTATGAAACCGGCCTGGAACGGATTAATGAAATTGGCGGTCAGGCTATTAACGTCGGCGGCGGGCCAGACAACACTCTCACCATTTGGACCGAATTTCGGCCGTTACTGGAATCCCTTCACGGTGGGCCAGTAAACGTCCGCTACGCCGACTGGCGTCCCGGCGACCAGCGCGTCTTCGTCGCCAACATTCGCAAAGCGAAAGAACTTCTGGACTGGGAACCCCATATCTCTCCCCAGGAAGGAATAAAGGACTTATACAAATGGGTGTCAGCAAACAAGGAGTTATTTGAGAGTTAATTAGGTTGAATTGGAAAAGAAGGAACAATAATTTCAATCAACCCGCAAACCGGAGATGGGACATCAACCCCAACCGCAGGTTAGCCATCACCCTCCTTTGTCCACCCGTTTCTCATATGATAAACTTGGAATTGTGTACAAACCCACAAATTCCACGCAGAACAGACTGCATACCGCAAACCGCTGACCACTTCATGTCAGCCGCTGACTATCTTTGTCAGCCGGTCACTGCCATTCAATAATAGGAGAGTAATGCTTACCCTCGTTGAGAAAATTCTTTTCATCATTGTTGTTCTGGCATCCGGTTATGCCACCTATGTCACCTTCGGTCGAATGTTTCGAATCATTCTCCGAGGGCAGGGCAGCCTAAACTTTGAAGACCTGCCTGCACGAGTCGTCAGGGGAGCGGTCGCCCTCTTTAGCCAGGGAAACATCCTTCGCAGGCGCAAATGGACCTCTCTTCTCCACTATGGCGTCGCCTGGGGCTTCATCTTCTACTTTTTGGTCAATGCGGCCGATGTTTTAGAAGGCTACATTCCAAATCTCCACTTTCTAGGGAATGGCTTCCTGGGTGATACCTACCGACTTTTAGCAGACATTTTCAGTATCACTGTTCTGGTCGGCGTCGTCTACCTATTAGTTCGCCGGTTCATTGCCAAAGAACCCGTCCTAACTATCCGCGACAACGTCATGCTCCATCCCAAAGCACGAGACGGTATTCGACGCGACTCGCTCATTGTGGGCCTCTTTATTCTCTTTCACGTCGGCTCTCGCTTCTTGGGTCAAAGCTTTCTGGTTGCGGCCGAAGGTAGTGACCCCTTTCGACCCTTCGCAAGTCTGGTAGCCAACAGTTGGGCGGGCATGTCTGGCAGCACGCTGGAAATTGGCTGGCATATCTGTTGGTGGGTAGCGCTGGGCATGATTTTTGCCTTCCTGCCCTACTTTCCCTACACCAAACACGCCCACCTCTTCATGGGGCCGTTCAACTATATGACTCGCCCCCGTCGCACAGCCCTCGGCGCTATAGATTCCCTTGACTTTGAAGATGAATCCATCGAACAATTTGGCGTATCTACCTTAACCGACCTCCCCCAAACGCAAATCCTCGACGCCTTCGCCTGTATCATGTGCAATCGCTGTCAGGATGCCTGCCCGGCCTATACCACCGGCAAAGAGCTGTCCCCAGCCGCATTAGAAGTCAACAAACGCTACTACATCAAAGAAAATATGGCAGCCCTGGCTTCGGGAACGGCCGAACCCATCCGCCTCCTCGATTTCGCCATCAGCGAGAGCGCCCTTTGGGCCTGCACCGCCTGCGGCGCCTGCGTAGACGTCTGCCCCGTTGGCAACGAGCCAATGTTTGACATCCTCCAAATAAGGCAAGCTCAGGTCTTGATGGAGTCCGACTTCCCTAATGAACTAAAAGGGGCATTCACCGGCATGGAACGGCTGGCAAACCCCTGGAACATGACCGAAGATCGCCTCGCCTGGGCCGCCCCACTGGAATTTGAAGTTCCGACAGTCGAAGAAAATCCCGACTTCGACATCCTCTATTGGGTCGGCTGCGCTGGCGCTTTCGATCCCAATGCCCAAGAAATCGCCCGTGCGACAGCCACCATCCTCCACCACGCCGGAATCAACTTCGCCGTCCTCGGCAATGACGAAACCTGCACCGGAGACAGCGCCCGTCGCGCCGGAAACGATTATCTCTTCTTCGAGTTAGCCAGCGCCAATATCGAAAAACTCAACGAAATTGGGGCCGACAAGAAGAAAATCGTCACCGGCTGCCCCCACTGCTTCCACACCATCGGCAAGGAATACCCCCAACTTGGCGGCCATTACCACATCATGCACCACACCCAACTTATTGCCGACCTTGTTGGCAAAGGAATACTAACCCTGGCCAATAATGGCGAACTGGAACAGACCACCTTCCACGACCCCTGCTATCTCGGCCGTCATAATGGCGAATTCGACGCCCCCCGCGACGCACTGGCCCAGGCCGGTTCCCTGCTGCTGGAAATGGAAAAAAGCGGCCGTAACTCATTTTGCTGTGGCGCTGGCGGCGCTCAGGTCTGGAAAGAAGAAGAACACGGCAGCAAGCCCGTCAACACCACCCGCTTTGCCCAGGCCCAGGCCACCGGGGCCACAACACTCGCAATCGGCTGCCCCTTCTGCGCCCGAATGCTCAACGATGCCAATACCGAAGCTGGCAGCCCAATGATCGTAAAAGACGTCGCCCAGGTCGTTGCAGCTGCAATCGAAACAACCCCCCAACATGAACATTAAAAAACTCGACTACCGGTGCCTGGCACCAGTTAAAACAGTTGCCTGGTTCTGTCTCATCCCCCTGGTAATACTCCTGACGGGACTTGCTTGCGGCCCGATAAACACCGACAAAGACTATAACGAAAACTTTAATCAGCCAGGCAGTTGGGGCATTGGGGATCGGTCAGACATCGAAGGCACCATCGAAAACGGTGTCTATGAAATGTTAGTCAAATCAAACTATGGCATCTACTATGCCACCGCCGGAGAAGACTTTTCCGACGGAATTTACGAGGTCAAAGCGACCCAGGTAGATGGCCCCTTAAATAACGGCTATGGTCTATTATTCCGGGTCAATGAAGAAACAGACTCCTTTTATGCCTTTGAGGTTAGCGGTGACGGCTATGTCTGGATCGGCCGTTGTTCCAGCTTATGCGACGAGGACAATGTCACCCTCGTCGGAGGCGACTGGTTCCGTTCCCCGGCCGTTCAAACCGGGCTGCAAGCGACCAACCACCTCCAGGTCATTGCCGACGGCAATCGCATGACCTTTCTTGTCAACAGCGTCGAAGTCGGACGTACCTCCGACACCACTTTTGTCTCCGGGGACATTGCAATCGTTGTTGAAACTTTGGGCGAACGCGGCGTCCGCGTTGTCTTTGACGATTTTAAGGTATCGCCCTTAAATAACTAAACAAATATGGTTGGAAGGCGCAAAATATTTTTGATTGGTATCCCCATCATCCTGATTGGGGGACTGGTCTGGTGGTTTCTGTTCCGCAAAAGCGGCCCACCGGTTGAACACGAAGCTTATTCCGAAACCTTCAATGAAGCCGGAACCTGGACTGTTGGTGACGACGCGACTGCCAGTGGAGCAGTTCGGGAGGGTTTATATGAAATGTCCATTGAGATAAGCGGGGACATCTTTTGGGTAACAGGTGGCCGTAATTTTTCAGATGCAATTTACGAAGTTGCTGCCACGCCGGTGGAAGGAACAATTGATAACGGCTACGGAATGCTCTTCCGAGTAGACAGCGAAGAAAACACCTTTTATATCTTCAAAGTAAGCAGCGACGGTTACGTATATATCGGCCGTTGCGAAGAAAGCTGTGTGAGTCCTGTTGTACTGGTTGATCAGGACTGGTTCGCCTCCGATGCCGTGCAGCAAGGACTGAACGTTACAAATATCCTACGTGTCGAAGCCAACGGCCCGGATATGATTTTCTCTGTCAACGACACCGAAGTCGGCCGTGCGACAGACAAAGAAATCTCTCATGGCGACATCGGCCTTGTTGCCGAGACATTCGCCCCAGGCGGTTTCCGTGTAGACTTTGATAACTTCTCCGTAACTCCCTTGAATGGTAATTAGTTATAAGTAATGTAGAGCGATTTGATAAATCGCTTTATTCTGGCAAAACACCAGCGTCCAGTAACTTATCACCACCTGACTTTGTGAGACAAGGACAAACAATGATATATAAAACAGAAGCAGCAGAATCAGACGAGATGGATTTTGAACGGCATGAGGTATTAGACGATTACCGAACTGCCTATGAAAGCCGTCAAGCCAGTCTGATCGGCCGCCGCGAAGTCCTTAGCGGTAAGGCCAAATTCGGCATCTTCGGCGACGGTAAGGAGATAGCCCAGATTGTTCTGGCAAAATATTTCCAACCGGGCGACTTTCGCGCCGGTTACTACCGTGACCAGACGCTAATGTTTGCTCTGGGCATCTCCACCATTCAGGAGTTTTTCGCCCAACTTTACGCCCACCCGGATCTAACGGCCGAACCAGCAACCGGTGGTCGTTCCATGAATGCCCATTTCGCCACCCGCCTCCTCGACGAAAACGGCCAGTGGAAAAAACAGACCGATATGTACAACACTTCGGCCGATCTATCCCCAACCGGCTCCCAAATGCCACGCCTCGTTGGCCTGGCCTATGCCTCCAAACTCTACCGCGAATTGGACGAACTAAAATCCATGACCGACTTCTCTCACAACGGCGACGAAGTCGCCTTTGGCATAATCGGCAACGCCAGTTGCGCCGAAGGGATGTTCTGGGAATCCGTCAACGCCATCGGCGTCCTCCATGTTCCCGCCGTACTGTCCATCTGGGACGACGGTTACGGCATCTCCGTACCCAACGAATACCAGGTCACAAAAGCCGACATCGGAGAAATATTACAAGGCTTCCAGCGAGACGAAGGAAGCTCCAACGGCTACGATATCTACGTTGTTCGCGCTTGGGATTACCCGGCCCTGATAGAAACCTATCGTCACGCAGTCGAAACAGCCCGCCTTGAACACATTCCCGCCATCATTCACGTCACCGAAGTCACCCAGCCACAGGGTCACTCCACCTCCGGCAGCCACGAACGCTACAAATCCGAAGAACGGCTCGCCTGGGAGCAAGCCTATGACTGCATCGTCAAAATGCGAGAATGGATCCTTGAAGAAGGATATGCAACGGCCGAAGAACTCGAAGAACTCGAAGAAGAAAGCCAGCATCTTGTCGAAAACATCCGACTTCAAGCATGGCAGGCTTATATCGGCCCCATTCAGGAAGAGCGCCAGGACATCGCCGACATCCTCGACGAGCTGACCCCCACAAGCGCCCACGCGGCCGAATTGGGAAAAATCAAAAAACACCTCATGCGGGTCCCAACCCCCGGACGCCGTCACATCATGGCTGCCGTCCACGAAGCCCTGCTTGTCCTGCGTGATGAACAACTGCCCACCAAATCATTCCTGATCGAATGGAGAGACAAACAAAACGAACTCGCCGAAGACCGCTACCATTCCCATCTTTACAGCCAGTCGGCCGAATCCATCCGCAATGTCTCCGAAATCAAGCCCGCCTACAGCCCCGAAAGCCGGATCGTCAATGGCTTTGAGATAATGAACACCTGCTTCAACGCCATTCTGGAACGTAACCCTCGTGTCGTCGCTTTTGGCGAAGATGTCGGCTACCTCGGTGACGTCAACCAGGGTTTCGCCGGACTACAGAACAAATACGGCCCCCTCCGCGTCTCCGACACCGGCATCCGCGAAACAACCATCATCGGCCAGGGCATCGGATTGGCCCTGCGCGGATTACGGCCGATTGCCGAAATTCAATACCTCGACTACCTGCTCTACGCCCTTCAAATTACCGCCGACGACCTGGCGACCCTCCACTGGCGGACTAAAGGAGGCCAGAAAGCCCCTATGATCATTCGCACAAGGGGCCACCGGCTGGAAGGCATCTGGCACTCCGGCTCCCTCATGGCCGGACTCATTCACCTCGTCCGGGGTATCAACGTCCTCGTTCCACGAGACATGACCCGCGCCGCCGCTTTTTACAACACCCTGCTCCAATCTGACGAACCCGGCATCATCGTCGAAGTTCTAAACGGCTATCGTGTCAAAGAAAAAATGCCAGACAACATCACCGAGATAACCATCC
>JBAPRX010000423.1:0-3768 GCA_049281335.1 Promineifilaceae bacterium (SeqCode)
GGAATTTTATCATAGTACCGTTTCCTGCCCATTCTGGACAGCAGCACCACTTTAGTAAGCAGCCAGCAATAAAATATCTAATCAGGAGGCCGCTGACTCCTAAACCGTCTGCCCAATTCCACAGCACATGAATGCGCCCTTATTTGCGGACAATCACTTAGTGAAAACGGAGATGGTAGGGCAGCATAGCCAGAGGACGGCCGACTAGCTGCCGCCACTGTTCGGCCGAAAAAAGACGGACAATCTCTTCCGCAGCCTCGAAGGGTTGGGGAAGGTGGTAGCGGTGGTCGTGAGGGAAAAAGGTCACGGTCTGGATCTGTTGGCCCGGCTCGGTTGGGAGTCCGGCTAACTCGGCCGCTTTACAGATCGCATCCTGAAAATCCCCATAGCTATCAACCAACCCGTGTTCCTGGCCCTGTTCCCCAGTCCAAACGCGGCCCTCACAGATTGGGTCCAGTTCCATCAGGGAGAGATCACGGCCGTTTGCCACAACCTTCTTGAACTGCTGGTACATTTCAACGATCCCTGCCCACAGGACATCCCGTTCGTCGGTGGTCAGCGGGCCGTCATCGGCGTAAAGGCCGGCCCGTTTGCCCCTGGAAACGCTGACCCGGTTGGCCTGGACCTTCTCATATAGTTCGGCCGTGTTGATGTGGGCTGTAATCACGCCGATGGAGCCGGTGATGGTCAGCGGCTGGGCCATGATGTGTTGGGCAGCAGCCGCAACATAGTAGCCCCCGGAAGCGGCCGTGTTGCCCATGTAGGCTAACACCGGCTTTTTCTGAGCAATCCGATCAATCTGCCGCCAGATCAGGTCGGATGCCAGAGCGGAGCCGCCGCCGGAATCAATGTGGAAAATGAGCGCCGCCGTTTGCTCGTCTTCTTCGGCCTGCCGCAGAAGTTGAACGATGGTTTCTTCCCCGGCTGTGGTTCCGCCAAGAAAAGGGATTGGAATGTCAATGGGTGGCTGGCGGCTTGGCCCCATCGTGATAGTTCCGGTGAGGCTGACGACGCCGATATGTTTGTGGGTTGGCCGGTGTGCTTTTTCCAACAGCATGCTTCTGGCTTCATGCCAGGTGCGGAGGGTGGCTTTCGGCCGTTTTTGCTTTTGATCGGCCGGTTTTCCAGCATCGGGAAGGTCGCTGTTTAGGTCGGTGGGTTGGGGTGATTCGGCCGTTGGTGTGTCCTCTTCTTTCGCCAGTTCATACGCCAGCGTGTCCTCATAAGCCAGCGTATCAACCAGCCCAAAAGCCAGGGCTTCTTCGGCGAATAGGGGCGACTGGTCAATGAGGGCTTTTATTTCATCCTGCGTTTTGTTTCGGCCGTCGGCTATTGCGCTGGTGACGGTGTCGAAAATGGAGTCCAGCAGCCAGTCGGTTTGTTCCCGAAGCTGGGGAGACATCTCCGATTTGCCGAGCATGTCGAACGCGCTCTTATAAGGCGAAATTTGGATGACGTCGGCCTGGACCCCAACCTGGGCCAGGGCGTCTTTCAAAAAAACGATTTCGGAACGGAGTCCCAGAACGTCGAATTGGGCGCTGGGAGGGGCGATAATCCGGTCGGCGGCGGAGGCGGCGAAATAATGGGGCAGGTCCAGGTATGGGGTGAAGACAACCACTTCTTTGCCCGCCGCACGAAGCCGCAAGACGGCCGAACGGAAATTCTGGAGCGTTGCCAGCCCGGCCGAAAATCCCTGAAAGACAAAAACCACTCCCCGGACGTTTCCCGCATCGGCAATGTGCTGCAAACGGCCGTTAAGCGTTTGTAGGCTGGTTGGGTCTGGCGGCAGTGGCAGTTGGCGTTGGAGAAAGCTGCGGGGCGGCCCGTTTCGTTCGGGCAGCGGCCCGCCAATAGGCATAACAACGTAATCAAGGTGAGCATTTTGAGCCAGCCGAAGCTGGTTCCGCAGGGCAACGCGGCTCCCTGCCAGGGCCGACCGAAAAGAGCGCCATAGCTGGCCTAATTCACGGCCGAGTTCATGAAGGAAATCTGGTTGGTCAGGTTGTTGGTTCATCATGATTGATACGTGTGTGTTGGTTCAATAGTTGGGGAATCATACAACCGGTAGGTCCATTTGCAAAAGTAGGATATCTGTTATAATGGTCTTGTAAATTGAATATGACTCAACAGGGAGCTGGGATGAACCCGGCTGAGAGGGTGAACGGAATTGTCACCGACCTGATGACCTGATCCGGATAATGCTGGCGGAGGGATTGTAAAAGATTTGTAATTAAACGCCACCGGAAAGGGTGGCGTTTTTTGTTGGGTGGGTGGTTGTTTGGTGATTGGTTGTTGGCGATTGGGTAATTGGTGATTGGTTATGGGTGTTTTAGTTTTTGCGAATGGGGTAATTGAGGATGTGGACTGGATTCGGCCGTTTCTGGAGAAGGCCGAGGCAGTTGTGACGGCCGATGGCGGCAGCAATCATCTGGCGAAGCTGGGCGTGCGCCCGGATGTGGTAGTTGGTGATCTCGATTCGATGGACAGTGACCTGCACGACGCCTGGAAATCGGCCGGAACCATTGTCGTTCGTTATCCGGCCGAAAAGGATGAGACAGACCTGGAACTGGCGCTGCTGTATGCCGTTCGCCATTATGCGGGTGATATTCAAGTGATGGGGGCGCTGGGCGGCCGTCTGGACCAGACGCTGGCAAATATCCTTTTGCTGGCCCATCCGGCCTTTGCTGGGCGGCGAGTTGAACTGGTTGAGCCATATCAACGGGCCTGGCTGGTGCGAGAACGGACGGAGATTGTCGGCCGTCCCGGAGATACAGTCTCGCTGGTTCCGTTGGGCGGCGATGTACAAATCGGCCGTACCACGAACCTCAAGTGGAAGCTGCAAGCGGAAACCCTCCGCTTTGGCCCGGCACGCGGCATTAGCAATGTGATGTTGGGCGAACGGGCGACTGTTGAAGTTGAAAGAGGGACATTGCTATGTGTGCATTTGGAGGGCGGGGAGCGTAGCGAATAGCTTATTGGATTTGATGATGAAGAGGTTTTTAGGGATGAGACGAATACAAATAATCGTTTTACTATCGATTGCGGCCGTTTTGTTAATCGGCTGCGGCGCCAGGAATGGAGAGCCGGAACAACTGACTTTGATGGCTCACGACAGCTTTGCCGTCAGCGAGGCTGTTTTGACGGAGTTCGAGACCGAACACAATGCTGAGATTGTACTGCTGCCTTCCGGCGATGCCGGGGCGACATTGAACCAGGCCGTGCTTGCCAAGAACAACCCCCTGGCCGACCTTTTATTTGGCGTGGACAACACCTTTCTGAGTCGAGCATTGAATGAAGATATATTTGTCAGCTATAACTCCTCGGCCTTGTCTACCGTGCCGGACTCGCTTAAGCTGGATGACACCCACCAACTGACGCCCATAGATTACGGCGATGTTTGCCTGAATTATGATAAGAATTGGTTTGCCGATCAGGGCCTGGAATTGCCCCAAACGTTGGCAGATTTGACAGACCCGGCCTATAAGGGGCTGACGGTGGTCGAAAATCCTGCTACATCCAGTCCGGGGCTGGCTTTCCTGCTGACCACGATTGGCGACTTTGGGACAGACGGAAGCTATACTTACCTTGATTATTGGGCCGATTTGCGGGCCAACGATGTGTTGGTGGTGGATGGTTGGGAGGATGCCTATTGGGGTCAATTTAGCGGCGCCAGCGATGGAGATCGGCCGCTTGTTGTTTCCTACGCCAGCAGTCCGCCGGCCGAGGTGGTTTATGCCGACCCCCCGATTGATGAATCGCCAACGGCCG
>JBAPRX010000424.1:0-1923 GCA_049281335.1 Promineifilaceae bacterium (SeqCode)
GGTGGTTGGGGAACCATCCGCATAAACAGCCAGGTAATGACGATGCCGAAGATGAAGCCGCCGACGTGGGCGAAGAACGCGACCCCGCCTCCAGTCTCCGCTTCACTACCTGATAATGCCAGCGTTCCGTTGAACAGTTGCAGCAAAAACCACAGCCCTAAAACGGCCCAGGCAGGCCACTCGGCCAACTGGGAAAAGAAACCAAGCGGAATAATGCCTCTCACCCGTACCCCCGGAAAGAGAAGGAGGTAAGCACCTAACACACCGGCAATTGCACCGCTGGCCCCAATCAGGGGAACAGTGGAGTTTGGGTTAATCATGACCTGGGCGATTACGGCCGCAATTCCGCTCCCAAAATAGACAAATAGATAAAGAAACGCCCCCATCCGATCCTCGACGTTATCGCCGAATAAATAGAGATAGAGCATGTTACCGAGCAAATGGAGCCAGCCCCCATGAAAGAACATGCTCCGAAGAACGTCCAGGAGTGATTCAACACTCAAAGGGTCGCTCGTGATATTGGCCGGAACGACAGAGAGACGAACAAACAGGTTTTGGAGTTCATCTTGTGAAAGCGCCAACATCCAGAGAAATACTACCACGTTAATGGCAATCAAGCCGTACGTGATAAAAGGTGTCCGTCTTCTCGGATTAATATCTTGTAGTGGCAGCATATTACATACCCTCTCTTTAATAATTCCCCCCAAAACATCTCTATTCAATCCTCCGATACAATGCTCGCTAATACGAACATTACAACTACGAGATCAATAATACTGCCATAGATTCCGCCCATGAGCGCACCTCTTATCTGTGCCTCTTTATCTGTCCACCTATATTCCCCAAATGTTCTTCAGAATGCGTAACTGTTTGGACAGGTTCTTTGAACTTCGATTGCTACCCACCTATTACTCCGGCGCAATGTAAATCTTGTCATCCTCAAAGCAGTACATGCCAAAAAACGGCCGATAACGACAAATTATAACCTCTGGCGGAAAAAGCATAAAGTTATCGTTTATACGAATAAGGCAGTGAATCAAACCACTCTTCGCGCGGGTTTTGTAACCAAATCAATGTCAAATCTGACGCTTGTAATACACCTGGGATATTCTTAGAATGTACAATGAAAGAATACTTTCTTTTCATGCAACTGTCTTTTCACTTTTACATTAGGGTTGGGGGCTGATAGTCATTTCCAACCGACTAAACCTGGAGGTAGTTTACAATGGCTAAATCAATAATTGGGTTTCATTATTCTATTGGGGGGAACAAAAGCGGGATTGGGGCCTTCATGGAGACGCTCAACCAACACGGCATCCCATTTTTGATGAAAGGCGTGGACGACGCCGGTCTGTGCTTTGAGGGGCAGACAAAGGGCCAGGCGCATGGCGTCCAGAACCACCTCATCTATCGTGTTTCAACCGCCGGACAACATCAGAACGGCGCCCAGAATGTCGAATATGATGTGCCAGACTATACCAAGTCTCCCATTTCGGCCGCGCAGGAACATTTCGACAAAACGGCCGCTAAATGGCCCCAGGAGTTGAACAAATCCATTGTCTGGATGGAACCCATCAACGAACCCCGCGCCAAGCTGTCTCCCGGCGATGTCCAATTTGAGAATATGCACCCCGTTGACTGGCTGGGTGCATTCATGCTTGAATATGCCAAAATTGCCAACGCTCAGGGCTTCAAAGTTTGCGGCCCCTCTTTTAATTCCGGCGAGCCGGAAGTGTTTGGCCCGGAGGGCCAAAATAACGATTACGAACTCCCCGGCATGTTAGCCTACCTCCAATACTGCGCTGACAATCCCGAAAAAGCTGCTCTTTCCGTCCACGAATACACCTGGAACCGCTGGACATTCGGCGAAAGCTGGCCCAACTGGTATCCCACGCTTTGGGGCCGGGTCGAAGCGGCAATCGC
>JBAPRX010000425.1:0-35445 GCA_049281335.1 Promineifilaceae bacterium (SeqCode)
CCGTACATTACTATTCTCAATTCAGCCTCAATTCTCGGAGGTTCCAGGCTATTCTCAATGGTCTTGAACCCCGAATCCAACCTGCAACAAGGTGCCTCGAACCTTTTTAGACACAACCAAATTGCCAAATGCTCAAGTTTCACTTATTGGGACGTCCTCAAGTCATATTAGACGACACACCAGTAACTGATTTTGCCTCGGAGAAGGAGCTGTTGCTGCTCTGTTATCTGGCGTGCAATCCAGGCGAACACGGCCGAACCCAGTTAGCCGGGCTGCTGTGGAGCGAGATGAGCGATGAACGGGCGCGGGCCAATCTCAGCACAGCCATTTACAATCTACGCCAACTTTTACCGGATGCTATTGAGGCTACCCGGAAAACGGCCGCCTTGAATCCCGAACAACCAGTGTGGCTGGACACGGAAGCGCTGCAAGATGCAGCCGTTGAAGCAGGCGAGTCGTCGGCTTCGGCCGTCGAACAGTATCGCGGCCTATTCCTGGAGGGCATCTATCCTCAGAATGCGCCGGAATTGGAGTCATGGCTTCAACAAGAGCGGGAACGATGGCGGCTACTGGCACTGACGATACTGGATCGGCTGTCTCACGAACAAACGATGGCGGGGAAATGGGAGCAAGCGATCACAACCCTGCGACGCCTGCTAAACCTGGAGCCGTGGCGCGAGGAATCCCATCGCTTGTTGATGCGTCTGCTGGCGAGCGACGGCCGATTTAACGAGGCCCTGGTCCAATATGAGACTTGCCGGGCGCTTCTCCAAGAGGAGTTGGGGGTAGAACCAATGGCGCAGACAACGGCCGTTTACGAACGGATTCGGGCAGCACGCCAACGCACTCATCAAGACAATCTGCCCCAGTACCCCACCCCTCTGGTGGGTCGAGCAAACGAAATGGGCAAGCTGTTCACCTGGCTCCACGATCCGGAGCGGCGTCTGATAACCATTGGCGGGCCGGGAGGCAGTGGCAAAACACGGCTGGCCGCAACTGCCGCCGAGCGGCATGGATACGCTTTTTTAGATGGCGCATACTATATTCACCTGACCGAAGCCGACAGCGAGGCGGCATTCGTACAGGCCATTGCCTCCGTTTTGGGCCTGACGCTGACTGCCGGTAAGGAAACGAACCAGTTGCTCGATTACCTCTGCGACAAAGAGCTGCTGCTGGTGCTGGACAACGTCGAGCAGGCACTGGAGCCTACGGCCGATTTTGTAGTCGCTTTGTTGGAAGCAGCCTCTCATCTGCGCCTGATCGTCACCTCACGGGAATACCTGCGATTGAGATGGGAAACGCGCCTGCCATTAGATGGGCTGCCAGTTCCACCAGGCAATGGCACCGGATTAATCTCAGTTGACAGTTTTGACGCCGTACGCCTTTTTATACAGACAGCCCAGCGCGTGCAGCCAGCATTTCGTCTAAATGGAGATGGACCATCAGTCGTCGCCCTCTGTAGGATGGTAGAAGGGCTTCCCCTTGCAATCGAACTGGCTGCCGCTCTGGTGGAATATCAAACACCCAATCAACTGTTGGACCAGGTTGAACAGAGCTTCGACTCGCTTACAGTCATCATGCGCGACTTGCCCAAACGTCATCGCGGCTTGCGGGCTGTTTTTGACTACTCCTGGACGCTGCTAACGCCCACTGAACAGGTCGCGCTGGCGCGGCTGGCTCTTTTCCGAGGCGGCTTTACCGGTCAGGCAGCCGAGGCCGTTGCCCAGGCTAAAGAGCCAATCCTGACGGCCCTGGCTGCCAAATCACTTGTCCGCAAAGAGAGCGACGGCCGTTACAGCCTCCACAGTGTGATCGGCCAATACAGCCTGGAACGGCTTGAAAACAGGGAACAGGCTGCGGGAGAACATGCCGCCTATTTTGCCAATCTAATTGAAAGGGCAACGGCCGATCTGCATGGCCCCAAACAAACGGCCGTTGCCAGGCAACTACTGGCCGACTTAGCCAATATCGAGGCGGGGTGGCAAACGGCCGTCAATTCTGAAAATGTAGATTTACTGCTGTCAATGGCCCCCGGACTGACCCGCTTTTACCAGGCAGCCGGTTTGTTTCAGGCGGGTCTGACGACCTTCAGCGCCGCACTGGACGGCCTCCCTGCTGCTCCCCCAACCTTGACTGTCTATCAGGCCGCTTTTCTGGTGGAAAAACAGGAGTATGGAGCGGCAAAAACGGCCGTTGAGGCGGCACTTGCCGCCGGTTTGAACGACCCGGCGCTGCTGGCACAGGCCCACCTCATCATGACAGACGCATCTATGCAGCCAGGCCATTTAGAGGCAGCCCAAGAATCCGTCTCGCTGGCAATGGCCGAGGGCGAAACAGCCCAGATGCCCTGGCTTCAGGCGCAAGCATGGCGCAAAATGGGCGATTTGGCAGAACGGGTTGGCGATTATGACCAGGCCGAGGAAGCAGTACGTCAGGCTCTAAAAATTTACGAGGCCAGCGGCGACCCATTGGGGCTGGCCCAAACCTATCACGCCCTGAGTATCGTCGTCTTCCGGCGCGGCGATATGAAGGCCACAAAAGAGCTGCTGGAAAAGACGCTGGCCGTGCGGCGGCAGATTGACACCAGCGGCCTGAACAGCGCTCGTGTGCTGGTTAACCTGGGAAGTGTTGTGGGTAATCTGGGCCAGGAAGAAGAAGCTCAACAATATTTTCAGGAGGCATTGGCCGTTTTTCACCAGACGGGGGATCGATCCGGCGCGGCATTGGCATCTGATATGTTGGGGGAAGCATCCGCCTGCCGCTATGAATTTGAAGAAGCACGGACTTATCTGGAGCAGGCGTTATCTCTACGGCAAGAGATTGGTCAGCGAAAAGGAATCGCAGACGCCAGACGCCATCTGGCCGATTTGGCTCTGCGTCTGGGTTCATTCGGGAAAGCGCGGCAGATTTTAATGGACGTTTTGGAAACGTATCAGTCCATTCAGGAACGGCGCAGCCTGGGGACGACGCTGGCCCGGCTGGCTTTAGTCAACTGTTACCAGGATGACTATGAAACGGCCGAACAGCAAGCCAAAGAAGCGCTGGATATAGCAGATGAAATTGGCAATCCCCTGCTGCAAGCATACGCTCTAAGCAGTTTAGGCCATTCGCTGCGAGGGCAGGAGAAGTGGGAGCAGGCTGCAACGGTATATGCCGAAGCCATTCTTGGCTGGGAAGAATGGGGGGAAGTCGGGTTAACGGCCGAAATACAGGCAGCGCTGGCATCTGTCCATTATGCAGCCGGTCGGGCGGAGGAAGCCTGGCCCTTATTGGAAGCGGCCGTTTCCTGTCTGGTTAACAACCCCCAACCAGACTGTGATCAGTTAGGAAGGCTGTATCTGGACTGTATCATGCTGCTGCAATCAAAGGGGGACGAGGATCGGGCGGCACAACTACGACAGCAGGCAGTAATAACGCTAAACCGGCAGGCAGCAGGCATTGCCCAGGAGCAAGACCGGGCAGCCTACTTGACCGGCATCAACGCTCACCGGCAACTGTTTGCCCTGACCCTTACATGATTGTCTTGGTGTATTATGCTGATGGAAAGTAGTTAGCTTGAGGAGCGTGTCATCTCCATGATCCAGATTGGTGTCCAATTTTGGCCCTCATCGTTGGAGATTGCCAGCTCCCAACGGACGGCGTTGGGAGTTATATCAGAGAAGGTGATACGGTCGGTGCGTTTGCCCTGAGGCGTTTCTAATTCGCGGAAGAATTCGCCTCGGCCGTCATTGAAAATGCCGGAGTAGGGTGGGCCAAAGCGGGGGGTGCGGGAGTCCATCCAGTGGATGTACCAACGGCCGTTCTGGGGGTCATAGGCTCTGACGCTCAAACCTTTCATCGGTTCCGGGGCTTCCATGCCTTCCCAAAAGAATTGGATTTGCCCTTCCCAGTGTTCAACGAGAGCACGACCGTCAAGGGCCGGGGAAACGGCAGTTTTGGCTTCAAGAATGAGCCAGGTTCCGTCTAGTTGGAGGATTTTTTGCTGGATATGCCAGTTGCCTATCCAAAAGTCGAAAGCGTTTGCTTGATTCGTCATAGTTGGTCTTCTACCAAATCTTAGGTGTTCGAGGTTTTGTTAGACAACATGGATAGTCTGGCCGCCAATCGGCCGTAATTCCCAGGTCATGGTGTCAGGTCGGAGGCAAATTTCGCGGGGCTGGTTTTCGGGGAGCATGATGAGGACATGACGGCCGCCCTGGTCCACCCACTGCCGCCCCTGCCCCACCGGAATCCACTGCTTATCAAGATAAATACGCTGTACGTCTATCGTGCCATCTATTGCAAAACGGCAGTCAACGCCTACTTGTTTCATAAATCGCAACTCCTAATAATACTCACGCAAAGGCGCGAAGACGCAAAGAAAACTCGGCGGGCTTTGCGTCTTTGCGTGAGAACATCCACTTTATCCATTGAAGGCGGGAATGATGAAGCGGAAGAGGGCCAGGAGGTCGAGGCCGAAGAGGGCCAGGGCCAGGCCGAGGGGGATGAGGTAAACGGCCGTCTTCCACCGATTACTAAGCGGTTGAATGAGCGTTGTCCAGGCCAGGGCAACGGCAATGGCAATGGGGATGAGGCCGGGGAACAGATAGCGGCCCTGATGCTGCACGAAGGTCAGGTTATAGGTCAGGAATAATATAAGACTTAGGGCAAAGGTTCCGGCCAATATTGCAAAGTAAATGCCGCCGCTCTGCATTGTCGGCCGTTCTAAAGCGGCCGTTTTCATCAAGCTGCTTCGCTCTCCCTTTCGCTGCCAAAAGAATAAGGTTAGCCCAATAATGGTCAGCACGGTAAAGAGGAGGAGAGGCTGGTAAACCCAGGGGCGCATGACAACGCCCATCCAGCCAAACTGGCCCCAAAAGCTCTGAAAGGTCGTTTGGAAGAGATGGCGTATGGTAAAGCCGAGGCCGTAATTGGTTATCCACTCGGCCGTTGTTGGCTGGCCGGTGACGATCCCATTGTGGGCGAAGATACCGAGTATATCCACGCCGCCATAGACACCCACATTTCGCAGCCACCAGGGAAGGCCAATGAGTCCGGCCACGCCAAACGTTACGACAGCCTGTCGGAAAAACGGCCGCCATTCCCGCCAGTTTGTCCAGAGCAAATACAGACCAATTACCGGAACCATTAGATACACAGTCGCTTTGGTCAAAAAGCCCAATCCCATCAAGATGCCAAGCGCAACAAGCTGATGGTTAGACGGCCGTTCCGCACTCGAAATGCGGATAATGGTGTACAAAATAGCAGCAATGAGCAGTTCGGCCAGGCTGTCGTTGTTGATGGCAGCCAGCATAGCAACATGTTGGGGAACGAAGGCCACAAAAGCGGCCGTTGTCGGCCAGAGCCAGCTTTGGGTGGGGAAGAGCCTTTGGGCGATAAGGTAAGCCAGCAGCACGATCCCCGCCCCAAAGAGGACGGAGAGCAGGCGAAGCGGCCGAATTGCCCCATCAAAGAGCAGAAATACAGGCGACTCTAATAGATAGTAAAGCGGGGGCTGGTAATCTTCGTACTCAAAGGTGGCAACAGAGTATTGGGGATCAAAGGCTGAGCCGACGACCTGTTCCTGGTACGCCTGGTCGTAGTCGCCGGGCTGCATGATGGGGAAACGGCCGTCGGCCAACTGCCGGATGTAGTTGTAGTGGGCGGGTTCGTCGGGAGCTTGCCAGTCAGGGGTATAGACGGCATAGAGCGTTCCGGCCAGGAGATAGGCGATGAGAATGAGAACGATGGGGGCATACTGCCGCGCCGGACTGCTATTTTTTATAGGCGATGATGAGGCCATCACGAATTGGGACCAGGGTTGTTACCCAACCGGCGTCAGTTGTCAGCATTCGGGTTGCTTCTCGCACCCCATTGGTGTTGTCCGACTGATTGTTGTCGTCAAAAATTCGGCCGCTCCACAACATATTATCAATAATCAGCACCCCACCCGGTCGCAGCTTTTCCGCAATCACCGGCAGCGACTTTGGGTAAGCATCTTTAGTAATGTCGTTGAAAATCAGGTCAAATGGCCCTTCGGCTTCTCGCAAGGCTTGAATCGCTTCGCCAACGGTGTAACGGATCATGTCCCCGTAGCCAAGTGCAGCCAGGTGATGACCGGCCATCTGGGACAGTTCCTCATCCCAGACGACATGATCCACGATACCGCCTCCGTTTTCCTTCACCGCTTTGGCAAACCAGGCGGTTGAATAGCCATAACCGGAACCGAGTTCAAAGACAGAACGAGCGCCGATGAGTCGGGCTATCTGGTAGCAAAAGTAACCAGCGGCGGGGCCGATGATGGGAAAGTCGTGTTCGGCCGCATACGCTTCCATCTTCTGCATCTCAGACGGCCGTTCGGGAACCAGGGCGTCTAAATAATCTTTCACCTGATCGGACATGAGTAGTTCGGGCATGGTATCTCCATTATTGGTAATCTTGTAATTGGGTAATTGTCCAAAACATAATTACCCAATTACTTATTTACCAATTACTTTTCATCGCCCCAGCCGCGCCAGTTCGTCTTCGACGATGCTTTGATCTAGCTTTTTGAATAAGGGGGTGGGTTTGGGGAGATGACGGCCGTTTTCCACCACCGCTCGTTCCCACTTACCAACTGCATTAGCCGGGTCATAGGTCAGGGCAAGGTGACTGAGTTCGCTTTCCTGGTAGCTCTCTACCTTCTGGTCGCCGAACAACTGTCCTTCCTCGACCAACATCTCGTGGATGGCCTGGCTGGTGAAGGGCAAAACGGGGGCGAAAAGAACTTTCAGGCCGTTAATGGCCTGCAAGGTGACATAGAGCGAACGGGCCGTTGCCTGCCTATCGGTTTTGGCCGTTTTCCAGGGCTGGGTCTCTTCCAGGTATTGGTTGACCCGCGTTGAAAGGGCCATTGTTTCCTGTAATGCGATACGGAATTTACAACTGTCGTACAGCGCACCAATCGTGTTGAAGCCTTCGTCAACGGCCGATAATAACGCTCCATCTGCCTCTGTCAGCGGGCCGGGGTCTGGCACAACGCCTTTGAAGTAGCGTTGGAGCATATTCAGAACCCGGTTCACGAGATTGCCCCAATTGGACAGCAGTTCGGTGTTGTTGCGCTCGACATACCCTTCCCAGGCCCAATCACTGTCCCTGGTTTCGGGCATGTTAGTCGTTAGATAGTAACGGAAGGGGTCGGGGTCGTGGCGCTCCAGAGCATCGAGCATCCAGACGCCCCAATTCTGGCTGCCGCTGATTTTGCGGCCTTCCATGTTCATAAATTCGTTAGCAGGGACATCGTAGGGCAGGTTGAGCCGCTTACTTTTATCTGACTCATACAGGCTGCCTGCGCCCATTAGTTCAGCGGGCCAGTAGATGGCGTGGAAGGGGATATTGTCCTTGCCAATAAAGTAAACGGTACGGGCATTGTTGTCATACCACCACTTTTTCCATGCGTCCGGCTGGCCCTGGTTCTTGGCCCACTCAATAGCGGCTGAAAGATAGCCGATGACGGCCTCAAACCAGACATAAAGCACCTTGCCGTCCCACCCTTCAACGGGAACTTTGATGCCCCAGTCGAGGTCACGGGTGATGGCGCGGGCCAGCAGCCCTTCTTCCAGCACCAGATGGCGGGCAAAGTTGATGACCTGGGGACGCCAATGCGCCTTGTCGTCCTGAATCCACTCTGCCAGCCCATCTTCTGACAGCTTGGGCAGGTCAAGGAAGAAATGTTCGGTGTCGCGCAGTTCCAACCGGGTATCGTCCAGTTTGCTATGCGGGTTAATTAGTTCGGCCGCACTTTCAAAGAGGGTATTGCAATTGTCGCACTGGTCGCCTCTGGCTCTGGGATAGCCACAGTTAGGACAGGTCCCTTCGACGTAGCGATCAGGCAAGAATTTATCCGATTCCGGGGAGTACATCTGGGGCGTTACCTTGCGAAAAAGGTAGCCGTTTTCCAAAAGAGCCAGAAACAAGTCCTGGGAAACTTTGTGGTGATTTTCGGTGTCGGTGTGGGTGAAAAGGTCGTAGGACAGGCCACACTTTTGGAACAGTTCCAGGAAACGGCCGTGATAATAGTCGAAAACTTCCTGGGGTGTCTTGCCCTCTTCCTCCGCTTTGACAGTGACCGGTGTACCGTGACTGTCAGAGCCGGAAACCATCAGAACATGGTTCCCTTTCAAACGATGGTAGCGGGCGAAAATATCGGCCGGTAAATAGGAGCCGGTTACGTTACCCTGGTGGATGTCGGCGCTGGCATAGGGCCAGGCAACGGAAACCAGGATGTATTCTGCTTTTTCTATACTCATTTAATCTTCGAATTCTTCCTCTTCTTCGATTTCGTCGTCGTCGTCGTCTTCCTCGGTAATCTCAGTCAAGAGTTCTGCCAACAGTTCAAAATCATCTTCGCTGATCTTCGTATAAAAGCCGATCTGGTTTAAGACTTTTTTGGCATCGGTTACACTCTCCAATTCAACGGAGTCGAGGGAGACGGCCTTGTCGAGGTTGGTCATCTGGGCGTCCAGGTCTATGGGAAAGTATTGATTTTGGCTGCCAACCTCATCATCGTAAAAGCGGTCTTTGGCCGTTAATTCATAGACCGGGCCAGTGATGGTGGCGACGGCGAAAAAGACCTGGTTTTCAATGGCGTAATAGATGATGCGATCACCGGCTTTCATCTCATTGGCCGATTTATGGAAACCTGTCATTCGGTCGCGCCAATCTGGGGCAGTCATCTCCTCCGCAGCCAACATGCTGACTGATTTGATGTAGAAGTTATTGTTGGAACCGGCGGCCGAACGGGCTGCACGAGCCGAACGGCTCATGGCCTTGGCCTCTTCTTCGGCCTGAATGTTTTCCCAAATGCGACTTTGAATATTGATGTTCAATTCGGCCGTTTCGCCATTTTGGTAGCGAACTGTCATTTTGGGGTAATTTATTTCTTTAATAGTATATTTGCCGATACGATTTTCGTATTGACCCCCTACCTCAAACATAGGTTGTTTCATCCTCCATATATAGATTGGTTAACAGGGTCTAAATCAGGCGTGCATAGTACCTTTTTCAACCTGTATATGCAAGTATTTTTGGGGAGAGACCCGGTTTTCTTACAAGCTGCAAACTATTGGGGTATGGCGAAGGGTTTTAGGGGTTTTAATTCAAATGTTTGATTGGCCGCCGTCAGGATGATACTGTCGCCGCTGTTGAGATCTTTGATCAGAACATCGAGAACGCCATCGGCCGTTTTATCATTAGCCGTATCAAGGGAAAGGCGAGCGCCCTCACCTATTAGGCCGTCCTGCTGCCGCGCCAGGGGATAGCTGTGGTAAAGCAACTGCCAGCTTTGGCTGCCGTCCGTTCGGCCAAATACTGCCAGTTCGGTCTGGTTGGCAAAAGCCGCAGGAGGACGCAGGAGCAGGATTAGCTCCTCCTGTCCGTCCCCGTTAATGTCTGCCTGGAGCCACTGACTCTCCTTTTGGGGTCGTTGGGTGAGCCAGTAAGCTTGCATAGATTGCAGGGCGTTGGTTCCTTCCAGATTCAGCCGTTCGACCAGCTGGGCCAGATCGCCTTTCGGTGGTGGTGCGACCGCCAAATTTTGACTGGCAAGCGGCAGTTGGGACGGTCGAATTGCTTCCTCGCCTGTTTCGGCCGGATGAGGGAAATGGATAACCAGGTCATTGCTCAGAACAACCTGATTGCAGCCATATTGGAGGGTGTTGCCCAATAGTTCACTTTGAAGGCCAATCGTGGCGCTGCGGCCGTTGCTGCCCTGTGACCGAGAAACGTCGGGATAGAGAAAGACAATGTCGTTGGTGCCCTCGAAAAGCTGGACTTCAAAGGTAACGCGGTCATCCACATTATCAAAGCTGGGAACATCATCCCATTCAATAGCGAAAATACGCGAACCGGGCGACCCGGAGACGGCCGTTTCCAGGTAGCCGTAAAGCGTCAGGTCCAAATCGTCCCAATAGGGCGCGATTAGCTCGCCCATACCCGGAACCGGCCCCTGACCAAGACACTTATTATCAAAGACTGCATTTTCAGTGGTAAATTGCAGATTTCCATTGCTGCTCAAAGCGACCTGCTGATAGCTGGTGCCATAGAAGGTAAAGGGAAAGGGAAGATCGACAATGATCGTGCCATCATCGGCATAGAGTCGTGTGTCGTTGTCGGCATCCATGTAAGTATAGGCAGCTCCTGGTTCGCAGCGATAGCCATATTGATCCGGGCCGGGACAAAAGGCAATGGCCGGGCCGGTTTCCTGGTTCCCTCTGGCTCGCAGCACCAAAAAAGCAAAGACAACGATGACGACCAGCAGCAAAAGAAGCAATAACCCTCTCAGATTGCGCATGGATAGAGTTTAACGCAGGGGTGGGAGGGGAGCAAACGGCTTGTCCATAATGAGGGGGTATGTTATAGTCTGATTGTTCCATTCAATTGTTGATCGGGTAAATTCCAGGCCCGACTTTCGGGGAATTTACCTCAATAACTGGCCACCAAACAGATGAAAATCGCCCAAATGGAATACATTCAGAGCTACTATCACACGGGGTATGCTCTACCTCACTTTTTCTCACATTTACTTCCAATTACAACATTCTTAATAAGGAGATCGAATGTCTATTAATCGCCTTTCTCCGGTCCCGTCTGACCTTGACATTGCCCAGGCAGCAACAGTTCGGCCGATTATTGAAATTGCCAGGGAATTAGGACTCGAAGAGGAAGATTTAATTTTATACGGCCGTAATAAAGCAAAGGTTCACCTTGATGCCCTGAAAAAGCTGGCCGGACGGCCAAAGGGAAAATACGTTGACGTGACAGCCATCACCCCAACGCCGTTGGGGGAAGGAAAGACCACGACAACAGTCGGGCTGGTACAGGGATTGGGTATCTTAGGACATAAATCAATCGCCTGTATTCGCCAGCCAAGCCAGGGGCCAACCTTCGGCATTAAGGGCGGGGCAGCCGGGGGTGGGTACAGCCAGATTATTCCAATGGAAGATTTCAATCTGCATTTGACAGGCGATATTCACGCCATTACGGCCGCTCACAATCTGGTGGCCGCAGCCATTGACGCCCGCCTTTATCACGAAGACCGGCTGAGTGACGAGAGACTGGCCGGAATTGGCCTGGAACGGCTGAATATTGATCCCTTTAACATCACCTGGAACCGGGTGGTGGATGTCAACGACCGGGCTTTGCGGAATATCATCATTGGACTGGGGTCTAGTGTAGACGGCCGTCCCCGGCAAGCAGGCTATGATATCACCGTTGCCAGTGAGATTATGGCGATTTTGGCCCTGGTCAATGGGGAAGATTACAAGTCGGCCCTGAAGGATTTACGGGAGCGATGCGGCCGAATGGTGATTGGTCAAAACAAGAGCAAGAAACCAATAACGGCCGAACAGTTAGGCGCGGCCGGAGCAGTGACCGTTCTGATGAAAGACACCCTCCATCCGAACCTGATGCAGACCCTGGAAGGACAGGCAGCCTTTGTCCATGCCGGGCCATTTGCCAATATCGCGCATGGCAACTCCTCCATCCTGGCCGACCGGGTGGCGCTGCGGCTGGGGGATTATGTGGTAACAGAGTCTGGCTTTGGGGCGGACATTGGCATGGAGAAGTTCTTTAACATTAAATGCCGCTATTCGGGCCAGGCACCGGACTGTGTGGTTTTGGTGGCAACGATTCGGGCCTTGAAAATGCACGGCGGCGGACCGCGTGTCATCCCCGGACGGCCGCTTGATCCCGCTTACACAGAGGAGAATTTAGGGCTGTTGGAGGCTGGTCTGGCAAATTTGCGGGCGCATATCCGCAATGCCAAAATGTACGGCATCCCGGTGGTGGTAGCGGTTAACAAGTTCGCCCACGATACGGCCGCTGAAGTGGAGATGGTTAAGAAAGCTGCCATCGAAGCCGGTGCAGAAACGGCCGCGATGAGCGATCATTGGGCCAACGGCGGTGACGGAGCCTTAGAACTGGCCGAAGCAGTTGTGGCCGCCTGTGAAAAACCTTCTCAATTTGAATTCCTCTACCCTCTGGATATGTCTATCAAAGAAAAGATTGAGACGATTGCCAAAAAGATGTACAGCGCCGGCGAGGTGGTCTATGAGCCGTTGGCCGAACGCCAGATCAAATCTTATGAGGAAAATGGCTTTGGCAATCTGCCGATCTGTATGGCGAAAACACATTTGAGCATCAGTCACGACCCATCGCTCAAGAACGCACCCAGCGGCTATACCTTGTCCGTTCGAGAGGCGCGGGCTTCGGTTGGCGCTGGTTTTATCTACCCGTTGCTGGGAGAGATGCGAACAATGCCGGGCCTGGGCAGCACACCCGCTTACTTGAATGTTGACATTGATGAGGACGGAAAGGTTGTAGGCTTATTCTAGTCAACTCGTTGGTTTCCAACCTGCCGTTGGTGGGTTGTCTGGTTATTGGCGACAGGTAACGAGCAACGAAGCAACTCAATACTGAACATCGTTTACCTTTTTGTAGTAAAAGTTTGTTTGGCGATTTTTTTATATTAAGGAGATGATGATGATATTGGGTGGAAAAAGGAAATTAAGTTTTCGACTTGTTTCAATATTTATTGTTTGTTTATTGTTAGCGACGTCCTTTGGGCCGGTTGCTGCGAAACCGGCAGCAACCAGCCCGGAGGCAGGGGGAACACTTCCAAATACAACACTTTATACGAATATACCAGGAGAGCCATCGGCCGATGTGCCGGGGTATCCTGGCGTTCATTTTGGCCCTGGAACGGGAACAACCCACTTTGACCGTATTTTTGGAAGTCCGAACGGCAATTGGATTTTTTCGGCCGATACCGATAATCCAACCACCAATGATGAAGTCGTCCTGGTCAATGACGTGGTTCAATATTTTGAAGGCGACCCAGCCCCCTGGACCGGCGGCACAGAAAATTTTGGCTTAACAGACACAAAATTGGGCATTAATGACGCCGGTGAATGGGTCTTTGCCACCAACACCGACGGCGCAACAACAGGTGATGAATATCTTTTGATGGTCTCTGCGGGAGGAGTGTATACGGTAACGGCGCAGGAAGGGACGACAATGCCGCAAATTAGTGGAGCAACATGGGGTAGCACCCTGGAATCGGCCGTTATTGCCAGTGATGGGACGGTCGGGCTGGTTTCAGATTCTATTGGCGGACCACCAACAACAGAAAATGAAGCATTGGTATTGGGGCCAGCCTTACTGGCCCAAGAAGGCGTTACCATACCTGCTGGTCAGATAGGTGCTGAGTTTTGGGAAAACTTTGATGTTAGTGACATCTTTATTTCGGCCGATGGCAGCCACTGGATGGCTCAAGGTGACTTGACCGGTTCAACCACATCCGATGATATTGCCGTTGTTGATGGGACAGTTGTCATTCAGGAGGATGTCATACTGCCCGGATCAGGGTATTCAAATCCGGTAGACGGCAGTGGCATCGTCGGTGTTTGGATGGGGCCAAATGGTGATTGGTTCGCCAGGGGCAACAACGACACCACTGAACAGGACTGGGTCTACAGCAATGGCTCGGTCGTCGCCGAATCCGGCGCACCCATTTACACGGGTGCAACAGAAGTTTATTCAGACACAAACTACAGTGACACCTTCTTCCTCCATGTCAGCGATTCCTTTGGAAATTATGTTATTGGCGGGGTTACAGACAACCCCGATCCGCTCCTGGATGGTGTCCTTGTCCTTAACAACGAGGTTGTCGTTGTCAGGCAAAGCGATCCAATTGACCTGGATAATAACGGCATGTTTGATGATGATGTCTACTTTGACACCTTTGGCAATGACGACGCATTCATTGATGACGCTGGTAATTTGTATATTGTGGCGACCGTGATGGACAATACGAACACCAGAATTGGGCAGGGTGTCTTTAGCATTGATCTTTCCTCTGTTCTGGGCGGCGGTGGAAATACAGACCCAACGTTAACCAATGTTGCGGCCACTTCCCCAATTGACGAAAACGACTCGTCAACACTAACCGGCGATCTGAATGATATTGATGAGGATCCACTTGAGTTGGTAATTGATTGGGCAGATGGCACAGTCATGACCTATACCTATCCATCCGGCACGGACGCCTTCACAGAAACGCATCAATATCTGGATGACGACCCAACCGGAACGGCCTCTGATGTCTATGGTGTCTCCTTGACCTTGAGTGATGGCGCTGGTGGCGTGGTTACGGATACGGCCGACATCACTGTGAATAATGTCGCTCCAGATGTCGGGGTAACGGCCGATAACTCTTTTGTGACCTTAGGCGCACCGGTCTCTTTCACCGGAGCCTACACCGATGTCGGTACATTGGACACCCACACAGTTGAGTGGGACTTTGGAGATGGCGTCACTGCCAGCGGCACGTTGACACAAACCCATACCTACACCGCCACCGGCTCCTATGTTGTCACCCTGACTATTACAGATGATGACACCGGCATTGGCATGGCAACGGTTGATGTCGAAGTAAGTGACCCGACCGACGTTTCGTTGAGTTCTTTTAGTGAAGGTGGCACTGGGTCAAGGCTGTTCCTCTGGCTCCTGCCGTTGTTGGCTCTGCTGGCTATGGTTCCCGTAATTGTGGCCCGCCGCCGTAAGTATATTGGTTGATGGTGGAAGGGTCAGCAAGCTGATCCGGACACCGCTGGTTTATTCGTTAATTAAGGGATGAGATTGGTTCAATCTGTGCGATTGAACCAATCTCTTTTTTTGTTCGATTTATTCGGCTGCGGCTTCACCCGCGTGTTGGGGGGTGCGGCGAATGAAATCTTCGACCAGGAGCAGATTGTCTCCGGCCAGTCGAATAGTTTGCAGGAGGGTGATCATCGTGGAAACTTCTTCGACCTGCTCGGTGACGAACCATTGGAGGAAGTTGTTGCTGGCGTGATCGCCTTCGGACAGCGAGAGGGAGACAAGGTTGTCGATCTGTTCGGTCACTTTCCGTTCCTGGGTCAAGGCAAATTCTACGGCATCGGCCGGACTGCTGAAATCGTTTTTCAGCTCTGGTATAGGGGGAATGGTCGGCCGTATATCTGTCTCCAACATGAAATGGACAAATTTCATGGCGTGCATCCGTTCTTCCTCTGACTGGCGATAGAAGAATTGAGCCAGCTCTACCAGACTCATTTCATCAAAATAAGCGGCAATAGCGATATACTGCTGTGAAGCAGAAAACTCGCTCTGAATTTGTTGGTTAAAGGGGTCAATCATGGCTTGTTTTATTGTCATTGTCTGCATCCTTATTACTAGAACTTAGCGAAGGTCGGTGATTGAGTGATTGGTGAATGGCGCTTACCAATCACGAATTACCAAATATTCCACTACTTACAGCATAACCGGAGAAAGGCTCAAGTCGTCTAAAGCAATAACCTGCGGCGCTTCAATATCCGGGGTGGCGGTTAGATCATAAGTCATTGCGCCATCTATGCGAACCGGTACCATCTCGCCGAGGGGAAGTTCGCCAGGGACAATAACCAGGCCGTCAATTTCGGGCGCATCGCGGTAAGAACGGCCGATACTCATTCCATCCCCATACCCTTCAACCAGGATAGGCAAAGTACGGCCGACAAAAGCCTGGTTTTTCTCCAGCGAAATCTGCTGCTGAATGGTCATCAACTCATCACGCCGCTGTTCCTTCACTTCGTGGGGAACCTGCCAGGAAACCGCTGCCGATGGCGTCGAAGCCTCATACGAGTACGTAAAAGCCCCCACCCTGTCAAAACGCAAATCACGGACAAAGTTCTTTAACCCCTCAAACTCTTCATCCGTCTCCCCAGGATAGCCCACGATGAAGGTTGTCCGAATAGCAATATCGGGCATGGCGGTGCGGAGCTTTTCCAGAGTGCGGTAAACCCATTCAATATTGGCCGGACGGCGCATCCGCTTCAAGGTTTCGCGGTGGCCGTGCTGCAAAGGAATGTCCAGGTAGGGAACGATTTGAGGATGGGTCGCCATTGTCTCGATCAGTTCATCGGTCACATAACCGGGATAGGCATACATAATCCGTATCCAGGGGATGTCGGGGGCGGCTTTAACCAGCTTCTTGAGCAGGTAACTGAGGCCGTTTTTTAGTCCCAGATCGTGACCATAGTCGGTTGAATCTTGAGAAATAATGATCAACTCTTGAATACCGGCCTCTTGCAGCCGCCGGGCTTCGGCCACGAGGGTTTCCAGGGGGCGGCTGACGAGGGTTCCTTTGATCTCTGGGATAGCACAGAAGGCGCAGGGGCGGCGGCAGCCGTCCGCAATTTTGAGATAGGCGCTGGCTCCCTGAACCGCCGCACGCAAGACATTACGCTCATCTTTCCCCACCGTCTGAGCCTCATCGGGCAAATGGTAGATCGGTTCGGGGTGTTTGCGCTGCCGAAGTTGGCGAATAAAGGAGACAATATCCATCCAGCGCCGGGTTCCAATGACGCCATCCAGACCATTGATTTCTCGAATGAGGGTCGGGCCATATCGCTGGGAAAGACAGCCGGCAGCGATAAGAAGCTGATCGGGCCGCTTTTTAGCTGCCAACTCTTGCAAGGCTTCAACCGATTCTTGCTTGGCGGCATTGATAAAGCCACAGGTGTTGACAATCATTACTCCGGCTTCATCCGGGGAGGCTGTCCCCTGAAAACCGGCACGGCCGAGCAGCGCGGCCATACTCTCCGAATCAACCGTATTTTTACTGCATCCAAGACTCAGAAGGTAGAATTGTTTTTGAGTTTTCCGCTTGCTCATTGATTTCCAGTTGTGTTCCAGGTTTCGTCTACCACTTCCCCCCGTCCTCCTAACTTACCAAGCTCAATATCGTTGATAACCACGAAGATGCCAATGGCGTTGCCGGTTAGCAGGTTTACGCTCTGTTGGGCTTCCCACTCATAAGGATCATCGCCCCGTCGGGCCAATCCCTCAAAAACAACTTCATCATCCACCGTCACCCGCATCCAGGTTCGTTCCGTAATGTCAAGATGGAGACGGATGACATCAAGGGTAGCAGGCAGAGACGGCCGTGTTGGTGTTGCAGTTGGCAGGTCTATAATATTCCGGCTGGTTGAGGTAATGGTATCACTGGCGCCGGGTATCAAAGAGAGATCAGGTGTCGCGGTTGCAAATTCCGGTCCCGCGTTATTATTAATAATATTGTTGACGGTATCAGTAATGTTATTGGAAATGGCTTCGGAGCCATCGCCCTTACCGGTTAGCAAAGGAATGAAACGGTTCGCAATCAGCGCCAGAGCGACCAACAAAGCTATGATCAAGACCAGCCGCTGGAGGGGGAAAGGGCTGGATTGTTTGTGGTCAGAGATGCCAACATTCACCGGGTCAAAAAAGGGCTGGTCATCTCGAATCGGGATCGCGGGGCCAACCGGCCCATCGCCATTAACGGGCGCAGGCGGGGCTTTTCGTCTCGATTTACTGTTCTTCGTTACTTCATACCGCTCCAACAAGGGGGCTGGCTCAAGACTCAAGAAGCGAGCATAATTTCGCAAATAGCCGCGTACATGGACAGGTGTCGGCAGTAAGTTATATTGACCATTTTCCATGGCTGCCAGGAACTTGGTGTTGATTCGAGTCTGGTCCTGGACTTCGGAAAGGGTTAGTCCTTTGGCCTCACGCGCTTCTCGGAGGATGTTTCCTAATTCGTCCACGTTAACTTACTCAATTGCCCCGAATGATGCAAAGGTTCTGCGATGACGCAGAAATTGCGCTGATGCAGAAATTGCGTTCATGCAAATGATCGGTGTATTCACTATTCAGTGGAGCCTTGCCTTTGACAAGCTCAGGCTTCAACAAAATCAGGCTTCGGCTTCGGCCACTTCTTCAGCTTCGGCGGCTTCTTCAACTTCAGCCACTGATTCGACTTCGATGGCTGCTTCGACTTCGGCCGCTTCTTCAACCTCGGCCTCAATTTCGGCCACTTCTACTTCAACCGTTTCGCCTTCTACTTCAACTTCCGCGACCACTTCTTCTTCAACCACTTCAACCGGTTCTTCCCCTTCAGGATGGATATACACCATCACCTGGGGTTGGTAGTCACGGCTGAGACGAACCGTTACCTGATGTTCACCGAGCTGCCGCAAGGATTCACCAACGACGGCTCGACGGTCAACATTGGTTCCAAGTTCTTTGTTGAGCGCATCAACAACATCATTGGTCGTAACAGAACCGTACAGTTTGCCTGTGTCACCGGCGCGGGCGTAAAACACCAATTTCGCCCCGGAAATTCGCTCGGCCAGAGCTTCATGTTCCTTCCGCAGCTCGGCCAGACGAACTTTGGCCCGTTCACGCCAGACCTTGGCGGACGTCAGGACACCAGGCGTGGCTTTAACAGCCATCCCTTGTGGAATGAGATAGTTACGGCCGTAACCATCGGCAACATCCATAACTTCCCCGGCATAACCGAGATTTGATACATCTTCTTTTAACAGCACCTTCATAGCTGGTTCTAAATCTCCTTGCGTAGAGAAACCGGGTTTTTAATAAGGTTAACCCTCATTTAGTTGAGTTTAATAAACCGGTTTCTAACTTGTTAGTAAAAATGGGTATATTGCAGCCGATTATCTTATCAAAGGGCAAGCGAATTGACAAACAAAACGGCCGAATTCTCATCCACTACTTGCATAAACTTCGTCCATTGCCACAAGAATGTTGTCCAACTCCTGTACTTCTTCGGAAATCTCCTGGCGAAGACGCTTGGCACGACCGCTATCTATGTCTTTGGCACCAACCAGCATGGTCTGAGAATAAATAGTTCCCAATGACGAGAGCGTTGTCTCTAATTGAAGCTGGGCGCGTTCCATCGTATTTTCTAACTGCAAAATGGTGTCATGCTGTCGCTGTAAATTTGTTACAGTGGTCTCTATCTGGCTGCGGACGGCCGTATCTTCCTCTCCTTGAAGTTTCCGGGTCAATTCCTTGATTCTCGCTACCGTGCGCGACTTATCGCGTTCCAGAATGGCTTTTTCCTTCTGAAATCTATCTAACCGCTGTGCCAAACTGTATATGCTTTCCAACCATTCATCAATCTGTCCTGCTGTTTCATTGAGATTATCCTTCAGCACAGATTCACGCCGTTCTCGGATTGCCGATGTAATCCGGCTGCGGTAATCAAGAGCTTCCTGAACCTGCTGCTGTAATTTCTTGTCGGCCAGCCGTTCCGGGTGGAATTCGCTTTGGAGCATGGCTGCCACCACCTGGCGGTTATGTTCCGGGTCAGAAAGGCTACTGTAAACCAGCGCCGCTTCTGCCACCGCCCCCCCTAACAGCCAACCCCAGGCAGGAATTGGAAGTGGGATAAAGTGAAGGGTAGAAAAAGCTGCCAGGAGGAGGGTCAGGGCAATAACGGCCGCACTCTCCCAACGGAAAAATGCGTTTTGGAAGATTGCTTTTTGCGCTCTTTTTTCTAGTGTCTCGCGTGCTTCGCTGGCCATAGTGGTTGGTGATTGGGTAATTGGGTGATTTGTAATTGGTTAATGGCTGGGGTTTGGCGGAAAAAAATCGTTATCACCTCTAGCAATGTAAAGTGGGTTAGCAAATCGCCAGTGTCCAGTTACTTCATAATCAATTACGAATTACGAATTGATTCAGTTGCTAAATCAATTTCGGTTTTCAGTTTGTCAGTCGTTGCCAGCCGCCGGGCAGATTGATAGGCATCCATTGCCCGGCGGGTAAAACCGAGTTGAGCAAAGGCCTTGCCGGTTGTCAGATGATAATAGGCCCGGTTTGGTTCATTGGCGGCAGCACGTTGAAAGTGCAAGACGGCCGTTGCCCACATCTTTTCTTTGGCGTAAAATTTTCCGGCCGAATAATATCCCGCCGCATCGTGTATACCCCTATCAACCTGGGCAATAAGTCTCATTCTGACTCGCTCAAAGTCAGGCCCGGCTTTGAAGATACCATAAAGCAGTGCCAGGGCGATTGCCAGCATTTGAAACGGAACCAGTTTATCTAACAACGGACTCAGTAACGTAATGAACGGGTTATCAGCCATCGTTCGGAAAAACTCAATGCCGGTCTGGGCTGAGACGACATTCACCTCAGAAAGGCCGGTTGTGAGATCGAGTACCATTGTTAAGAAGATGAGAATCAAGATAACAATACTGGCCGTATAGGCCCAAAACCGGCGAAAGATAATCGCGCCGGAAAGACCAAGCAAAACCAGAAATAGAACGATGTGCCAGGCAAATACCAGAATGGGCGACTGGACAATTAAATCTAATAAAGCCTGGATAAAATATAACTGCGCTGTGCCGACAATGAGAACGAAATAGACGACCAGATCGGCGCTGTATTGATGGAAGCGAAATCGAGAAGTCGTTAACTTTCGCCCACACTGCGAACAGCGCTTTTCATCATAGGCTACTTCATGAGCACAGTAGGCACAGATTTCCGTTTCTTTTTCCCAAATGTCGTCGTAAGCGGTTTTGGACTCATAGGAAACGGCCGGAATGGTGTGCAGGTTGGTTTTTTCCTGCCACCGCATTTCCATGACCTGTCGTTCGGGATAGAGAACGGCCGCTGCTGGAGAGATTGGAGGCAGTTCTTTCCGAAAGTGGTATTCAACGACGTCTGTCTCATCCTCTTGGGTCACTTCCCTGGTGAGTTCCGAGGTTGTTGGCGGGACGGAAGGATTTTCGGCCGTTGCACCCTTCTCTCGAAGCTGGGCTAATCCTTGTTGAGCCGGAAGATTGTCAGGGTTGATAGCCAGAACATTTTCAAGACAGATACGGCGATCCTCATCTGATTCGACAACACCACTCAACCAGAGCCAGGCTCTTTCGTTCTTTTCATCCTGTTCAATAACCCTCAGCAGCAGCGTTCGGGCGCGGTCTTTCTCGCCCTGCTGGGCAGCCTGAATTCCCTCAATTAGCAGCCAGGCGGGAGAGCCATCCTGTGCGGGAGGCGACATAGAGGAACCTTAGGCGCTGCTGCTTGCCGACTCTTCTTCGCTGGTGCCTTCTCCTGCCAAAGAGTCCACATCGGCCAGACCCAACCGGCGCTTGCGCTCTTCCAATTGGAGGTCTATCTCAGCTTTGCCCAAGGCTTCATCCATCTGATTGTCCAGGCGGTCGGCATACATTTCACTGTAGGCGCTGGCCTTATCAAGACGGCCGCGTATGGATTCACCCAACCGGGCGATATCACTATCACCCACACCAACCAGGTCGTCCAGACTCTTAATCGCCTTGACAGTGGCCTCTTTCGACTTAGCCAGCTCTAACAGGGCTTCCATCTCTTTCTGTTCCTGCTTGATCGTTGTCAACTTCGCCTGGAGTTTCAAACGAGCGCCTTTCAAGGCTTCATATTCTCTTTCCTGACGAACCCACTGCTCATGATATTGATCTTGCAGGCGGCGAGTAGAGTTCAATTCGGTTTGAGCAGCACGAGCCAGATCCGTCTTACCCTGCATAACGAGGGTATCAATGTTCCGATCCAGTTGGTCGGCTCGCTGTTTATACTCCTTATATTTGCGCTCTAATGTTTTCACTTCCCCGCCAACTGTGGCGGCGGCATCCTCCAAATCATCCAGGTTTGATTCTGCGTCGCGGATATACTGCTTCATAACAGCAACAGAATTGGCTTCAAGAGCCTTATCAACCATATCGTGCAAATTGGCAGAAATCAGAGTTTGTGCTTTTTCCAAAAGGGAAGCCATTCAATAAATCTCCTTGTAATACTAAATTTGGTCAAATTCGGGACTGGATTGATGAACGGGTAATAGGATGACAAAGCTGGTCTTTTGTCCAGGGGAGTTCTCTATCCAAATTTGGCCGTCATGCAAATCAACAATTCCTTTTATCGTAATCAGATCAGGATCATGGTCCGAAAAGCCCAGCCTTTTCACACTTTCCTGGCTAAGTAAACTGCGGATTTGTTCAACCTTCTCATTCGAGAAACTAACACCTTTAACTTCTAACGTCAAAATGACCTCGTCGTCTTCGGCCGAAGTAGAAACAACCACATCACCACGATGGTAAATGTTACAGTATTCTATCAGCATGTTAATCAAACGTTGAAGGCTCGATTTCAACTTATCAAAATCCACCAATGTAGGCGGGATGAACATATCCAACTCCCGCTTGATTGTGATGCCATATTGTTCTGCCTTTACCCGGCAGTTGTCGCAAGCTTCGGTCAGAATCAAACTGACATTCGTCGGCCGAGACACCAATTCAAACGAACTCCTAGCCTCACCGGTTCGGATTTCCGCCAAGAAGATAAAATCTTCAACGAGTCGGGTAATGCTTCGACTAGCCGATTGTATACCTTTCAAAGAATCCCGCATCTCTTCTTCCGTTTGAGCAACTTCCAAATATGTCGACATCCTTTGAGAGTAATCAGAGACGGAAGTCAGCGGGTTCCGAATATCTGGTCGCAGCAAATTCAAGATACCACGTTTAAGCTCATCAAAGTCCTGATGGATTGCCCCTTGCATTTCGAAATAACGATCTAACTGCTTAACGACCAGTTCTAAAAGTTCATCACTGTCATAAGGTTTAACAATATACTCTTCCGCGCCGCTGGTTCGACCGCGAATAATGTCCTGTCTTTCGCCTTTTGCAGTTAGGAAAATAACTGGGATATGAACCAATGTCTGGTTTTCCCGAACATGAGAAAGAAATTCGTATCCACCCATCCTGGGCATCATGATGTCGGTCACGATCAGGTCTGGCTTGTGGTTTTCCAATACCTTCAATCCCTCTACGCCATCGGAAGCTGTCAGGACGCGCAAATTATAGTTACACTCAAAAATCTCTAATAATTCACGCAGCCCGGCGAGTAAATACATCTCATCCTCCACCAATAAGACGGTGGCGGGTTTTTTGGGAGTCGATTTTTGATTTTGGCCAGGCAGAGAAGCGGCCGAACTTTCTGAGTAAATCGGGAAAAAGACAGTAAAAGTGCTGCCTTCGCCCACCTCACTATCCACCTCAATTCGGCCACCATGCAGCTCCACAAACCCCTTAACGACTGTAAGGCCGGTGCCGGAACCTTGTTGTTCCATTTGTTCTCGGTTGTGTTGGTAAAAGAGGTCGAACAACTGGCTCTTGGCATGTTCAGGAAAACCAATACCGTTATCCTGAACGGCCGCATACACCTCGCCATCCTTGTTGCCGACCGAAACATGTATTGCTGGTGCGTCACTATATTTGTTGGTAGTAAACTTGACCGCATTGTCAATTAACCGGTCTAAAATTTCCTCTAAAAAGGTCGCTCCGCCATAGACCGGTGGTAAAGTGTCCGGTATATCATAATCAAATTGAACATTCATTTCACTCGAACTTTGCCACGTCTGACAAATCCCTTTGAAGAGATCGGCCAGGTTGTCAATACGCCTGGCCTGTTCATTGTATCGTTCGACCGTTTCTCCGGTACGAAGTTCGATAACCTTGACAAAGTTATCGATCAATCGCGTCATGCGAACGGCTCCAACCTGAATACCCCGCAAATACTCTTGAATATATTCAATGCTCTGATTAGGCAGCCCTTCTTCTAACATCTCATAATAGGCTGTTACGTAGGTTAGCGGTGTTCGGAACTCGTGATTCAGGATTTGAATGATGCTCCGCTGGATGTTATCAAGCCGCCGCGCCCGGTCGAACCGCAGTTCGAAGGTCCGATCCAGTTGGCTTTTAACCATTTCAAGCAGTTCGTTGTTATCAAAAGGTTTGGTGATATACACTTCCGCGCCGCTGACTCGACCGGCACGAATATCTTCTCTTGTCCCCCTGGCAGAAAGGAAAATAACTGGAATATGAATCCAGGCTGAGTTCTTTCGGAGATGCTCCAAGAACTCAAATCCCCCCATCTTGGGCATCATAATATCGGAAATAACGAGGTCTGGAAGGTAATCCGCCATGATATCCAGACCTTCCTTTCCATTAGAAGCAGTCAAAACAGACAGATCGTAACCGAGGTTAACAACCTCCAGCAGATCGGAGATTCCATCTAATAACGATTGGTCATCCTCTACAAGTAAAATTGTGGCCGCTGTTGTCATAGCCTTTCCCCTTAAAAGATGTGAAATTCAGGGACTCGTTGTTGACTCTTTTGACGGTTGTGGCTTAACCTCCAGAACCTTCCCATTTGAGAGAATTATATCATAGGGTAATGGATTTGGTATGGCGTTGATGCCACAATATAAGAAAAGGCCGCTGTTCAGGCGGCCGATTCTTTTATCTTCAGGATAAATTCCATTTTCTTGATGGTTGCATAATGCCAACCCTATTGGCTGCGCTGGCATTGGATAGGGGTCACAGTTAATTAAGCTGCCGGATTACGTTCAGACACTTAATTTTTTGGCTGTGGTTCACTAGAAAACTTACCCCGTTCGCAGACGACGAGCAACAAAAACAACAGCTACAAGTAAGAAAGCGACCGCTACTAAACCGGCCGTTGTGACACCGGTCTGAGGTAATGTTTCGGTACCGGTACCTGTGCCTGTTCCACCGGCCCCTGTGCCGGTAATGGGCGTGCCGGTGGCAAAGGTTCCACCATCGCCAAATATCTGAGTTCCGGCGATATTAGGCGTAACGGTAGCCGTTCCATCACCGCCACCGCCTGTTTCTGGTGTTTGAACAACGGCCGTATCGGTCGGTTCAGGGGTTGAGGTCGGGGTATTGGTCGGCGGCACTGTTGGGCTGGGTGTAAAGGTTGCCGTCGGCGCCTGGGCAGTCAGTTCCATTGCAACAATCGTCTCGGTAACTCTTGCATTTTGAGCGGCCGTTTGGGCATTTTCCGTTTCAATAGCAGCAATCTGGTCGTTGTTGTCCGACCTGTTCAGTAAGGCAAAACCAGCAACACAGGCAACAATCAAAATTAGGAGGAGAACCAGCGAACCGGCAATAATTAAAAACGTCCGGTTTGTCCCTTGCTCTTCCTCTTCGATGATAAAATCGTCTGAAAAATCTTCCGACATTTTCGCCTCCTAAATAATTAAATCGAGGTTGGTATATGGTACAAACACCAACTCTCCGTTTTGTAACTCCACATCTGCGCCCGGTACACGGGTTCCAATTGCTGTCAGGCGTGGGTGTGAATAAATCGCAACAACTGTTCCCATCGGAGAACCAGTCCCATAACGGAGAACGCGGACCCTCTGACCAATTTCCACAGATGCCCCAGGTGAAGACGGCTGTTCAGAAACTTGAGTCGTTGGTAAAGGAATTACAATTTCCGACCGACTGCCATGCAAACCTGGTGTTCCCATAAAAAGGGTCAATTCTCGATCCTCCGATTGTTGCAATAGATGAAATATCATATCAGCCATAGGCTGATAACCGATTCCATCCGTCAAAAAAACCGGGTAGGAGAGTGAGCGGGCTGCCTGACACAAGTCGGCCGGTAAACTACCGGCAATGACGCCTCTAGCGCCACTATCTTCGATCTGTTGCAGCAGCTCGCGATTTTCGATGCGGCCTACTACAACAATTGTACCATGAAAATCCGATCCGATCCCATCGGATTTTAAAAGTTCGTCAGGAGACTCGGCAATAACCTTTAATTTGCCATAGGCTTCCTTCCCTGAGTCCCACATAGCCTGGATAAGAGAGCCACTTGTCTCCAGAATAACGCCCCTGGTTGAGACGATACTAGCAACGCGGCTCTGCATTAAGGCACGCATCTCTACCAGTTCTGGGGTGTGTTGCAAGATGATGTACCCATTACGAACTTGAAAGAGAACGCCGTCAACAGGAGAAGCATAACGTTTGCGACGGCCGAGTAGGTTGGGTTTGCCTTGCATAATGGGCATTCCCCGTTGAACGGCCGAACCTTCTTCAACCAGCAAATAAGCGGGCAGTTCTTCAGGCAGGACACCCAACATCCGGCTGGCGCGTAGAATCTGGAATCCTTTTTCGGCCGAAGCGCGGGCAACCACCTGCACCGGACTGACATCCTGCCCAGGCCGAACGACAACCTCCCCCGGCTGGGGCAAAACGCGCTCCCGCCGAATGGTTGTCAGCGCTTTCACTTTGGTAATGGAGGGTAAGTAGTTCATAAGCCTATCCACCCAAATCCCATAACCACTGCCGAATCTGGGCCTGCCGTTCAGCGTCATCCTTGGGCAATTTAATCGGCCGTCCTCTGGCATCAATTATCAAACCAACCGTACCGCCGTATACAGTTACTTTTCTGGATCGACCAGGCCCAGCGCCAACATCAAAGCGGCGCTGTGGCTCCAGAGTCAACACCGCTTTCTGACCTGGCGCAAGGGGCAGCACTTCGAGCGTACCAAAAGCGACCTCAATCTGGATTGATCCCAAACTTTCCGACTCAATACGAACGTTCAAAATCGTGTCCCCGGCCTGGGCACGGCCGTTCGGGGCAATCACCCACCCCAAATCTTCCAAAACCCCACCATTCAAAACCTGGACTACAAGGCGCGGATTTTGGGCTGCCAGAAGCCCCATTGCCGGAAGGAGAGAATATCGGTCAATCACAACCGGGAAAAGGCCGGTCGGCTGGATAGCGTCCAGTACCATCAATATAGCCTGTCCGGATCGAGGGATATTGGTGATAACACCACCGCGTAAGATCAGGAGATTCATCTCCGGCATATGACCCGGCCAGCCCCAACTCCGCATGGCGTCGTCAACTGCCAGACGAATCATCTGCCGGGCAATGGCCTGCTCCAGATGTAATTCGGCATCTGTAATCGGAACGGTATAAGGTTTTAGAGCCTTGTTAAAAATAAAATCGCGCAGGGTATTCGGCGTGACATCAGAAAGAACCCATTCCAGAATTGCAGCCGGTTCTACCTTTGCCAGAATTTGTTCAATCGGCCGACCCATCCCCAAATCGCTGCGAACGGATAGGTGAAGCTCATCTGGCGCAGTTGTCACAAAGGTCACGCTGTCACTGCCAATATCCAGCCCCATAACCCGGCCCTTGTAGAGCGTTGCAAAATATTCCAGAATCCCGGCGAAGGCATGGGCAGTTGGCATCACCGGGAATGTACTCCAACCCATGATTTCATCTATCCCCGAAACAGTCCCTATCTTCCGGGCTTCATACATTTCCCCCACCAACCCAAGCACACTGCCGATTTGCTCTTCCTCCAGGCTGGGCCGGACATTATCGGCCACATGGAAACTGGTAACATCGCTTAACGCTTCTTTTGCCTTAGCCCGAAGACGGCTGTTACCGGCATAGACAACAACGGGCCGCCGGTTCACATCCATCATTGAGATACCCATTGCTATGGTTTCAATAAAGTCCATCAACCGTTGGTCGGTGCTGCCGTCTGTGCCACCGGCAATCAGGACAATGTCAGGCTTGAGTTTTAAGATGGCGTCAATCTGATTTTGCTGGTTGCGTTTATCGGCAAGGCTGAAATGGTCTACTTCTCTGGCGTAAATTGTCTCCAGGGCGTGACGGGCGCTGGCAACGCTAACTTCGTCCAGCAAACCGACAATGAGCGCCTCCAACGGTTCGGCCGCGCTGATAACCGCACCAAAATAGTCCACACCGGAACCATCATTCCGGGTCGGCCGCATCAGAATACCCTGGTCATTCAAAAGTAGCCGACCGGTTGCCTCCGAAATCTGGCTAATTGCCTGTTGAACGCCACGCATCAGGTCAAACCAGGGCGGATCGGCCGTTGTCAACGCCTGTCCACGCGCCACAAAACGGTAACGCCCTTCGACGACGTCAAACAGGGTCACTGTCGTGGTTGTTCGACCACAATCAGCTACCAGATAAGCGTAGTTCTCTTGGGTTTGAGAACGGCCGTTTTCTCGTTGTATTGTTGTGTTTTCTAAATTCAGTGTCATGAAAAGAGTGTGGAAAAGAGATTCCCAAATGCATCAATAAAGAAACCAACCCGGCTGGAAAGCAAGACCAGGCTGGTACTGAGTGTGGCGGCAAAAAGCGCCGCCAGCGTGATAGTAATCACAATCTGTCCCACCAGACCAGCATACCGCTGCCAGAAAGGCATGACCACCTGACCATCGCCCATCAGCCTGCCCGTAAAGTGAAAATACAGCAGGGTGCAGACGGTCAGGATACCAACCAGAAAGCTAACGACAGCGCCTTCCATTCCTCCCAGGCCACCATCATATGTCGAAGTAATCATGGGAATGAGCGTTCCGGTAATCGCCCCGACCAGACCAACAGCAGCGCCAATTGCCATCAGAAATGCCATTGAACTGTTCCCTAACCAGGCAATACGCGGAACCATCTTGAGCAGAAGCAACAGCGACAGCAGCAAGGGGAAGAGCATGGCAAGGCTTCCAGGATCAGTCGGATTTTCGAGAATTCCCTGAAAGACCGGCCAGAGAACAGACTGAACAATGAGAACGGCCGCATATCCGGCGCTGACCCCCACCAGCAAATGCACTGCAAAGCGATACAGAGGATTATCACCCAGCACAAAGCTAAAAATACAAAGGGTCAGGACAAAACCAACAACTAATCCAATTATTTCTCCTGATTCCATCTACCCATTACCTTGTTTTTTTCGTCCGGCAAACCCGGTCAACCCATAAAACAGTGACGCTACCACAAGAGCCGCAATAACGACCCACAGAACAATCGTTTGAGCCGTAAATAGCTCGAAGGCGCTGCCGTCCTGGCCTCTCAACCGTTTTTCGTAGGCAGAAGCGGCCGGAATCCCGTCAATGCTGCCTTTCAATTGACCGCTCGACAGATAGGGAATAGTCAAGGGGCCAAGCGGTTGGGTAACGGCCGCAACGACCGGCACATCGTTTTGTGAAGCGACCTGCTCGATCCAGTTGATAAGGCTGTTGCGGTCACCTGTTATGAGAACAATCAGGCCAACATCGGAAAGTTCCTCTTGTAAGGCTGTTTCAGAGGCTGAACCAAACAACAACTGGCAGTTTGCGGCCGAATTCAGGCAGCTTTCCAGGCTTCTCAAGCCAATGGCTTCCCCGGTTAGCAGGCCCAGGGAACTGCTGTCCAGGTCATTCACCTCGCCAACAAGCTGTCCGGCGATAGCTGTCCCGACGGCCGACTGGCTGATTGTCAAAACCCGGTTGCCATTTTCGGCCAGATGGCGCAGCAGCATGAGGGCTGCGGGATCCAATTCTCCAGCCATTGCCGGCGTATAATCAAAGGCTACCAACACCGTCTGGCCGTTGATGCCGTCAATCGTTTCATAAGCATCCAGCGTGCTTTGCGGAACTGGCAGCGCCATTTCGGGAAAAGCGATACCCAATCGTGGCAGCAGAACCCCGGTTAAAACGACCAGGAACAGCAGCAAAGCCAGGAGAATTCGCCAGACTGGGGAGAAAGCGGTCGCTTTCTGTTGAGAAACCCGTTTTGTTGCAGCCGGTTCTTCGTGGGTAAGCTGGTGCAGCAGCGCTATCTGTTGTTGTTGATCTTTAGAAATGGTGTACTGGACGGCGTTTTTGGCAGCGACCGGTTTAGTGATAACCGGCGCGACAGGCAAAACTCCTTTCAACCCGGCCAGCGGCCCTTCGGTTTCCGGTTCTTCATCTATCTCCGGTAATGGTGACTTTAATTCACCAACTTCACCTGGCCGTAATGCCTGGAGCCAGGCAGGAATCTCGGCCGCACTTAACCCAGACGCTCCTGGATCAACGTCCGAGGGGCCAGGTGGCATATTTTCAAGGATGGTCTGCCACTCGTCTCTGGTTTCAGCCAGAGGCATCTCCCCTCCCAGGCCGTAATCCGAGGTAGGCTGTTCAGCGGCAGCCGGTTTTAACTCTTTCAGCCAATCTGGTAACTCTTCCTGTACCAGTTGCTCTGTCCCTTCCGCAAATATATCTGCGTCCTCATCTCCGGCGATGACGGGCGACTCTGGCATGTCTTCCTGAAGCCAGTTAGGCAGGTCGGGACCGGCCAACTCTTTCGGAATCCCTTTCAACTCTTTAGAGTGTCCGGTAGATTCGGCCGGTTCCCCTTCTAAGTCATCAAGCTGGGCAATAATTTCTTCATCATCAGCCACTTCAGGCCAGATTTCTTCATGGGACAAGGCCGACAGCCAGTCAATATCTTCTATTGAGTCGAGACTCTCAGTATCAACCGGAAACTCTGAAAGCCAATCGGGTTCCCCAACTTCGGCCGTTTCTTCTATTTCTTCCTGGGGAGCTTCCTCGACCGGAGCAACATCTGCCAACCAATCAGGGAGTTCGTCTACCGGAGTCAGGGCAGCGCCCCCTAAATCAGCCAAAATATCGGCCGTTTCTTCCTGACCTTCCTCTGTTCCGAGGAAGCCGGTCAGCCCAGTGTCCTGAGGCATCTCGGCCAGCCAATCAGGAAGGGTGCTTTCTACTTCATCATCGTCTTCTGTGTCGGCCGATTCTAACGCTTGCTCAAACTCAGGCGACGATTCAAACTCTTCATCCAGGTCACTATCCCAATCGGAGAAACTTTCTAAGTCGGCTTCTATTTCTGCTTCTTCTTCCTCTGTATCGAGGTCATTCAGCCAGTCAAGAATGGTTTCCTCACCGAAAGAGGCATTTGGACCTTCAATGTCAGCCAGTGCTTCCTCTTCCGTTTCAATCTCATTTAACCAGTCGGGCAGTGCTTCTTCGACCGTTTCTGCCTCGGTCTCTGATTCAAATGAACTTATTAGAGTTGGCGTCTCTTCTTCGGCATCAACCTCATTCAGCCAGTCCGGCAGAGCTTCCTCTTCGGCCGTTTCTGCTTCTGCTTCTGTCTCAGTCGAATCAAAGTCGTTTAACCAGTCTGGTAGGGCATCCCCTTCGGCCGATTCTGCTTCTGCTTCTGTCTCAGTCGAATCAAATTCATTCAACCAGTCTGGCAGCGCTTCTTCCTGGGTCGTTTCCGCCTCATAAGGCTCGAAGGAGCTAATCAGGGTTGGCGTTTCTTCTTCAGTATTAAAATCGTTTAACCAATCGGGAAGCATATCCCCTTCGGCCGATTCTGTTTCTGCTGCCACAGAATCAAAGTCATTCATCCAATCAGGTAGGTCTTCATTTTCGGCCGTTTCCGGCTCAGAAGGCTTGAAGGAGCTAATCAGGGTTGGCGTTTCATCTTCGGTATTGAAGTCGTTTAACCAGTCTGGCAGCAGTTCCTCTGTTCCGGCTAATTCTGGCTCAACTTCTGGCTCGAAGGAGCTAATCGGGGTTGGTGTTTCCTCTTCCGTATCGTCCTGAACGAGCCAATCGGGAAGAGCTTTCTCCTGGGTTGGTTCGGCCGTTTCTGCCTCTCCTTCCCCAGCATCAAAGGCGTTTAACCAGTCAGGAAGATCAGTTTCTTCCTGCACTGTTTCCTGATCATCCTCAGAATCGTTTAACCAATCAGGGAGCGCCTCTTCAGGTTCCTGGGCGGCCGAAGGTGGTTCCTGAGCGGTCAAAGGCGGTTCCTGAAGTGCTGAAGTGTCGCTTACCTCCCCCTCAACCTCTGACCATCCACTGGAAACGGCATCTTCTCCGCCATCCAATTCAGACAACCAATCCATCAGGTCATCCTCTTTAGTAACAGAACCACCTTTCGCCAGCCAGTCAGTAAAACCAAGCGGGATGTCATCCTCAGAAGAGTCTTCCATAGGCTGGTCGGAGGATTCCTCGCCGGAGCCGCTATCGGATGGCTCAACGTCGGAGAGTTCGCTCAGCCAATCGTCCAGGACGGATTCTTGTTCGGCCGATGAACTTTCGGCCGATGTCGAACTCCCCACATTCTCTTCCGGATTCTCCCCGCCAGTCCTCAGCCAGTCAAAGAGACCGTTGGGGTCTAACTCCAACTCATCGCCCGGTTCGCGGGCAGGCAGCGAAAAGGCACGTGGTGTTCTTTCGCCAGGGTCCGGCTCCTTCTCTTCTATCCGTTCAGAAGAAAGCTCCCCGGTAACAAGCAGCCTCGTCCCACAGTTATCACAATAAAGCAAGTTCCTGGGGTTGCGAGTCTTGCAGTTCGGGCAGATAACGTGCGTGCTTCGGGGCAAGGAAGCGCCGCAGCGGTTGCAGAATTTACTTCCTTCGGTATTTGGTGCCTTGCAATTAGGACAGGTAACGGTACTCATTTATTGTATGGCTGTTCCGCACCGAGCAAGAGCCGCAAGGTAACAGTAATGGTTCCCAGTGCCACGCCAATTAAAATTCCTCGCATCCCGGCGCTGACGAAAATAATCGAAATAAAATGGCTGACGTTAGAGAAAATGTCGCTCAAAAAGGCCGGTAGGGGGGTGATGCCTAACAAAACTAAAACAACAGTTAAAACAAAAAGCGCAGTCCACAAGCTGTGGCTGCGATGCAGGAGACGAAGGGCCGCAAAAAACAGGAAGAAGGCCAGGAGCGCACCGAGGGCCGCCTCCAGAGGGGCTTGTACATAGGTAAAAACGGTGGCTACACCGCCAAATAAATCGGTGAATCCCAACACCAACGTTGCCAGCAGCCCGATAACGAGAACGAGGCTGTAGAAATTTCCTTTGAAGATGCGGCGGATGTGGACGCTAAAGAGGTTGAGGATTCCTAATATCAGCGCAACGGCCGCTAAAAAGCTGGCCCAACCGGTTAACTGTCCACTTTCATTGGGTGCAAAGCCGAGAATAACCAGGGTCACGATTCCAAAGAGGACAGCTAAAATACGAGGAATTGTCTGGCGAACAATACGCATTATGCCCCCAACAGCAGGTTAATCACCGCAAACAACAAAATAGCAGCCACAACAAGCAGCCGCAAAATATCTTGTACCTGGAGACTGGCAATCTGAGAAGGGCTGCCCTTCAAATAGGCGCCAGCAGCAAATAGCTCTTCACCGATGAGCAGTTCGTCACTCATGGCAGCGCCAACAGCCAATGCCATCGGGTCGTCGCTGCCCACAATCTGATCCATATTTTGCCGCCCGGCTGCCTCCAAAATAATACCGACCTCCGGGCCGAAATGACCCAACAGCAAGTTGCTGCCGACATTGTTGTGTTGGACAACATCACTGACTCCGGCTGCATAACTCATGGGGCTGCTGTCTGGCGCAACAAATTCGACCATTGTGTTATTGTAATCTTTGCTACGGCCGACCTGGGTGTACGCGCCTCGCAGTTGGTCTTGTGCGGCGGGCAGCAGCGTCCCTTCCCCAACAGTGACAATCGGGGGAACGTCGGCGGCGCTGCCATCCTGGGCCAGATGGTCCAGGGCAGCCAGAGCAGCCAGACTGGTTGGGGAGGTGGAGGTGTTGAGGGCGGCTCTGCCCAAGGAGACATGAACGCGACGGCCGCTTTCAACCGCTCTTCCTACCTGGTTGGTCAAGGCTTGATAGCCCTTCACTGGGCGCAGCCCCACTTCCCGACCGGACTGTATGCGACGTGTCAAGAGAATCAACACGGCCGCAACCACGATTGCTATGAGTAAAGCGACTAAATTCATAAGGATTCACGCGCCTCCAGGGTGGCAATCAATGCTTCCACACCGGCCGGTTCCTCCAACAGTTCGGCCATACGGCTTACTGTATTACCGGAAAGGAAAACAGCCAGAGCCGGTTTGGCAACCCAGAGAAGTTGTCCTCCAAGAAAGGCAAACGGCCGACCCGCTTCCAGACCAACCAGGACGGGAACCTGTAGACCCCAACGACAGATTTTATCGGCCAGTTGGCTAATAAATGCCTGGTTTTCGCTTTGAGAATCATCCATAATTTCTGAACTACCAGGGCAGTTATGTTGACGTAACGTTAATAGTGGCAGAGTATAACACGTTTACATATGGGTGTAAAGCCGCCAAATAGTCCATAGGTACGGGGGGAGGGGAATAATGAATTGTGAATAATGAATGGGAAATTTTGAATTTTGGTTGGGGATGGATGGCTGTTTGTGAAGGTGAGCAAGGTGAGCATGAAAATGATAGTGGGTTAACGTTACGTAAGTGATAGGTTGCCAGAGTGGGTTGGGAAGGCGAGACTTTTGTTTTCTTTCTTGGGAGAGGTTGATTGGTATTGGAGAGGCGAGAAAACAAAAGTCTCGCACATCAGAGGAATTCAACGGACAAGCCTAATAAACTATCTTATGTAAACTAAACATTAATCCCAATTACAGCCAATGTCCGCTCAACCACCCAACTACTCCCTCCAACAACCACATCAAAATTCACCATTCATTATTCACCATTCATTTTTCCCCCTCCCTTTCACTTCTCCCATCCAATCAAGTATAATCTCCCTCATGTACTCATTGGAAAAAGCACTAGACGACCACGACCTTATTGTACTCCGCGTCATTGGCCAATGGTGGGAGCTGGATTTGACTGGAGCGGACAAACCGGCCTGTATCAAGGAGCTAAGTGGCGCACTCTCCCGGCTGGATATGAACGCCGAGATGGATTATTTGGGGCCGGACGAAGCGGCCGCTTTGGAAGACATCATCCAGGCCGGGGGTAAGGTGGCGGTTGCCACCTTTGAACGGACGCATGGCAAGGTGCGCCAGATGGGGCCAGGCCGCCTGGAACGGGAAGAACCCTGGCTGGAACCGGCCGGTCCGGCCGAATCGCTCTGGTATCGGGGCTTCATCTATCGCGGCTTTGACGAGTCGGAAGGGGCCGACTATGCCGAATACTATTACGTCCCAACCGAACTCCTGGATCAGTTTCCGCCTCCTGAACAGAAGCAGCCCACCAAACCCCAGGTGATCCGAGAACGGCCAACGGGGCCAACGGGGAAACCGGAACCGGTTGCCGAATCAAAGCCTGATCTGCCCGCCGACCTGGAAGATTTCTTGAATAACGTTCAGAAAGGAAAAAAGGGGAATACCAATTCCATCCCCAAAAGCGAACCGGCCGTTCCACCCCCTCAGAAGAAAGAGCTGCCACCAAAAGCGGCCGTCTCCACTCCCACCATCCAGGTCGTCAAAGCGCCGAAATCGTTTGAATCGGCCGATCTCAGCAGCGTTGATGACATGACCACCATCCTGGCCCTGTCCCAGAACTTTCCCCTACAACCCAACGCCATTGAGTGGCTGGCCGCCTACCTGATGGTTCCTGATGACGGGCGGCGCGATTTACTGGTGACGTTGGCCTTTGAACTGGGACTGCTACGAGAGACGGACATCGGCGACGGCCTCGGCTACCGCCCCGCCCGACCGGCCGTTCCCTGGCTCAAAAAAGAACGTGAAGGCCAGCTACGGGAACTGGTTGAAGCCTGGAGCAGCAGCGCCTGGAACGATTTATGCCACGTCCCCGAACTGGCCTGCGAAGGCAGCAATTGGAAAAACGACCCCATTCTGGCCCGCACCGCCCTGCTGGAAATTTTGCCCCAAAGTACGGACTGGTTCACAACGGCCGATCTTGCAGCCTATATTCACGAAACCGACCCCGACTTTCAACGACCGGACGGCAACTACACCACCTGGTACATTCGGGATCGCGCCACCGGCAGCTACCTGTCCGGCTTTGAAAACTGGGAGCAGGTCGAGGGGAGGCTGCTGACCTTCCTGATAACCGGCCCCCTCTACTGGCTGGGTATGACCGAGTATGCTACCAGCGACGAGACAACCCTCTACCGCCTGACGCCTAGAGCAGTGACGTGGTTGAAAAATGCGCCCCCGCCAAC
>JBAPRX010000426.1:0-3752 GCA_049281335.1 Promineifilaceae bacterium (SeqCode)
ATATGGGATAGTCAAAACAACGAAAAATTATTCGCCATTAATGAAGCAGCGCTTCATAAACGCATCCAGACTAAAAGCCGCTCGGTCAATCACTTGCTGAACTTTTTTGAGGCGGGAATGGTAGTGGTCAACTTAATCGTTGGTGTTGTTTTAATTGCCGACGCTATCTTTGATAACGGTCCGAACTATCAATATCTCATATCAGTAATGTATTTTGGCTACTCGGTTTATGCTGTTTTTCGCCGGATGAGGCGGCGCAAAGCCGAGGTGCGCTTTGATGAGACGATAGTGGGCGAACTGGACAAGGCAATGTGGCAGCTTAATTACCATATTCGGCAGACCAGATCGATTATTCTTTGGTATGTGCTGCCCCTGACGCTGGTCGTCACCGCAAGCTTTTTCCTGGCAGGAAAGCCATTTTGGGCCTTGTTCATGTTGTTGGCTTTGATTCCGGTCAGCTTGTTAGGGCCACGCTGGGAAGTCAATAAATGGTATCTGCCAAAGAAGCGTGAATTGGAATCGCTCCGAGAGGCGCTCCTTGCCCCGGAGGCAGAACTATAAAACAGCCGTTGGTCTGTTTTGAGATTAAATCTTCCCGGAAGTTTCTTTTGCTGATAATTTGCTTATGAGTAACTTCCGGGAAGTTGGTATCTAAATTAACAGTCTATTTAGTATAAAGGATAAATGTAATGATTAAACATGCAATATTGTTTGCAGCGGCCATTTTATTAACAGCTTATTTACTGCGTGATACGGAAGGAGCAGCGGCCGTTATTTCGACGGTGCTGGTTCCCCTCTGGTTTATGTCCTCCCTGTTGATGAGACAGCAAGAAATGGAACAGAATTCTGGCTGCGTAGACGAAGTTTGAGCTGGTTGGAGTTTTGAAAACAGGTGTCACCTTTTCGGAAAGGTGACACCTGTTTGTCATGGCCGCCAAAAGAAGGCGTGGGGGTTGGGGCCGAACGCGGGTTGGAACTCATAGTAAACATTGCCATCGGCAGGCGTATAAAGGAAATTGCCAATGGCGTCCCGTTGTTCAACAATTGCCCCGCTGCCGTTGGGTTGCCAGATAACCGTCACCTGATTGTAGGGTAATCCGTTAATCCGTTCCGGCTGAACGGTGGAGGATTCCATGATATAGAGGCCGCTTTCGGTGGGGTCGTCAGATTCAAGGAGGAACCCGAATCGGCCGTTTTGGAAATGTTCAACAAAGCGGATGTTCTGGTGAGGCGGCAGGTCGGTGAGTTGGTTCGTCTCCTCTAGCGCGATACTGTTATCATCTTGAATCCGCCACAATTCCAATGCCGGGGCCGTTTTCCCACTATCATCTTGCTGCCGCAGCTTCAAGAGGCGGTCATCCTGCATCCAATCAACATTGACATAGCCCGTTCCAATCCCAAATTGGCTGCCGGGCAGGTCAATGATGTCATGAGTGACGAGGTCAAGCACTTCATAGTCAAATCCCTCGAAATAGATACGCTGGGTCAGGAGGTGACGGCCGTTCTTGGCAAAGGTCGCGGGCCGGTAATACACCCCTGGCGGATCCGTTACATCTTCCGAATTGGCAAAGGTCAGGGTTGGTTGACTGGCATTCAGGTGGCGAATCCAGATACCGAAGACATCGGCCCAGAGCATATTCTGGCTGTCATTAGTCCAATAAACGCCCTGGCAGGGAACGAGAAAGCTGGCGTCCCAATCCGCCCCCTTTGGAATATCAACACATTGCCCCACTTCCCGCGACTGCTGCGTCTCCATATCGGCCAGATAGACCGTTCCGGCCTGAACCGGGCTGTTGGGGAACGCTTCTTCAATTCCTGCAACAGCTTCGGAAGGGGCAAACGGCCGTCCCCCGGCAACATAGAGCGCATAACGGCCGTCTGGCGAAACGGCAAAGTGCAGCAGATGCGGCGCATCGGCTAGTTTCCAGGTCCGAACATTTTGGACATCAACCCGGATCAGTTCAAAGGTACGGTTTTCAGCGTTAACCATCCGGGCGGCAACCACTCGTTCGCCATCGGCCGTCACCGAAAAGGCCGTCACCCCGTCTGTATTTTCAGCTTCCAGCAGGGTCGTGATGCCCCCTGTTGTTGCACTCTTAAGGCGGAGAGAGCCGCTGGCAATGAACAACAAGTCCTGGTTGAGCGTCGGCTGGCTGGAGGCAATCGTAACCTGCGGCGCGACAACCGGCGGAGCGTTGAGCGTTACTTCAACGGTCGGAGTAATCGTTTCTTCGGCCGTTGGCGTCGTGGGCAACGTTATCGTCGCCGCGGGGGTTGTTCCTGGTTCGGCCGTTTCCATCGTAGGGGAGGCTGCTGAGACGGCCGTGCCGGTCGGCGGCGGCGCCAATGTAGGAGGTACTTCCAGGCTGTCCTGAATCACGCTGCAACCAGCCGTTAGCAGCAGGACAACGATCAGGACAAATAAAAAGTGGGTGGGTCGTATTCTTTGGGAGATTTTCATACATTTCTTCCTTAAGCAGCAGGAGCCGCTTCAATTCCAGACAATGGCTTCGTTCAACTCTCACGATTAAGACGCCAGCAAGCAGCGGTTTGTTCCTTTAAGTATAGTAGAATATTGTTGTGTTGGTATCGAGTGTAGGAGGGATGTATAGGAATGGGGTGGTAATCGTTATAATTGGTTTCTAAAGTGTAGAGCGTAATTTGCGAAATCTGGATTCTCCTGGAGAGTGGGTCGTGTTACAATATACCTCCTGTCCACCATATATGATAAACTTCTGAAATGGGCAAGAAGGAAAAAGTTTTACTCAAAGTCTTGAGGGGTGCATCAGATTCTAACATTCCTTTTAATGATTTGTGTGGCCGAAACACTAGGACGAACGATACCAGAGCCGAAAGGCCGCCTGATTTTCGCATAGATAATTAGATTTGTCAGGTAGTAATGAATCACCCGTAATGCAAAAAGACAAAAGCGACCAGGAACAACTATTGGCCCTCCATCAGCTTACGATAGAGGCGCATCTTCAAAATGATGTCGAGATCATGTTGAAGGATGAGGAAGATGATTATGTGGTGGGGAACCGCGGGGTTGTAACACGGCCGACTAAAGTAGAACGCCGCCAACAGTTTGAGCCGTATTTCGCAGGCACAACCTTTGAAATCTACCGCGACGAAATCCCGCCCATTGTCAAAGTGTCAGAGGACGGAACCCTGGGTTGGGTCATTGCCCAGGTCTATGTACGCGGTGAACAAGATGCTGGTGAGGGAGAGAAAGCGCCTTTGGAGTTTGGCAGTTCGTGGATTGAGCTATATGAAAAGCGAAACGGCCGTTGGATTCGGATGGGGAACGTGTCGAATATCAAATCGTTAGAACTTGTGACATCTTAGAAATCCAGTCATACTTTGCTTTCTAATTCTTTGTCCTGGAGGTAACTGAAAATGACAACTGAGGAAACACAACGGGTTGTGGGCCATCATATTCAATCAATGGCGCGGGGTAACATGGAAGCCGTTTTAAGCGATTACACCGAGAACTCTGTGGTCTATTGGGCCGAGGGCGCTTCACGGGGGCTGGCAGAGATTGAAAAATTTGCCCAAACGTTCTTGGATTCGCTTCCCGAAGGATTCTGGAAAAACGCCAGAACCCTCCGGGCAGAGTTTGATGGAGAGATTGGGTATACCCTCTGGGAATCAACCGGCGTTCCCATCGGAACCGATACCTATATCGTACGGGACGGCAAGATCGCGGTACAGACCTTTGCCATGTATGTGGGATAATTTGTGCAGCCTACGGC
>JBAPRX010000427.1:0-1992 GCA_049281335.1 Promineifilaceae bacterium (SeqCode)
CGGCCGTTACCTCATCAGGCGCGATTCCTGCCCCTGGTGACTAAGTAAGCGACCAACATATAAGCCATAATGGGAGCAGTAAAAACTCGTTAAACAGCAAAAGGTAGGGAGTCATAACCAGCAACAACATCTTGCCAAGCGCCACTGAGCCAAACAGCCCGAGCTTTGGCGACCAAACGGGCACCATCCTCCAGCCATTGGGCACCGGAACGTTTCAGCCGCATGGTGCCAATTTGCTTACAGCCACTCTCAACAGTGCCGCTGCCGATGAGATAGCCTTGCTTACGAAATAAAGCATAATCCATGCGGGCCAGATTGTTCTGGAAATAAGTAGCAGCCTTGGTGGCTGGTTCTGAAGCAGTAGTCTGGTCGGCCAAGTCCAAACAAATATCAATGACCGTTTGAGTGCGGCTAAACCACAGATGCTCCTTCATTGTTGCTAGCCAGGCCCTTTGTTGAGCCTCATCTTTAAAAAGTGCTTGGGCGATAGGCGTCAGATATTCAACGGCATGATACCAGTCTAATATTTGGATTGCCTCTGGGAAGTTTTCCTCAATCAAGCGCCAAATCCATTTAGCGCCGTCACAAACAAATATCAACTCCTGGGCACGGTCAGCCTGATAGTGACAGCCAGTCGCCCAGAGCAACTTGGCAAAAGTTTCGGCTACTTGAATGTCGCAGTGATAGCGAATATTAGTTGCTTTTAAGGCTTCTAACTGTCCCAACCGTTCTTTGTATCTGGAGGGCCATTGGCGCGAAGAAGTCGGACTGACCTCATACCAACAAACCGTTTTCAGTTCCCGCCATTCCGCTCGGGTAGGAACTTGCACGCCATCTATTGAACCATACAAACGTCTTGGGGCTGCTGCTGCTTGCCGGGCTGGGTTGGTCATGTAATGGTGCCAATCGCTGAGCTTTTCCCACTTCTTCTCTCTGGCTTGTTGTTTCTGCCCAACCCATTGAACGGCCTGGCGAATACTATTATCACTGATGTCCAATAGTAGCAACGCTTTGGCCAATTCGGCTGCTTCGTCAAATGATGTTTGGATGCCCAACAAGGCCAATAGCGGCTTTAATCCTTGGCTGATTTCGCCCGGCTTTATTTTCAGTTGGCTATCTAATGGCTTGGTTCCAGTCCGACAATGGTCGCACAGATAATAACTTCGCCGGTAGTGTACCCGGCCAAATACGGTAATGACCATCCCTTCTCGGCGACAGCGATAGCTAGCTTTGTGTTGACACTGGCAGCGAATGCTGGGTGCTACCCGGTCACTCTTTTCCAACACTTGTCCCATTGCTTGTCGTCCAACCTCTTGCAAGATTTGCCGCATTCCCTGTTCAATTTCACCGACGCCGACATCTTCTTCCTCTTCCTGAATATATGCTGCCATCAGGTCGCTTAACAGGGTCGCAATTTGCTCCACGCTTTCCTTAACCACCTTTGTGTTAAAATCCATTTGAGCCTCCTTGTGTTTTCGTTTTTGTTTGTCTACCAATAACAAATCACAAGAGGCTCTTTTTGCCCATCTTTTTTTCTTAACGAGTTTTTACTACACCCGTCCCACAGGCCATCTTTACTGCTCGGCCGTATTAGGTTAATATGTATTGTCAGGAGGACTTGACAATGCCAGATTGGTTTTACCAACCGCTTTATAAGCCCCTCGTCACCAACCTACTTACAGGGGAGCAGGCGCGTCGTTTGACGCTGCGGGCCATGAACTTTCAGTCGCGTTCGAGAGTGGGGCGATTTGTCTTTGCCCTCCTGGCCGACACCCAACGGCCGTTTAATCTGCCCCCCGATTCCAACGTCTATGCTTTCGGCTTAACCTTCCCCTCCCCCGTCGGTCTGGCCCCCAAAATTGACATCGAAGCCCAGGCACTGCCCCTATGGCCGGAGCTTGGTCTGGGATTTCTCCAGGTAGGCCCGGCGGCCAAAGAGCCGGTTCCGGCCAAATACGCCACCAACCCCCAACTGCTCAAATACGTCAACGG
>JBAPRX010000428.1:0-3188 GCA_049281335.1 Promineifilaceae bacterium (SeqCode)
AACCTACACCGAAATCGAAGATACGACCGACGCGGTTCCGGCCGATATGATGGCCGAGGCGATTGCTTATCTGGAACAGTATGCCGAAATGCTTGGTGAGGTCAACCAGCAAGTGCTGTCTACCTTACGGAGCAAAGAAACGGCCGGTGATTTGGCCGACTACCTATCCGGGCTGTTGAATATGCCTTTGGATCTGGAAATTGAACTGCTGAACTCGCCTCACGGCGTTGAACGGCTGACAAAGGTGCGCGACTATCTTTCTAAGGAACTTCGTATCGCCGAGGTCCGCAGCAAAATTCAGCAGGAAGCCCAGGATGGGGCAAACCAGGCCCAGCGTGAATTCTTACTACGCGAACAGATGAAGGCCATCCAAAAAGAGCTGGGCGAAGACAGCGCCAATGTGGCCGACGACCTACGGACCAAAATCAAAGAGGCGGAAATGCCGGAGAAGGTTGAGGAACGGGCGATCTCCGAACTCAACCGGTTGGAGCAGGCCGGTAATCATTCGGCCGAAGCCAGCGTCATCCGCACTTACCTGGAATGGCTGACAGAGCTGCCCTGGAACAAATCAACAGAAGACAATCTGGACATTTCCCATGTGCGCGAGGTCTTAGACAACGATCACTTTGGGCTGGACGATGTGAAAGACCGCATTGTCGAATATGTTGCCGTTCGTAAGTTGGCCGGTAACAAGATGAGAGGCGCGATTATCAATCTCAATGGCCCTCCAGGCGTCGGTAAAACCTCCATCGCCACCTCTGTCGCCCATGCGATGGGGCGGGAGATGGCCCGTATCAGTCTCGGTGGTGTAAGAGATGAGGCCGAAATTCGCGGCCACCGGCGCACCTATATCGGAGCGCTCCCTGGCCGGATTATCCGAACCCTGCGCGATGTCAAAACCCGCAACCCCGTTATTGTCTTGGACGAAATTGACAAGGTAGGAACGGATTGGCGTGGTGATCCGAGTTCGGCTCTGTTAGAGGTGTTAGACCCGGAACAAAACCACAGCTTCACCGACCATTACCTGGAAGTCCCCTTCGACTTGAGTCAGGTCATCTTCATCACAACCTCAAACCAGACCAACACCATCCCTGCTCCTTTGCTGGATCGGATGGAGACTATCAATATGCCCGGTTATATCGAAGATGAGAAGCTGGCAATTGGACAGCAGTACCTGGTGAAGAAACAACTGACCGGACATGGTATCGAGAGTATTGACGTAACCTTTGAAGAAGATGCCCTGCGGCAAATGATCCGATATTACACCCGCGAGGCAGGCGTTCGCCAACTGGAACGCAATATCGGTACAGCCATCCGTAAACTGGCGGTCAAAGTTGCCAGTGGTCAGGAAGGCCCCTTCACCGTTACGATGAAAGACGTTGAAGAGTTCCTCGGCCCGGAAAAGTTTACCTTTGGTATTGCCGAAGAAAAAGATGAGATCGGCGTTTCAACCGGTCTGGGCGTCAGCAGCTTCGGCGGCGACATTATGGCTATCGAAGTCAGCCTGTCCGAAGGAACCGGCAAGGTTATTCTGACCGGTTCGCTTGGTGATGTGATGCAAGAATCGGCCCGTGCTGCTCTAACGTATGCCCGCGCTAACGCCAGGCGGCTGGGTCTTGACCCGAAGGTCTTTGACAAAGCGGATATTCACATTCACGTTCCGGCCGGGGCAACGCCGAAAGATGGCCCCAGCGCCGGGCTGGCAATGGCAACAGCGATTATCTCGGCCTTTACAAGACGGCCGGTTCGCCGCGACGTAGCCATGACCGGTGAGGTCACGCTGCGGGGCAAGGCGCTGCAAATTGGCGGCCTCAAAGCCAAAACCATCGCCGCTCATCGTTCCGGCATTAAGACGGTTATCCTGCCGCAAGATAATGCTAAGGATATTCCTGAATTACCGGAACGAGTCCGCGAGGATTTGGAACTGGTCTGCGTCAGTCACCTGGACGAGGTTCTGGAAATCGCTTTGCTGAAAAACGACAACCAGCCTTTCACGGTCGGCAGTAATGATGATCCGGACAATGGCAGTAAACTGACTGTTCCGCCGGTTCCCAAGACCAATGGATCGGGTGATCGGCCGTTTCAGGCGAGCGGCAGATAGTGATTGTGCGATCGGGTAATCAGGTAATCAGATGATTACCTGATTACCTGATCTTTTTATTGCAAGATGCGGTTGAGTTTTTGAGCGAGGGGGTTTAGCTCGGCCTGGATAATCGCATCCAGGTCGGGGTCGGGGTCTTGCAAAATCTGGTCCCACAGATTGGCAAAGGCGACTGTTAATCGTTCTTCGATTAATCCCCACAGCCGCATGACCGGCAGCGAACGGCCGGACTTCAAAGCATTCACAAAGACTTGATAACGGGGATCAATTGAAAATGGCTCCAGGGACAATGTTTCAAACCGGGCCGGAAGCAAACCGGTTTGTTGGGGGCAGTGAAGTTGGGCTTCTCGCCCTGTCAGGAATTGAACCAATTCAACGGCGATTCTCTCCTGGCGGACGGGGGTATGTTTCCACACCACCAGATCAGAAGCCAAGACACATGAGATACCGGGCAGTAAGGCGACCCCTATTTTGTCTAAATAGTTTGGTTGGGGTTGTTCGTCGAGGAGGAAAACCGTCCAGGGGCCATTAAAAGTAACGGCCGCTTCACCAGTAATAAATTTTGCTTCCGCCTGATAGGGATCAAGGCCGTAAAGTTCGGGAGCTAAAAATCGGTACAGGCCAAAATATTCTTGAATCCCAGTTCTGGCAGATGGCGTTGTAAAGGTCACTCGCCGGTGTTTGGAATCAACAAAATCTCCGCCCTCGCCCCAAATCCAGCTTGGTAAGTTGTGAAGGGTATTCGCAGTTTTATTTGTGGGGAGAATCAGCGGATTGCAAATGCCGCTATCCTGTAGGCGCATCAGGGTGCTTTCCAGGTGTTCGAGCGTATCAAAGGCAGTTTCTTCGGCTATCCCCACTTCTTCCAACAAATCTCGCCGGTAAAGAATGACCCGCGACTCTGCCAACCAGGGAATAGACCAGATTGGTTCGTCGGATTCGGCGTCATGACGCCAAGTTGCAGGAATAAATGCCTCTGGGCCGCCAATGGCTTCTATTTCTTGCTCATTGAAGGCACGAAGGGCATTCATCTTTGCCAGACTTGTTACCCATGTGTTTCCAACCTCGGAAACAATAGGGCCATGCC
>JBAPRX010000429.1:0-15213 GCA_049281335.1 Promineifilaceae bacterium (SeqCode)
AGACCAACCGGGAAGGCTGTCTGCAAGACATCCACTGGGCGATGGTCGGCTTTGGCTACTTCCCGACCTATACGCTGGGAAATTTGTATGCGGCCCAATTTTATGAGACGGCCTTAGAAGATAACCCGACGCTCAGTGATGAGTTAGAAGCGGGCCAGATTTCCGGCTTGCTCTCCTGGCTCCAGGAAAATATCCAACAACACGGCCGTAAATTAACGCCGGCCGAAGTGGTGATGCGAGCTACTCGGAAGCCGCTCAGCCATGAATCTTTTGTCCGATACGTTACGAGGAAATACAGCGAGATTTATAACTTATGACTCAGAAAAGCAGTTTTGACCGTTTATTAGAGCAAGTTTACGAAATTCACGATCTGGATAAGGCCGGGTCCTTGCTGCGTTGGGACCGGCAGGTCAATATGCCTCCCGGCGGCAACCTGGCCCGCACCCAACAGATGACGACTCTGTCCCGCATTCGCCACAATACCTTCACAAATGACAAAATGGGCGACTTAATTGAGGCCGCAGCGGATGAGTTAAATGGCGCGGGGTATGACAGCAAGGAGGCCAGTCTGGTGCGCCAGATGCGGTATCAATATGAGAAGGAACGCAAACTGCCCTCCGAATTTGTTGAAAGAGTCACAAAAATCAGCAATGACGCCCAAAATGCCTGGGAGAAGGCCAGGGAGGAAAATGATTTTTCTATCTTCGAACCCTGGCTTGAAAAGGTTATTGGTTTGAACCAGGAAACGGCTGAGTATTATGGCTATGACGGTGAAAAATATGACGCTCTTCTTGATGATTATGAGCGCGACGCCAAGACGGCCGATGTTCGGGCGACGTTTGATGCCGCGAAAGAAGCGCTCATTCCCCTGCGGGAAGCGATCAGCGAACGGGTGGATTCCATTGACGACAGCTTGCTGTACCGACACTATGACGTTGATAAACAAAAAGAATTTGCTCGCCATATCGCCAAAGCGGTCGGGTATGATTTCTCGCGTGGGCATTTGGGAACGGCCGTTCATCCCTTTGCCACCAGCTTCTCCCGCGATGATGCCCGGATTACTGCCCGCTGGTATGAGAATTACCTCGCTCCTTCCCTCTTTGGAACCTTGCACGAATCGGGCCACGCCATGTACGAACAAGGCACACATCCCGATCTGGCCCGCACCCCGCTGGCAAGAGGAACCTCCTCTGGCGTCCACGAATCCCAGTCACGGATGATTGAAAATGTCGTTGGCCGCAGCTACGGCTTCTGGCGTCGTCACTTTCCCCGACTTCAGGAAACTTTCCCTGACCAGTTAGGCGGGGAAACGGCCGAATCGTTCCACAAAGCGGTGAATAAGGTTCAACCCAGCCTGATTCGGGTGGAGGCTGATGAAGTCACTTACAATCTCCACATCATGCTGCGGTTTGAGTTGGAACAGGCGATGCTGAATGATGATCTGAAAGCGGCCGATTTGCCCGGCGCCTGGAATGAGAAGATGGAAGCCCTCATCGGGGTTGTGCCGCCAACCGACAGTGAGGGCTGCTTGCAGGACATTCACTGGTCTTCCCCCAGCTTCGGCTATTTTCCCACCTACGCGCTGGGTAATCTCTATGCTGCTCAATTCTTTGAAGCGGCTTTGGAACAAAACCCGGCCATTGCTGAAGAGTATGAGGACGGCCGAACGGAAAGTTTGATGGCCTGGCTGCGAGAAAATGTCCACCAGCATGGCAGCAAATATACCCCTAACGAACTGGTGCTTCGCGCTACCGGCAAACCTTTGAGCCACGAGGCGTTCGGCCGTTATATCTGGAAGAAGTTTTCCGAGTTATACGACCTCGAATAGGGATATAAGAAGAGCAGCCACGAATTACACGAATTTTTTAATAATATTGGTGTTATTCGGTAGTGATTTGTGGCTTTGTTTTCATGATTACCCCTTGGAGCGGCGTTTGTATTGAACTGTTCCCACTGTCAGGCCCGAAAACGTTAACCCTAATAGGAGAAGGAGCCACGTCTGGTCTGTTCCTGGGATCGCACGGGCTGTTCTAAGCGTGATAGCTGTCGGGATGCCGCTGGCTCCGGAGACGAACGGCGTTCCTCCCAAGTCGGAAACGGTTAACCCGGACACCACCAAATTTTGCCCAACGGCAGAGATATTTGTCACAATCAAATCCCAACAACTGGTGCTGCCGGGGCCGTCACAATCTGCTATGTCGGTAATCCAATAGAGCTTCAACGCCATCAGAGCATTGAGATTACAGTCAGTGTCGTCATCCACCGGTACTTCCAGCGACCAGGTGCCGCTGCCGTTGACAGTGAAGAAGTCGTAGTAGTCGGAACACATCGAAATCACGCTGCCGGTTATGCCGACGCCGAAGGGCCAGTTGGATCGGCCGTGATTGACAATGACGGCCGTGCCGCCGCCGCCGGTTAGTTGGGCCGCTCCCAAGACGGCCGCGCCGTCCCCATCTGCCCAACTGACAACCGGCGCGCCCAGCCGGGCGGCCCAATCAGGCGCAGCCAGACCTGGGGGAGCCGGGTCGCTGTAGGTTCCCCACCAGTTGTGGGCCAGACTGCGGCTGCCGCCAGTGGCGTTGACGGCCGTTGTGTAGGTTTCGATATTGTTGGCATAGGCGATGAGCGTCCCGTCTGACTGTTCAAAGATGGTGTTGTTGCCATCAAAGCTGCTGCCCTTGACGACAGCGGTTCCAGGGCCATGTACGGCGACAGCAACGTCAAAACTGGCGATGGTGTTGATGGAATTTTGGATGGTTACATTGCCGCTGCTGGTCAGGGAGACGGCCGTGCCGGGAGCGATGGCCTCCATTGCAATGGAATCGATGGTGACGTTGCCGGTTCCAATGGTCAACAACGTACCGCCCACGCCGCTGTCCCAGGTGAGGGTTCCGGGGCCATCAATGAGGAGGTTATTGGCTCCACTATTGCCCGACATCAGCCCGGTATCTACAGTAATGTTGTCGAGGACAACGATATGGCCGTTGTCGGCGACTTGAGACAAGGCCAGGATGGGACTGTCGGTACAGGGGGTGTTGAAATTGCAGGCTAATATCGAGGAAGCGACGTAAATCAGGGGGGGATTGGTTGAATTAACGGCCGTTACCTCGGTGTCTGAATTGTTGGACAGAATGTGGTCGAAGGAATCGGCGTCTGTTTCGGCCGCGTTTATGATGCTGCCGGTGGCGGTCAGGGGGACATGCACGGCAAAGTGGGTGCTGCTCATTGTGCCAGATGGGATGGTTCCTAAGGAGCAGTTAACGACGCCCGCCGCTTCGGAACAGTTGGGGCCGCTGACAAAGGTTAGTCCGGACGGGAGGGTGTCGGAGACGATAACGGCCGAGGCGGTGTATGGGCCGTTGTTCGTGACGGCGAGGGTGTAGGTTAGAAACGCGCCGTTATCTACGGATGCGGCCGAGGCGGTCTTGGTTACTGACAAGTCGGCCGGGGGGTATAAGGCCGACTGAGGAATAATCTCTTTGGTCTGGTTGGCGCTTTCCCAGGAAACCTGGGCTATGGCGTCGCCGCCGTTCTCATAATAGTGGATTTCCAGGTCGTATTTTTTTCCGGCCTGTAAGGAGATGGTCCCGCTTCGCTCTCGCGCACCATGATCCGACCAGTCATCTACCACCAGTTGGCCGTCCACATAGAGACGAATCCCGTCATCGGAGTAGGTGTAGAAAGTATATTCTTCCGAATGAAGCGGCTCCACCTGCCCCGTCCAGCGCACCGAGAAGAGATCATTGTTAATGCCCGTCCCAGGTGAACCCGTTCCCCAATCAAAATCAATCGTGGCGTCATTCCGGTCCAGAACGAAGGTCTGGAATGGATTGGGCGGTGGGGTTCCGCCACTGAAATGATAGTATTGACCCAAAAGCCCTGTACCGTTTGCAAAGTCCCCCACCAGGATATAACCGTCTTTTTGTTCGATGCTGATGCCGTCGTCGCTGGTGACCCGCAGCCGGACATCATACGCGCCGGTTTGGGTGTAGGTGTGGGTGGGATTTTGGGAGGTGCTGGTTGTCCCATCGCCAAAGTCCCAGAGCCAGGAAGTGGGGTTGGGAACGTTAGACGTGTCGGTAAAGACTACGTTCAGCGGGGCCAGACCTAGCTGTGGCGACCCTTCAAAATCGGCCACGCCGACAAATCGAATCCGCAAGATGTTGGCTCCGGCGTCAATCGGGGTGGCGTAATCCAAATCCTTATACAAATCGGTGAAATACAACCCATCAGGCCCGGCGGTAATGCCAGCGGCCGTTCCTTTGCCTGAACCGTTGTAAGAAACCAGTGTGGTTGGCCCGCTGACCAGATTGCCGCTGCCATCCACCACAAACTCTTCGATGCGCTTCCCGCGAGACTGCGGCCCGGTGGCCCAGGTTGGCCCGGAGAGGCTGACAAAGGCATGATCTTCTTTTTCGGCCGGGAACCCACTGCTGCCAAATGTGCCATCCTGAATAAAGGCCAGATCAACCGGGGCTGTGGCCGGGTTCCAGTTGTAGATGGCATTGATCAGCATGTCGTTGTCATTTCCAGACCAGCCGTAACTCGTACCGGCAATGATTCGGGCGAAGCGGTCGGTGTTGGGGCCGTTTTCGACCTCGTAGAGTTCGCCATCTGCCTCCCGCCAGTCACCACCAAAGGGATTCCGCACGCCATAGGCATAGACGTAATCCCGTGCGCCGCCCCCGCCGGTATAAAAGGGATTGTCTGGCGGCGCAGTGCCGTCGAGATTCATCCGCAGTATCTTGCCTCTAAAGGAGTCCAGATTGAGGGCGGTTGCGGCCGTAAATCCATCTCCCATATGGACATAGAGTTTGTTATCGGGGCCGATTGACAGGTTCGAAATCTGGTGTGACTGGCCCTGGCTTTCTCCAACCATATCCAGAACTGTTATGGTGGTGCTGGCTGAAATGCCACCGTCATCGCTGTGAAAACGCATCACTTTGGGGTAGTGTGGCGCACCATCATCTGAGGGGTTGGTGCTGTATAACATTGAAGCGAAGACATCCCCGGTGGCCGGGTCTACCGTTACGCCGGTAACGCCCTGTTCGCCGGTACCGGGGAAGTTCCCGGTTGGGTTAAAGTTCAACAAACCGGTCACATAATCGTGAACGGTTCCGTCGTGGGTTACAACTTTGATTTGCCCGTACAGCTCTGTCACATAGTAGTAAGGATCGCCGGGGTCACCGGGGTAAAGGCCATCCGGCACAAAAGCGATTTTGACCGGTAGTTGGAAACCGGATGCCACCACCTCTACCTTGTACCCCGGTTGGAGGACATTCCAGGGAACGGGTGCGCCACGAGCCAATGTTGAGAAATCGGGCGTGGTTTGGGCAGCGTTGCCAACATAGGTGCTGCCCGTCGCCGAAACCCAAAAGTAGACGGATTGGGTTGTTGTGACGTTGACTGAGGGGAGGTAAATGGTGTGGTTGTTGCCTTCATGATCCACGAAGGTGAGGTCTGATTCGGGTAGAACGAGATTCGAGCCGGTATCTCCAGCATTGATTTGGATACGGACATTTTCATGGGTGAGCAGGGGTGGCGGGTTGAAGGTGACGTTGTTGACGCCATCTAGCCCCGAAAATTCCAGCAATATGCCCCCAACGGCCGATTCTAGCCGCAAGAATGGCTGTGGAGAGCCTGCAGGCAGCACCACCGGGTCGCTGACGCTGTCCACCCATTGGGGCGCAGGTGAACCGAGGATGTCGTCGAGCAGCAGGGGAAACAGCTGGGTGGGCGGGCCGGTATGGAAGAAGCGCAGCGACCAGGGGCTTACTTCGTTATTGCTGTCTATGTGACGGATTCGCAATAGATAGTCTACGTCGTGTTCGAGTTCGGTTCGGCCAGCGTAGCTGTTGACAAATACCCCGTCTCCAAGATGGGTATGCACCTTTTCGAGACCGCCGATGCAGACGGTATCCCAGACCAGTTCCAGCGTGTCTGAGATAAGAATTTGAAAGTCGGAGCATTGGTGGGCGTCGCCGTCGGGGTCGTGCATGGGGTCTGTTTCCATGTGGACATCGGAAGGACTGACAATCTGGCCGTCTACGGCGGGTTCGTTGATGATGGGGGGATCAGGGACGGTTTCGGGGGCAGAGGAAACGGCCGTCCTCAAAATGAATAAGAGGATCAGGGAAAACAACAATGAAATAAACAGGAAGACTGAACGACTCCAAAAGACCGACGGCCTGGATACGGACCGCGAGGGTGATTTTGTCACGGTAACTCTCTCCTATTCAGTTCAAAATAAATGATGGCGTAAATGGAAAAAACTGGTCTCAGTTTAACATGACGTAAACTGGCACAACACCGTACCCTAGTCATGGGAAATAGGTCATGGTTAATGATTGTGACCGTGTCTCGACTCTTCTTCAGCATCCTCCGCGGCTTCATCCGCCGGAAATTCGACCTTTGCCCTGGCAACAGCTAACCCATCTACATCCAAAACTGTGAAGCTCACCTTGTCATTATAAAGGGACGTGACCTTATCCCCAATCTGAGGCGGCCGTCCCAGCCAGGTATGAATCAGCCCCCCAACTGTCTCCACATCTGGCAGCTCTGCTTCCTCTCCCAAAAAAACCTGATCGCTCAAATCGTCCACCAGGTAATTTCCGGCTACTTCCAATTCTCCCGGCCCTAACTCAATGAACGGTTCTTTCTCCTGGTCAAATTCGTCCCGCACTTCCCCAACGATCTCTTCCACCAGGTCTTCCAGAGTTACAATCCCGGCCACTCCGCCAAATTCATCAAGCACGATTGCCAGATGAATGCGCTGCCTTTTGAAGGCTGCCAGCAGCTTCTCAACCGATTGATCCTCCGGTACGGCCGGCGCGGGACGCAGAGAGAGACGAATATCAAAGGTACCTTTGTTGTTTAACTGCTGGCGAATGAGGTCTTTCAGATGGAGCAGGCCGATGACATGATCCAGGTCTTTTTCATAAACGGGGAAGCGACTGTGTCGGCTGGCGGTGACAAAACGAAGTAGTTCATCCTGAGGCATATCGGAGGGGATGGCCTGGACTTTGGTGCGAGGGGTCATCACCTGACCAACCTGCCGGTCGCTGAAATCGAAGATATTGCGGATCATCTCCTCTTCCCCCTGAAGCAGAAGCCCACCTTCGGCGCTTTCGGTCACAATCAACTCCAGCTCTTCGGCTGAATGAAGCCGGGCGTGACCTTCTGCGGGGGGAATCCGGATCAGTTGCAGCAAAAACGCACCGATTGCGTTCAGCACCCGCACCGGAATGTGCAAAACAGCCTCTGCCAGATGCATCACCGGGGCTACCAGCAAGACCGCCCTTTCGGCCGTTGACAGAGCAACTGATTTGGGAACCATCTCGCCCACAACGACATGCAGGTAGGTCAGGAGGCTTAACCCAACAATGGAACCGACTGTATTGAGCAAGGCAGCATCCGGTTCCATTCCTAAGACGGCCGCCAGATAAGGTTCGATAAAATGGGCAACAGCCGGTTCACCATACATGCCCAGCCCTAGAGAGGCAATGGTAATCCCTAATTGAGCAGTGGCGATATATCGGTCTTGTTTGACCGGTGATTCGAGGACTGCCAGGACACGGCCGGCGCGTTTATTCCCTTCGTCAACCATCTGTTCCAACTGACTCGGCCGAACGCCGATAATAGAAAACTCAGACGCGACAAAAAAGCCGTTAATTATCACCAAGATGACGATAGCGATGACCGGGAGGAGTAACGTACCCAAACCAGGCAGTTCTTCTTGAGCGGCAAAGGCTCTCGCAAAAAACACGATCCCCGGCGCAGCAGCCAGCAGCATGAGTCGTTTACTCATGTTTAGCCACCTCCCACTCGCCAACCTGGGAAATTACATTGGACGGGCCGGGCAATAAGGAGACTTCCAAAACACTGAGATCATCCATTGCTTCTACCCGGATAACGGTATTACCGGTTGATATTTCGTCGCCGACTTCAGGTGGACGACCCAACTCGCTCAGAACCAGTCCACCTAAAGTATCGGCGACGTCGGGCAGATCAAGATTTAAATATTCATTGACGTCAGATACTAATAAGTCGCCCCGGAGATAAATGCGCCCCTCGGCATCCAGAGAAATCAGGGCTGACTCATCATCAAATTCATCTTGTAACTCACCAAATATCTCTTCGATCAGGTCTTCAAAGGTTATTAATCCGGCCGTCCCGCCAAATTCGTCAAAGACAACAGCCATATACTGCCGTTTGTCACTTAATGTTTCCCAAACATCCACAACCGGCATTGTCTCAGGCACATAAACAACATCTCGCAATATCTCAGCCAGATTTTCCTTCCCCAAGACGTGGAGGCGGAAGACATCTTTGATATGTACAAAGCCGATAAAGTTATCAATCGTATCCTGATAGAGTGGAATACGGGTATGTCCAGCATCGAGTGCTATCCGCATCAATTCAAGTACGCTGCTCTCGACCGGGGCGGCGATAAGACGAGTTCGATGAACCATGACCTGGCGGGCGGTCAGTTCCCGCAGCCGGAAAGCGTTGCGGAGCATCTGCCGCTTTTCGTCGTCCAGGAGACCCCCTTCGTGGCTCTCCGTGACTAGTATCTCAATTTCAGCCGGAGAATGGGCTTTGGAATGGGATCCATGGGGATCAAAACCGATCAGCCGCAAGATCAGATTGCCGCTGCCGTTGAAGAGCCAGATTAAGGGGCGGATTAGATGCATTGTCCAAAACACGGGGACGGCTGCTGTCAGGGCCACCTGTTCTGGATATTGAATCGCAATTGATTTGGGAAACAGTTCGCCAAAGATGACCTGTAACATGGTCAAGAAAATTAGGACACCGGTGACTGAGATAGAGGCAGCGGCCGTTTCAGCCACTGCCGTGGAAGTGATGCCTACGTTACTTAAGAGTGGTTCCAGGGTCACTAACAAACTCGTAATCGGGCCTTTCAGATGAATGGCGATATAGTTCTGTCCCAGCGCACCTAATACCAGAGAAGAAGCTGTGATGCCTAACTGACAGGCAGCGACATACTTATCCAGCCTGGCGCTGTCCTCCATGATGGGCAGCATCATCCTTGCCAGACGATTTCCAGAACCGGCCATCTGGCTAATGCGCGTCCGGCGGGCCGAAACAGTTCCAAACTCGGCCGCTACGAACAAGCCATTGATAAATATCAAAATTAAGACAGAAAAAACTGCGGTAATGAAAGCACTCATTTGTTTGGGTGATAACTCAAGAGCAAAGGCACAATGGACTATTGTCGTTTAGCTGATTTTGAAACGAGACGTGACGAAAGGGCAAAACAAGAGAATGCTGTCCGACGAAGCAAAATTCCCGTTGGGATGGGCAACCAGTTGTGGCAAATATACTGTTGGGGAGAGGGATTGGCTGCTGACTAGGGTCAGGAGGGTCCGGATTTTGCTCAGTCACCGCAGCGGCTCTTCATTCCAACCAAAAAAAGCGGATTCACTGTGCAAGTTATATTTAAACATTCAATTAATGACTCAAAGTGTTGAAGTCGAGCATTTAGAATAATGACTTCTTGTTATCAGGCCACTTCACCTGAATTATATTCTGGATATAGATGAGAAAAAATTATAGAGCAGGGGTTAGAATTGGTCAACCTGAGAATGTGGCAAGAAAATCCATCAAATTCAAGGACAGGCGCTGTCTTCCAGCCAATTGAATTAGCCGGGAACGGGGAATAATCCCTTTTTCCTGTACAAACCGTTCTTTGAAGTGCCAAACGCGCGTGTTTTCCCTTGCGTAAGTGTAAGTGGCTCGCTCATCCCGGTTATTATTCCAGATGAGCCAGGTGTTCTCTCGCCCCGTCCCGATGACCTGATATGCACCTGCTTCCAATAGTAAAGCCAGCAAACACTGAATTTGGGAGGGTGTCAGACCAATGGAAAAGGCAGCCAACTGGGACAAATCGGCCGTAATTTCCGGCAAACGCCGGTAAAGGGCCGACTTGAGCATTGTTTCCATTTTGAAGTTGGAAACAACTTCCATCGCTTTTTCCAGGGTACCATCGTGGCGGGCAAGCAGGCCGTTCGGCCGTTCTATTTTCAAGGTAAGATTGGCCTCTCTGGGCAGGTTAACGGTGTCAATCACCAACCGCTGCCGGTCAGGTTCGTAGGTGAAACGGCATTCACTTTCCTGTCCATCAATCAGCAGCTTCACCGTTTCCGGCTCCTGAATGCCGTAGACAAATAAGTGGTACTGCCGAGAATCCGGCACCAGATTTGCCTGTCCTGATACGGCCGAAATGTGAAAGAGCAGTTTGTCTGTTTCCCACTCCTGGGTAAAGGCCGTCAGGCAGTAAGCTCCATCCTGGTAGGCCTGGGTATTGCCGTCGTCTTCATACAGGAGGAACTCATTGTTGGCCCCGGCGAAGATATGAAGGTTTAGTTCAGTCGGATTATCAACGCCGCCCCAACCCACTTTTGGCCCCAGCGGAACAATTGACCCTGCTTTAGCGAAGACAGGAATTTCATCGAGACGGCCGTAACACGCCTGCCACCTATCCCCCGGATGATAAGCGCCGCTGAAGAAATCATACCAGTCGCCGGGAGGCAGCCAGACCAGTTGGTGGCTGACTCTGGTGTCCGGGTCGGCCGGAGTGGTGTAAGGAGCGGCTATGAGTTCAGTGCCAAAGGTATACTGCTGTGGGCAAAGATATGCCTCATTCATCTTGGGGTAGTCGTGATACATCGGCCGAATCGGCGGGCGGGCATGACGAGCATATTCCCAACCCATCGAATAGAGATATGGGATCAGGGCGTGTCGAAGCTGCATCGCATCTTTGGTGATCCGGTACACTTCGGCATCATAGGCCCAGGGACGACGTTCGTGAAAAAGTATTTTGGTGCTGTGCAGGCGAAAAATGGGGCTAAAAACGCCAAACTGAACCCACCGGGTAAATAGTTCTGGCTCTTCCACCCCAAACATATGGCCGCCAATATCATGGCTCCACCAGCCATAGGCGACGTTGGCGGCGGTTGCAGTGAAATAAGGTTGGAAACTGAGCGAAGCCCAGGTGACGACGGTATCGCCGGAAAAGCCGATTGGATAGCGGTGGTTGCCCAGGCCGCCCCAACGAGAGAAGATAAACGGCCGTTTCTTGCCATCACGTCCCAGATCATAATAGTGAAGGTGGTTAAGCCACCAGAGCGGATCCAGCCCTGGCAGCCGGGAAAGGTCGCCCTGCTGCCAGTCAAGCCACCAGAAATCTATCCCTCTTGCTTCCTCTGGATGGTGCAGTTCCTCAAAGTAGGCAGCGGCAAAGTCGGGGTCAGCAATATCGAAAGGAATTGTCTGACCACTTTCAGGATCAATTCCCAACCGGCGAGCCACTGCCGGGTAGGCCGCTTCATAAGAGCGAATACCCAGCGCCGGATGGAGGTTTAAGGCTGTTCGGATGCCCTGGCTGTGCAGCCAGGCGATAAATCCATCCGGGTCGGGGAACAGTTCCCGGTTCCAGGTATATCCAGTCCAGCCATTAATCCCCTCGCCGACATTAACCAGATGCCAATCCATATCCACGATGCAGATAGCGATGGGAATGTCATGCTGCTTAAAATCGGCCATCAGTCCCATTAGCTCATCCTGGGTGTATTCCCAATAGCGACTCCACCAATTGCCCAATACCCATCGGGGAACAAGCGGCGTCTCGCCTGTCACCAACGCAAAATCGTGTAAACAGGCCCGAAAATCGCTGCCGTAACCGAGGAAGTAGAGGTCTAATTTTTCGGCCGTTCGATCCCGTATCTCCAACCACCCGGCCTCATTAAAAACCAACGTTTGGGAATCATCCACCACCGTCCAACCCTGGCAAGATAACAAGCCTGGTTCCAGCGTGATTCGACCATCCGCCTGGTCGAGTGTTCGGGCCGTGCCTAAAAGGTTCTCCGTCTCTTCGTCGCCATAGCGCCAGACTTTTCCCGATTCTTTCAGGGTAATTTCCAGAGTTTCGGGGGTAAAGCCCTCTTCCCCAATTCGATAATGAAAATGTAGATACTCGGTGATGATGTCGAGGCTGTCTTCCGATTGGGTGACCTCAAAGTAGGGGACGGCTTGTTGGCGATACCAGAAGGGCTGGCTCGGCCGATCTTCAAATTCGCCCTGGGGATCATATTCCATTCGGATCATGCGGGCCGTCAGAACGGTGAATCGCGCCTGGGCTAACTGGACGACCGCTTCTGGCGCTGCCTGCGGCCGAAATGAGAGCTGAAACTGGGGTGGGATATTGTTCATAGGCGGAAATCATAGCAAACAATACCGCCATCGTAAAGGTATACCTGAAATTGTAAAACCGTTAATTTCCCAACAAATTTCACATTTGTTACAATAAGGCTATGTCAGATGAAAAAGCAACTCGGCCGATTATCGCTGCGTTCGTTAACGATTTCATGACTGAAAGTCAAATTGCGAATGTCGCCAACCACCTTTCTTTTCAGTTAGAGACTATTAGCAGCGCCGAAGCGGTCGCTGAAGTGAACGAGGAAGTTCCTAAAAATCAGGCAGCCGAACCGGTTTTCGGCCGTCAGGCCACTCTGGTGGACAAGATCACGGCCTGGCAGCCAGTCCTGCTCATTTTTGATTTGGGCAATGACGCCGTTCCCTGGCGTAAATGGATCGCAACCCTGAAAACATCGCCTGCTACCCGCCGCATCCCCATCTTGTGCTTTGGCTCACACGTCATGGTCGAGGTTATGTCAGGCGCAAGCGAGGCCGGGGCAGATAAGGTTGTCGCTCGATCCCGTTTCTTCTCCGCCATGCCAGACCTCATCACCAATCTTGCTCGAACCTGGAATTATGAAGCTATTGCCAACGCCTGCCAGGAGCCTCTCTCCGAACTCGGCCGAAAAGGGATTGAGGCGTTTAATCACGGCGAGTATTTTGAGGCGCACGAGTATCTTGAAGATGCCTGGAACGAAGATACCGGCCCAGCCAGGGATATGTATAAGGCCGTTCTCCAGGTCGCCGTCGCTTACCTCCAGATTGAACGGGAAAATTATGTTGGCGCGGTTAAGATGTTCTTACGTGCCCGTCAATGGCTGGATCCGCTGCCGGATGTCTGCCGGGGCATTGATATCGGCCGTCTCAAACAGGACGCCCAACAGGTTCACCAGGCGCTGCAAGCATCTAGCCCGCAACAAATCAGGACCTTTGATCGTACTATATTGAAACCGGTTCAATTAGTGGACTCCTTGATTGGTTAATTGTTCGTTAAATTAATTAGCAGATAAATGACGTTTGGGGAGTGAAAAGATCATGAACAGGGAATGGAGTACATCAACAAGAGTCGTGGTTGTGATCGTCAGCATTATTTTGCTGGCTGCTCTTCTCTATGCCTTTCAACCGCTGATTAAATCATTGGTAGTCGCCGGTCTGTTAGCCTATGGTTTGAACCTGATCGTTATACCGGTGGCCGCCCATACCCGATTGAGCCGCAAAGCGGCCGTTAATCTGGTTTATTTCTTTCTGGTGATCCTGCTCATTGCTACCCCTGGCACGCTGATCCCTATTGCTGTCAACCAGGCAGAAACTGTCTCCGCTGAACTGGCACTTGTTGAAAATAATATTCGGGAGTTCCTTCTGGACCCGGTATCAATTTTCGGCCGTGAAATTTTGCTCAACGACATTGTGGCGAACTTCTTTAACCCCGATGGTGGGGGGCTGATTGCCGACCCGGAAAGCGCCCTGACCGTCCTTGAGACGACCTCCATCAGTCTGGTCCGGCTGCTGGTAATTTTTGTCACCACCTACTATCTGCTGATGGACTATAAAGGACTGTTATCCTGGCTGGTAAACATCTCCACACAGTCGGCGCGGGACGATATTCGCCGCCTTATGAGGGAAATTGACCAGATTTGGCGGGCCTATATCCGGGGAACATTGGCTTTAATGCTGATCATGGGGATTGTTTTCATCATTATCGGGTTGGCAATTGGCTTGCCGGGCGCGGTTGGAATTGGTGTGGTCACCGGCCTGCTCAGTATGGTTCCTGAAATCGGGCCGTTTGCCGCCGGGGTATTGGCTGTTCTCGTTGCTCTTTTTGAAGGCTCAAACCATCTCCCGATCCCGAACTTCTGGTTTGCGCTCATTGTGGCCGGGACTTACTTTGTAATGATGCAGTTCAAGTCTATCTGGCTGCGGCCGCACGTTATGGGACGCTTTATGCACATGAACACCGGCCTTGTTTTCCTGGCTATTATTGCAGCCGTTGTCCTGGAGGGGATATTGGGTGCGCTTCTTGTCCTGCCTATTCTGGCAAGCGTGGGGCTGCTCGGCCGTTATATTCGGGCCAGAATGCTTAACCTCGATCCCTGGTCGGCCGAATCGGCTATTATTCCCCCAAAACCGGAACCTGAGACAGTGGTTGAAACGGCCGTTTCGCCCACGAAAGAAGCGATTGGGGATTAGTAACTGGATTGATGGCCTACCTGTGGTTAGCCACCAACCTGCTTAGACCCACCCTTCTGGCATTTGTACTACGACGACTTCCCCTTTGGCGCAGGCTTCTCCGGCGGCGCTCAAGACGCTTTCGATCACTGCTTTGCGGCCTTTGAATTCTTTGATTGTGGCGCGAATGGTCAGGGGGCCGTCAATGGGAGTCGGCCGCAAATAGTCTACTTTCAAGGAGGCTGTGACGTAGCGAAAGGCGGGTAAGGTTCCCATCTCTCGTCCGGCCTGGCGGTAGGCAGCAGCAGCGGCTGTTCCAGTGCTGTGGCAGTCAATCAGGGAGGCAATCAGGCCGCCGTAGACGTAGCCGGGAATGGCGGTATGATACGGCCGAGGCGTGTAGGTACAGACCGCCTCATCTCCCTCCCAATAGCTTTTGATTTGCAAGCCGTGTTCGTTAAGACGGCCGCAACCATAGCAATGGCTTACTGCCTCATCGTAATAGTCTTGAAATGCTTTTTCGTCCATTGTCACCCACACAAAGAACCCGGTTTTTGGGAAAAACCGGGTTTTTATCACACTTTTATGCCAGACCTGCCAACCTCATGCCGTCATCGAGAATAGCCTGAACCTTATCCTCGTGGGTGGTTTCGCAGTAAACGCGGATGATCGGCTCTGTGCCGCTGAATCGGACTAACATCCAGCCACCATCTTCCATGACAAACTGGTGGCCGTCAATGGTCACGATGTCGGTCACTTTCAAGCCACCAAGCGTTTCGGGCCGGCTGTTGGCGACATTGGAGAGACTTTCTTCTTTCCGGGCCTGATCAA
>JBAPRX010000430.1:0-4426 GCA_049281335.1 Promineifilaceae bacterium (SeqCode)
ACTTTGACAGTCCCCAAAAGCCAAACGCCGTGCAGCTTCCGCCAGGGCAGGCAGTAGCCTTTCAAAATGATATGAAAGCGTTGGTGGAAGAACTTTTTGTAGTCATTCCCGCCGCATTTGAGGGGGAAGAGTACCACAACCAAAAAGGCGCAATCGAAGCAGATTTTCAGGAACGGCAGGAAGGAGAGCTTCAAGAAATCCGCAAAGAGGCCGAAGCAGAGAACATCGCCCTGATCCGGACCCCTTCCGGGCTGGCCTTCGCCCCCCTTAAGGACGGCGAAGTGATCAAGCCCGAAGCGTTTATGAAACTGGATCAGGACGTTCGGGACGGGATTGAAAAAAAGATTGGCGAACTGCAAGAAAAGCTCCAGAAAGTTGTCCGACAAGTTCCCCAATGGGTGCGGGCAGGGCGAAAAAAGGTCAAAGAACTGAACGAATCAGTAGCAGGCTACATTGTGACGCCGTTAATTGACGAACTGCGGGAAAAGTACAGCGAACAGGCCGAGGTAATGACCTATTTATCGGCCGTTCAGCAGGACATTATCACTCACAACGATATGTTCGTCAGCCCCGAAGAAGCTGCCGGGCCGCAGGCGAACGCCAATCCGGCCGTCCTGGCTGCCCAGCAGCAGGGAGAAGCCTTTGCCAAACGGTATGAAGTCAATGTCATTGTCAATCATGGGGACCAGGCCGGTGCTCCGGTTGTTTACGAACAAAACCCGAATTATCAGAATTTAATCGGCCGTATTGAATTTGTAGCCCGGATGGGGGCGCTGCTGACCGACTTCACGCTGATTAAATCAGGTGCGCTGCACCGGGCCAACGGCGGCTACCTGCTGCTGGACGCCTACAAGCTGCTCCAACAACCCTACGCCTGGGAAGGGCTGAAACGGGCATTACGAAGCGGTGAAATTATAATTGAACCCCCCTTGCAGTCAATGGGGCTGGCGTCAACGGTGGCCCTGGAACCGGAACCAATTCCCTTGGACTTGAAGGTCGTGTTGATTGGGGAGCGGACCCTCTACTACCTGATGGTTCAGCACGATCCTGACTTCAAGGAATTGTTTAAGGTCGCGGCCGATTTTGAAGATGTGATGGAACGCAGCGAGGAAACCAACCAGGAATATGCCCGGCTCATTGGCACGCTGGCCCGGCAGGAAGAGCTGCTGCCTTTCGACCGTTCGGCCGTTGCCAGGGTGATCGAACGCGGGGCGCGGCTGGTTGAAGACTCGGAAAGGCTGACCGCTCATCTGGGCAGCGTTGCCGACCTGCTGGGGGAGGCCAGTTATTGGGCGGAAGAGGGACAAAGCAAAGTCGTTTCGGCCGAACATATCCAACAGGCCATTGACGCCCAGGTCTACCGTTCCAGCCGCATCAAGGAGCGGATGCAGGAAAGCATCTTGCGGGAAACGGTGCTGATTGACACGGCGGGTGCGGAAATCGGCCAGATTAACGGGCTGGCAGTGCTGTCGTTGGGCAACTACGCCTTCGGCCGTCCCAGCCGCATCAGCGCCAGTGTCCGCATGGGCAAGGGAGAGGTGATTGACATCGAACGGCAGGTCGAGTTGGGCGGGCCGCTGCACTCGAAAGGGGTCTTGATTTTGTCGAGCTATCTCAGCTCCAACTTCGCGGTGGAACGGCCGTTAGCGCTCTCAGCCAGTCTGGTCTTTGAACAATCTTACGGCGGCGTGGATGGCGACAGCGCCTCTTCGGCCGAATTATATGTCTTGCTCTCTGCCCTGGCCGAAGTGCCGATCAAGCAGTCCTTTGCCGTAACCGGTTCGGTCAACCAACACGGCGAAGTACAGGCCATCGGCGGCGTGAACGAAAAAATCGAAGGCTTTTTTGATGTCTGCAACGCGCGTGGTCTGACAGGCGAACAGGGGGTAATGATTCCCGCCGCCAATATCAAACATTTAATGCTGCGGGAAGATGTCGTCCAGGCAGCGAAAGACGGCCGTTTCCACATTTACGCCGTTGACGCCATTGCCGACGGTATCGAACTGCTGACCGGAGTTCCAATGGGAGAGATGGATGAGGATGGCGCTTATCCAGAGGGAACAATCGGCCGTCGGATCGTGGATCGGATTGAAAAGATAGCCAAGAAGCAGCGGGCGTATAACAAGCCCCCGAAAGACGATGAGAAAAAGGAAGAAGAGTAGTTGATTGGGTTGGTTAGGAATTGGTAATTGGTAATCAGGTAATTGGAGATTGAAAAATTACCAATTACCTGATTACCAATTACTCTGGAATATCCCATGAGTGAAGAAGAAAACACATTAGCAATACGGCGGATTTTGGTGGCTTTGGACGCTTCCACCCACAGTCTGGCAGCTTTGAAGGCGGCGGCCGAATTGGCAGCCGGGTTGAAGGCAGAGTTGATGGGGCTGTACGTGGAAGATGAGAATCTGGTTCATCTGGCGGGGTTGCCCTTTGCCACTGAAGTCCGTTCTCTTTCGGCCGATAGCAGGTCGGTCAACAGCAATGAGATGGAAGTAGCCCTGCGGCTGCAAGCGTCCCAGGCCCGCCGGGCAATGGAAGCGGCAGCAGTTGAGTCGGGCGCAAAATGGTCGTTCCAGGTGGTGCGGGGGCAGGTGACGGCGACCATCCTGAAAGCGGCTTTGGAGGCGGACTTATTGGCAATGGGGCGTGTCGGCCGTCCCATCTCATCTCGTTCTCGTTTAGGTTCCTCGGCCCGCGCCGCCATGACCAGGGCCGGGCGTTCGGTGCTGTTGGTGAAACAGGGCCGACACCTGCACCATCCCATTCTGGTGACTTTTGATGGATCGGCCGCATCCCGGCAGGCATTAACAGCCGCTGCCCAACTGGCCCAAACCGCTGGCGACACCTTAAACGTTCTGCTGCTCGACGGCATTGATAAAAAGGATGTGTTACAGCAAGCGGCAGCAGCCATGTTAGAGCCTATGGGTGTTGAAGCCGTTTATCGGCAGATGGCCGAAGCCTCAGTAGCGGAACTGGTCAGACAAATAAAAACGGCCGAGTCCTGCGTGCTGGTTTTGGGCGGCGACAACCCGCTTCTGGAAGCGGAGAATATTCAAGAGCTTCTGGACGAGACCGACTGCCCGGTAATGTTGGTGCGATGACATCGGCCGTTTGACGCAAGAAGTAACTCTTACCGGCTTGCCGGTGTTAAATCTATTTGAACCTTTACTTTATCGGTTGCCTACGTCTTTGCCGGATACCATAACTCAGTTCCAGGTCTTTACGGAGGTTGAAGTGCAGTAGACAAAGGAGACGACATGGGCAAGCGCACATGCGCCGCCCACCACCATGAATGAAAACATCAACCCTTTGCGCTCTTTGCCCGCATACTTATGCGGCCTTTGCGTGAGATTTATTTTCAGAGGAGACTTCAAGAGCTTGCGCATCTATGCGCCATCCACCACCATGAACGAAAAACCCTCAACCCTTTGCGCTCTTTGCGCCTTTGCGTGAGTTATTTTCGAAGGAGAGATAGATGAAACAATCATTTGTAGGCGCCTTAAGTGTCTGGCAGCAGTCAGCTTTGACCGTTTTGGTAACGCTCTTCGGTTTACAGCTACTGCGCGTGTTGTTTCCAACCTTCGTCTTTTATCTACGCGACTATCGAGATCTCAACCCGGCAGCTATCGCGCCAATTGCCATTGGGGTCTTCGCCTTGAGCTTTCTGGCCTGGCCGTTGGCCCGCTTAGGCCTCCCCCGCGCCTTGATAATAACGGCCGTTGGCGTGGCGCTGTTCCGGCTCTTGGTGCAGCTTTCCGGCTCCGCCCAAAGCAATTTCTTCTTCGGTTCGGCCGGAGTAGCCCTGTTCCTGATCTATCTGCCGCTGGCCTTAAGCTGTGCGTTGGGCAGCAAGTCAGAAGAGACGGCACACCTGGGCTTCGCTTTGCTGCTGGGGGTGGCGCTGGACACGGCCGTTCACAGCGCCCTGATGACCTATGACCTCGCCTGGCGCAAAGGAATCGGGTCGGCCGTTGTCGTTTTCCTGCTGGCTGTGCTGATTTTGGCCGCTGCCTGGAGACTGCTCAACAGCGGCGGCTCCCTCGAACCCTTTGACCTGCCCTGGCGCAAGGCGCTGACCTTTACGGCATTTGGCCCCTGGCTCATTTTGCAGTTAATCGTTTTCCAGAATGTGGCCCGATTAGCGGCTGTAAGCGGCTGGCCCCTCCCGGCGGCGGGGCTGTTGGTCACATTTGGCAATGTCGTTGGGCTGGGGCTGGCGCTCCTGATCGTTCGGTACGGGACCGGCGGCGACCTGCCAGTTCTGGTGATGGCGCTGTTGTTTTTCGGGTCGCTGTTCTTCTCAGAATCAACGCTCTTTCCGGCCGGCCTGCTGCCGGTAGTGGCCCAGGTGGCGGGGAGCGGTTTGCTGATGGCGCTGATGGTTAATCTCAGCCCCGGTCAGGCCGCGTCGGGGATCGGCCGT
>JBAPRX010000431.1:0-21739 GCA_049281335.1 Promineifilaceae bacterium (SeqCode)
TGCTGCTCTTGTCCCGCGTGAATGTCAGTGAAGCCATCCGCGAAGCAGGTCACGATCCGACCGGAGTCGCCAGCTAGTAAAAAGAATAGTCTGTATTTGTGTTACAATATTCGCATGATGGCCGATGAAGCTCTGACAATTTTGCTCCATGGCAACCAGCTTAAACGCACCGCTCGTACTGGGTGGGTACAGCGGGGCGTCCCTAATGCTGAAAATGTCGCCGCTCATAGTTATGGGGTTGCCTTTGCTGCCCTGCTGTTGATTCAACTGATTGAAACGCCATTAGATACAAGTAGAGTTCTCGCAATGGCCTTGCTCCACGACCTGCCGGAAGGGCTGACAACGGACATTCCCACTCCCGCCTGGCGCTATTTGCCACCTGGGATCAAGACGGATGTTGAACGGGGGGCCATGCAGGAGATTCTGGGAACGGCCGATCCGACAACCACGCTCATGGCCTGCTGGGAAGAACTACATGCTGAAGAAACGGCCGAAGCCCACCTTGTCCACGATGCTGACAAGCTCGACCTTTTCCTACAAGCGCTGGTCTACGAGGAACAGACTGGCAACAACCACTTGCAAGAGTTCTGGTCGGTTCCTTACCAATTTTACTTTGCCGAAGCCCAGGCTATTTATGACAGACTGTACCAGAAGAGGGAAAAGATAATGACCGTCCGCACATAAGGGCGCCTTCATGCGCTGCGGAATCGTGCAGACTGTTTAATAGTAAGCGGCCACCTGGTTGAATGAATAAATGTTGGCCGTTTACTAAGAGAAACCTCCCAGGCTTGAAAATTAACCCACCCACCTTTATACTCCTTGATTAGTGAGTACCTATCGAAAGATTATTCATCAAGAAAGCGGCCGAACGCTGGTCGAAAAAGCGAAGTGGTGCAATACATTCACAACCAAACTGCGCGGCTTTACCTTTCGTCGTATCTGGCAACCAGGCGATGGCCTGGTATTGGTTGAGAAAAACGACAACCGGGTGGGGACCGCCATCCATATGCTTTTTGTTTTCTTTGACCTGGGCGTTCTTTGGGTCAATGATGCCGGTGAAATTGTAGACAAAACCGTTGCTCGTCCCTGGCGGCTCTCTTACGTTCCTCAAGCGCCTGCCCGTTACGTCATCGAAGCCCACCCCGACATTGTAGCGCAAGTCTCAGTCGGCGACCTTATCGCCTTTTCTGAAAGGTAATTTCTGACTTTGTGAAACGAATCATTTTCTTTTTATCTGTTGCGGCTTTTATTATCCTGGCCCTGGCCCTACAGCCTGCCCAGGCTCAGACAGAACCGCCAACCCCGACGCTGGTTCCCGAAGGCGATAGTGATATTCCTCTGGTTCATGTTGTGCAGGACGGCGAGACTTTAACGTCCATTGCCGAGCAGTACAACACGACGGTGGAGGTGTTACAGCAGTTAAATAATATCAGCGATCCTGAACTGGTTTTTGCGGGACAGGAGTTGATTGTGCCGGGCGGCGGCGGATCGGCCGTTGCCGTTGTCCACACGGTTCAAGTGGGTGATACCCTGCAAGGAATCGCAGCCGAGTATAACACCACGATCCAGGCCGTTGCCGAAGCGAACCATCTGGTAAATCCATCTTACCTTGTGGGAGGCCAACGGTTGACCGTTTATAGCCGGACCGGTTCGGCCGACGCACAACCGTTGACTGGCGTTCCCTATGTGGTTGGAACGGGAGACACGCTCCTCACGATTGCCGCTCAGTATAATCAGTCGCCGGAAGCTATTATTGCTGCCAACGATCTTTCTAAACCCACCTATCTTGTGCCAGGGCAGCGGCTCCGTATCCCCGGTGACGGCCGTTACCAATTTCTACCTGGTAAATGGAAAACGGTTCAAATACATTCTCTTCCTGCGATACAGGGTCAGACGTTGGCTATCTATGTCGAGAATCAGGACTCCGGCCAACCGTCGGGGGAATTTTTGGGGCAATCTTTGCTTTTCAGTCCCAGTGGCAGTAACAATGGCTATGTAGCGCTGGTTGGCATTGATGCGTTTACAACGCCCGGTGATTATCCCTTGCTTCTTGGTGGCAGCGGGCAGCAGCCCTGGCGGCCGTTCCGGCAAGATATACGCATTGGCAGCGGTAATTATGAAGCGCAGTATATTACTGTTCCCGAAGACCAAAATGCGCTTCTAAATCCGGAGGTACGTGCTCAAGATGACGCCTTGCTGGCAACCGTTTATAATCAATACAGCGAGATGCAGCTCTGGCAGGGTCTCTTCCAGTTACCAATCAGTAATACTGTCATTACGGCCGGATATGGCGGCCCTCGCTCTTATAATGGCGGCCCCATTGAGATATATCATACCGGCGTAGATTTTTCGGGCGTTGTCGGAACCCCTATTTATGCGCCGGCAGACGGCCGAGTCGTTTTCAGCGACACCACTACCTTGCGTGGGCATGTCCTTATTATTGATCACGGCCTGGGGGTGATGTCTGGGTTCTATCACCTTTCAAAAATCCATGTCTCTGTCGGCGAGATGGTAAGCGCGGGCCAACTTGTGGCTGACGGTGGCTCGACCGGTCTTTCTACCGGCCCCCATCTTCATTGGGATTTGAGAATTCTAAATGTACCGGTGAACCCCCTTCAGTGGACGGAAGAACCTTTTCCTTAGTTGAAACGGCCGTACAGTTGCAACCTGCTCTCTGGCTGGATATAATTCTATGGTTTTGAGCAACCCCAAAAAAAGAATTAAAATCCCGTGTGATCTCATTCCAAATTTGTTGTCAAAAAATTTCAGGAGTAAACATTGAACCAACCCCAAACCCAGACGCCTGAGTACTGGGGAAACGATTTTAATATCACAAATTCAGATATTGAAGAAATATACAATGGAATCTTGGAGGCGGAACGCCCCCAAACAGCCAATCAAATCGCTCGTGTCATCATCGGGTATCGCGTTGCAGAAGAGAAAGCCCGTATCAAACAAATTTTGTCCGGCCGTACTATCTACCAACCGAAAAACAGCTATCAGGTTGGCGATGACCTGGTATTCCCGACTCTGAAATTTGCCCAGGCCACTGTAACCAATGTTCGAGAAGGATATGATCCTCAGGTTGGAAAATTTAACGTGATTGCCGTTCAGCTAAACAACAAGACGCGAGAATTTGCGGCCGATTTTCCGAACGACCATGTTCTTAATATTGCTGACCCCGATACATTTGATCCCTTTGACGACTTTGACCTGGAAACCCTTTACCAACGATTTGAAACCCAGGTTGGTCGTAAAATCACAGAGGCTTTGGAGAAACGGCCGGAATTTGTTCGGCTGGGTAACCAATGGTTTGTCAAAGAGTTAATGGCCGAGGTTAATATCGGTCATCTCCATCTGGCTGAGGCTGTGCTGGAGATGAATGATGGCGGCCCCCTGGCAACCGATGAAATCCTGGTTTATCTGGATATGGATGAAGGACTGGATGCTTCGGTCCAGCGATTTTCACTCAACTATGCCCTGCTTCACGACGGCCGTTTTGATGAAGTTGGCCCGCCCGGTAAAGTTTCCTGGTTCCTACGACGGTTAGAGCCAGATGCAGTTGCCAGCCCCCCTGAACTGTTGGAATATGAACCGATTGACTACGATCAGTCCCTTTTAAGCCCGCAGTTACTTTTGCTAGAGAGGGAATTGGATGATGAGTGGTCCGATTTAGAGGCTGCAACGATGGTACGGCCGACGATTCTTTCCCTGACATACCCTCATCGTTGGGCTGGAACCTTACCTCTTAGCTCTCGTACCCGTCCTCTTTTCCCCGGTGGTATCTCTGCACATCAGCGTATCACCTTGATTGATGAGCAGACGGAACAGGCTATTCAAGCCTGGATTGTTCAGGAGCACCGTTACATCTATGGCTTGACGGAGTGGTTTGAGGAAAATCAGATTCCAATCGGTGGCTTTATCACCTTGAAACCGGGACCAGAAGCCGGTGTTGTCCTTATTGACTTTGATCGCCGTCGGCCACAGCGAGAATGGGTTCGCCTGGCCTCTGTTGAAAATAACCGCTTGAAATTCGATCTGGAACGACGCAGTGTTAGCTGCGGTTATGATGATTTGATGATTGTTGGGACGGACTATGTTGCTGCTCTGGAAGCCTATGCTCGGCGTGTCACGACCAACCAGCGTTCGCTGGCTTCGTTGCTGACCGAAATTTTCCCTGAATTGGCCCGGCTGAACCCCCAACAAACCGTTCATTCCAAAACGATTTATAGCGCCATTAATATGGTCAAACGAGTCTCCCCTGGTCCTCTGTTCGCGGAACTTATCAAGCACAGCTCTTTCCATCCGGTTGGCGATCATTATTGGCAGTATGAGAAGTAAAGTGAGGATTTCATTTTGAGCAGACCGCGCCCAAAAATAAATATCAGTAATTTGCAGCGTCCCACAATTGATACTCGCTTTTACATTGATTATGAATGGTGGGATAATTCTGACCTGGACATGAAGACCTATGTCTACAGCCGCCTTGATCTAGGCGATGATCAGGCTCTGGATTCTGGTATTGAGCATGTGGACCTGGTTGACCCGGAAACGGCCGAGGTTCGACAGGTAGATGGCTTTCAATATGCTCTGCAAACCTATTTCAGCCAGATGCCGGATGATTTCACTACCAACACCTCCCTGGTTGACGCCATCTTTTACACGCTGCTTGCCAATGCCAACCGTCCCATGTCGGCCCGTGAACTGGCTGAGAAGGTTAAGCGGGACCCGGAGACTGTCCTTAAGACAATTGCCGGGCCGCATATTTACCAGGGGATTCGGCCGATTCTGGATGATGCCTGATAGCGATAAGTAGTTAGAAGTAAACAGTTAAAAGTGAGTAGTGGGGCTGTGCAGAATGGTGTTTTTGGGTTGATGAATTAAATTTGTATATGGAATTAACCGTTAAACTCTATGGAACACTTCGCAAATATCGGCCGAATTCGGCCGGGGGAGCGCCACACCAGCCATTCACAATTTCAGTGCCAGAGAATGGCACAGTCATGGATTTGATCCATTCCCTGGCGATTGCGGAAGGTTCTGTGAATGCAGCGGCCGTTAACGGCGATGCCGTCGAAAGCGACACGCTTCTTCATGGTGGCGATGTCGTTAGCCTCTTTCCCCCAGCGGCCGGTGGGGCCAGATGACAATACCAGGCGGCCATTGACGCTGACCGTTAGAACGACTAGAATTCTATATAGCATTTAGCCCCAGTAGCTCAACGGATAGAGCAACAGACTTCTAATCTGTAGGTTGGGGGTTCGAGTCCCTCCTGGGGTATCAAAAGCCGCCATTGTTGTAAGACAAGAGCGGCTTTTTTTTTGAGCAAAGTAGTAGAAAACATGCGTAGACTTTCTTCATGGTTTTAGTTACCGGCGCAACGGGGTTTCTTGGTCACAATTTGATTCCTCGACTCCGCAAGGCAGGCCACGAGGTACGGGCAGTTGTTCGGCCGTCCAGTGATGCTGCGTTTTTGGTTCGTCATGGCGTTGAACTGGCTTATGCGGACGATATCACTGACTGTATGGCCGTTCATCGGGCCTGTCAGGGCTGCCGGGCTGTGATTCACGCCGCCGGTCGTTTTCGCTTTTGGGGGGACTTACCTACTTTCTGGCAGACGAATGTTGAGGGGACGGCTAACGTATTGGCGGGGGCGGTGGATGCTGGTTTTGAACGGTTTATTCACATTTCGACCGTTGCTGTCGTCGGAAAAACGGCCGTTGGGCAGGTTATTGATGAGACGTATCCATGCACCCCTTTAGGCCCGTACCAGCGCACCAAACTGGAGGGAGAGCGGTTGGCGCTGGCCTATTATCAGGAACAGGGTTTGCCGGTAGTCGTTTTGCGACCAGGCGCTTATTATGGCCCCTGGGGCCATTATGCCTTTAACCGCCTTTTTTTTGAAGAGCCGCTGAAAGGGTGGCGGATTAAGGTGGATAACGGCCGTCATATCACCTTTCCCGTTTTTGCTCCTGATGTGGCTGAGGCTGTTGAATTGGCGCTGGAAAACGGCCGAGCGGGGGAAATCTATAACATTTCGGGGCCGTCCTTGAGCCATAAGGAAGTTAACGCTATCGTTAGTGATCTGGCGGGTATTGGTCATTGGCGGCTGAATGTTCCGACCCATGCGGTTGTTTCTCTGGCTCGAATTTGGACTATACTTTCCCGCTATACTCAACGAGAGCCTTTCTACCCGATTAATATGGCTCCATACGTTTTTCAGGATTGGATTGTTTCCTCTGAAAAAGCCCGGCGGGAATTGGGCTTTGCTCCAACCCCCTTTGCCAAAGGCGTTGAGACCACGCTAAAATGGTATTGGGAGAAAAATCTCCTCTGATTTTTTAACGCAAAGGCGCAAAGACGCAGAAGGTAGAAATATGAAGGTGTTTTCGGTTGCGGAGATGGTGGCGGCGGAGAAAGCGGCCGATGCGGCCGATGGAGCGGGTGGTCTTTCCTATGCCCAGATGATGGAAACGGCCGGAAAATCGGTTGCCGAGGCTGTTATTGCTCGCTGGCCGGTGGAAGAGCGGACAATAACGGTACTGATTGGACCGGGCAATAATGGGGGTGATGGTCTGGTTGCAGGTCGTTATCTGGCCCAGGCGGGCGCGGATGTCACCTTTTATCTCTTTAAGGAACGGGACCCTGAAAAAGACACCAACCTGGCAAAGGTGATGGAAATGGGGCTGTTTGTTCTGAATGCCTCTTTTGACCAGCGATACCGCGTGTTACGCACCCGCCTGAACATCACCGATATTGTCATTGACGCCTTGCTGGGAACGGGCGTTTCTCGTCCCATTGGCGGCGAGCTGGCAAAGTTGATGGGTCAGGTTCAGGCTGGCCTGGACGAACGGCGGCAAATTCTGGCCGAAAAGCAGCGGGCGATACTGACCTCGACTGCCGCTTTAGACGCGCCGCCGGCCTCCGAAGCATTTCGCCAACCGATTGTGGTGGCTGTGGATTGTCCTAGTGGTTTGAACTGCGATAATGGCGCGATTGATCCGCTGGCGGTTGCGGCCGATTTGACTGTGACCTTTGCCGGGCCGAAGCGGGGGCACTTTGTCTTTCCGGGCGCGGGTTACTGTGGCGAACTGGTTGTGGCCGATATTGGGATTGATCCGAAGCTGCCGGAAGTCAGTGAGGTTGGGCTGGAACTGGTAACGGCCGATACTGCTCGCTCGCTCCTGCCTCCCCGTCCTTCTGACGGACATAAAGGGACATTTGGCTCTGTTCTCGTTGCTGCTGGGTCGGCGAACTATTGGGGAGCGCCGTTTTTGGCAGGAAAGGCGGCTTATCGTGTTGGGGCGGGGCTGGTTGCGCTGGCCGTTCCGACTGCTAATCGGCCCTCTCTGGCAACGCAATTACCAGAAGCGACCTATCCACCGATTTCGGCAGAGGATGTGCTTGATGCAGAAAGTGCCAGATCGTTGTTCGATAACCTTACATCGTATCAATCTTTGTTGGTTGGGCCAGGGGTGAATGGGGCAGACGATTTCCTGACGACATTGCTAACGGCCGAATCTCTACCGCTGCTGGTTATAGATGCAGATGGCCTCAATATTCTTTCCCGTCAGGATAATTGGCCGGAGTTGCTGCCGCCCAACACGATCCTGACGCCTCATCCTGGGGAAATGGCGCGGCTGATGGGGGTGTCTCTGTCGGCGTTAAAGGAGATGGAACGGGTGGGATTGGCCCAGAAGCAGGCGGCCGAATGGGGCTGTGTGGTTTTGCTTAAGGGGGCGTATACGGTTGTTGCTGGGCCGGACGGCCGTTGTGCGTTGCTGCCGTTTGCCAATCCTGCGCTGGCTGTTGCGGGAAGCGGGGATGTGCTTTCCGGGATCATTGCCGGTCTGTTGGGGCAGGGGTTGGCGAGCTTTGAAGCGGCCGTTCTTGGTGGTTATCTGCATGGGGCGGCGGCAACGGCCGTTGGTCTGGATAGCGGTCTGTTGGCCGGAGAAATCAGCGACCAACTTCCACTGGTTCGTCAAAGAATGATGGCAATGAAGTAATTGGTGATTGGTGACTGGTGATTGGCCGGAACCGGCGCACAATCACCAATCACTATTCCCTCCCCACTCTCGACTTGCCCCCATTCCCCATCTAGCTATAATCGTCCAATTATTTTATTGAAATTGGAGAATTACCCATGAACCATCGCATACCTGTTGCCGTTTTGGCAGCGACCGGAACCGTCGGACAGCGATTTGTCCAACTTTTGGCAGACCATCCCTGGTTTGAAGTCAAGGTTGTGACCGGTTCTGAGCGAACTGCGGGCGGCCGTTACGGGGATGGGGTCAATTGGGTTATGCCGGGACGGCCCCCTGCTGAAGCGGCCGATCTGATTGTTCAGCCGACGGAACCGAATCTGAATGTGCCGGTGGTCTTTTCGGCGCTGCCAACTCAGGACGCGCGTGAGTTGGAGCCGGTGTTTGCAGCGGCGGGCTATGTTGTCGTTACCAATGCGTCGGCTTACCGGATGACGCCTGATGTCCCCCTGCTTATTCCTGAAATTAATCCGGATCATACAGGGCTGATTCCAACCCAGAAGAAGAATAACAATTGGGAGGGCTATATCGTTGCCAGCCCGAACTGCTCGACGACCAGCGCCATCTTGCCGATGAAGGTTTTGGATGATGCGTTTGGGTTGGAAGCGGCCGTTATTACGACGATGCAGGCTATCTCCGGGGCCGGTTATCCAGGCGTTTCCTCTATGGATATTATGGACAATGTTGTCCCTTATATTGGGGGCGAGGATGAGAAGCTGGAGAAGGAGCCGAAAAAGCTGTTGGGGACGGTCAGTAACGGCCGACTGCAACTGGCGGATATGAAGATTGGGGCGCAGGCGAACCGGGTCCCGGTGATTGACGGCCATCTGGCAAGCGTCAGTGTTAAGCTGCGCCGTTCGGTCTCGCCGGAAGAGGCGATTGAGGCGTTGGAGAGCTGGCAGCCACCGGCTATTTCGGCCGATTTGCCGAGCAGTCCTGACCGAGTGCTAATTTATCGCCACGAACCGGATCGGCCGCAGCCCCGGCTGGATCGGGACAATGAGAAGGGGTTGGCCTGGACGGTGGGCAAGGTTCGCAAATGTGGCGTTCTTGACCTGCGTTTCCTTTCTATCACCCATAATACTCTGCGCGGTGCAGCCAGCGGCTCGTTGTTGAATGCTGAGTTGTTGGTTAAGCAGGGGTATATCTGTCGGGAGTCGGTAATTGGGTAATTAGGTAATTGGGTTGATTGGGTTATTAACCCAATTACCTAATTATTTTTTATTCTGCGTCGTCCAGGGCGGCGATGCCGGGGAGGGTTTTGCCTTCGAGGAATTCGAGGCTGGCGCCGCCGCCGGTGCTGACGTGGCTCATCCGGTCTGATAGGCCAGCTTTGGCAACGGCTGCGGCCGAATCACCACCACCGATGATGACCTCTGTTCCCTGGTCGGCCAGACCGGCGAGGATGGTTGCCAGGGCGTTTGTTCCGGCGGCAAAGCGCTCTTTCTCGAAGACACCCATTGGCCCATTCCAGATGACCAGCTTGGCTCCCTGGAGTTCGCCGTTAAAGCGTTGGATGGTCATGATACCGATGTCCAGGGCCATTTTGTCGGCCGGGATTTCGCGCACAGGGACGTTTTCCGGCTGGTCTTCACTGTCGAGGCCGGAGGCGACGACGACATCTACCGGCAGCACCAGCCGCTCTCCGGCCGAGTCCAGCAGCTTTTCGGCCTGGGGAAGGGATTCTTCTTCAACCAGGGAGTTGCCGGTTTCAAAGCCCTGCGCTCTCAGGAAGGTGTTGGCCATGCCACCGCCGATCAGAATCTTCTCTGCCTTTTGGAGCAAATTATCAATGAGTTGGATTTTGTCTGAGATTTTTGCGCCGCCCATGATGGCGACGTAGGGTTGGGGCGGATTGTCTACGGCTTTACCCAATGCTTTTAGCTCTCGCTCCATCAGGAAGCCGGCGACGGCGGGTGCGCCTTTGGCACGCATGGCTCGTGCGACGCCTTCGGTGCTGGAATGGGCGCGGTGGGCGGAGCCAAAGGCATCGTTGACGTAGACATCGGCCAGGTCGGCCAGTTGGCTGGCGAGGGCGAGGTCGTTTTTCTTTTCGCCGGGATCGAAGCGGGTATTTTCCAGGAGCATGATCTGGCCGGGTTGTAACTTTTTGGCAGCGGCCGTTACGGAGTCCCCAACGACCTCATCCATTTTGATGATGTCTTTGCCGAGCAGTTCGCTCAGGCGTTTGGCGACGGGGTCCATACGATATTGGCGGTCTTCGGGGGAAGACGGCCGACCCAGGTGGGAACAGAGAATGAGGGCTGCGCCTTGATCCAACAGGTGGTTCAGTGTTGGTAAAGCGGCTAGAATGCGCGTGTCGTCTGTGACGGTAATATCGTCGTTCGGGTCTTTGCTGCTTAGTGGCACGTTGAAATCTACTCGAACCAACACTTTTTTACCGTTTACAGAAATGTCGGAAATGCTCTTTTTGTTCATAGAACCTCGCTTTTGGATATGGACGAATGAGTTTTATTTCATTATCAAGCTGCCGTGTCTGGAAAGATTTCTCGCCAAAAAGCGGCTCGAAATGACAAGGCAATCACTGTTCATTATAACCCAATTTCTCTAAAAATCGGGCTGCCGATTGAATGATTTTTGAAGACGTGCAAAACCTCGTAATAACAATCAACCTTGGACGGAATAGAACCATTAAGTTATCGAAAAGGGGGATGTTGGTTGTTGTCCTGATCCTGGGGGGGCTGCTGCGGTTTGTGGCTTTGGGGCGGTGGAGTTTATGGACGGATGAGCTGTATAATCTGGGATTGATGCCGGTTTCGGCGCTGCTGGCGCATGGTATCCCGGCCGATCAGCATCCGCCGCTTTATTATTTGCTGTTGGAGCAGGCGCTTCGGGTTGGGCGGAGTGAGTGGCTGATGCGGCTGCCTTCGGCGGTGGCGGGGGTTCTGACGATTCCGGTTATGTGGCGGGTAGGGGTGGCGTTGAAACGGCCGCGTTTGGGGCTGTTGGCTGCTGCTTTGTTGGCTTTTGCCCCGCTGCATGTCTGGTATTCGCGGGAGGCCCGGATGTATGGGCTGGCGATGTTCTTTTGGGCGGCTTCGATCTATTTTTATGTTCAAGGCTGGCAGCGGGACAACATGCTGGATACGGTTGGGCTGGTTGTGACGATGACGGCGGGGCTGTATACGGCCTATCCGACACTGGCGTTGTGGTTTATGCAGATGGCTTTGTTTTATCTTTTCTGGCGGCTTTCGGATCGGGGTGGGCGACTGGCAAGGTTGGTTCGGTGGGTGGCGGCGCAGGTTGTTACTGCCGGGCTGTTCTCTCTGTGGTGGCCTTTTTTGCGGCAGCAGTTGGAACGGTCGCTTGTTTTTGATTGGCTGGGACTTTTTGAGGTGGTGTTGGGGCGGGAAACAGCCGAACGGTTGAATCAATGGTTGGCGCAAAGCGGGCTGACGACGACGCTGGCGGGAACGTTGCAACTGGCGCTGATTGCGGGCCTTTTGTTTGTTTTGGCTGCTTTTCTGGTTTCGGTGTTTGTGGTGAGACGGCCGTCTTTGATGGCTCTGATTAAGCGGTGGGGGTATCCGATGGCGGTTTTAATTGGCCTGCTTTTGGCGCTGTCTATCGTTGTTGGGGCGATTCCGCGTGGGCTGTCGCTGCGCCGCCAACTGCTTGTTTTCTGGCTGCCGTTTTCGTTTCTGGCTGCCTGGGCGCTGGTGCGGTTGAAAGCCAGGTGGGTTGTGGTTGGGGCGCTGGCTTTGTCGTTTTGCCTTTCTGTGTCTGTTGCCTTTGGACCGGCTTACGAGGATTGGCGGGGTACGGTAGGGGTGATTGCCGAGCAGGGGCAGACGGGTGATCTGATCGTGATTAGTCCTCCTTGGTCAACGATGGCTTTTGATTACTATTATGCGGGTGATATGCTTTATGAGGCAGCGATTATTCGCCAGGAGCAGGAGGATAAGGCAGCGTTGGCGGATGCACGGCGGGTATGGCTGGTTGTGAATCGCCATCCGGCGCTGGCGGAGCAGACGGTGGAGACGGAGATGTGGTATTTGGCGAACGGCCGAGTTGTTGGGAGTTATGCGTTTTCGCAGTATTTGACGGTTTATGAGATAGTGTTTGGGGAGAGATGATAGGATGCATCATTCCCAAGGACGATCCAATTGATATGCTCACTTACTCTTCGGTGTGAAGGGCCAGGACCGGCTTTACGACTATGAATTCGATTGGGAGTAGAAGAAAATATGGCAATCTTTGCGAACGGCCGATTCAGTTCGTCGTCTGACACGCCACTCTATCAACGAGTCTACACTCACCTGCGGATATCCATTCTCTCTGGCGAGTTAAAAGGGGGAGCGAAATTGCCCTCCACCCGCACGCTGGCGGAGGAACTCGGGGTTTCGCGCAATACCATTCTCAATGCCTACCGGCAGTTGGCGGCGGAAGGTTATATAGAAAGTGTCCAGGGTAGTGGGACTTATGTTGCCCAGATTTCACCTGAGCATTTATTGACATCTGTGGTTAAGGAAGCTTCCGCGGACGCAGAGGCTCCGGAACAACTCAAACCGCGTTTTTCAGATCACACCCGGCTGCAACTGGCAGCTCCTCGAATGTCCCGATTGGCACCTCTGCCAAACGAAGTGTCTCCACGCCCATTTCGGTTTGGCATACCAGCCCTGAAAACCTTTCCTTACAAACTCTGGACACGATTGGTCGTTCGTCAGGCAAGAAGTCTGCCCCTCAGTGCATTTACCTACCAGGACCCGGCGGGTTATCTTCCTCTACGGGAAGCCATTGCCGCGCATGTCACCGTTTCTCGTGGGGTGCATTGTATACCAGAACAAGTCATCGTTGTTTCCGGTGCGCAAGGGGGCTTAGATCTGGCAGCACGCCTGCTCCTCAATGCTGGTGATCAGGTCTGGATGGAAGACCCCGGTTATATCAAAGCACAGAGCACATTTCTCGGTTCAGGCGCGGAGATCGTCTCTGTTCCCGTGGATCAAGAAGGATTGGTGGTCGAGGCAGGTATTGCCCGTGCGCCACAGGCCCGCCTGGCATACCTGACCCCCTCGCACCAATTTCCATTGGGAGTCACACTTAGCCTAAAACGGCGGATCGCCCTGCTAGACTGGGCCAGACGTGAGAATGCCTATCTTGTAGAGGATGATTATGACAGCGAGTATCACTATACCAAGCGTCCTCTGCCTGCTTTACAAGGGCTGGATGACTACGGCCGTGTGATTTATGTCGGCACATTCAGCAAAGTGCTTTATCCAGCTTTGCGACTCGGCTATTTGATCCTGCCGCCACAACTGGTCGACGCTTTCCGGACCGTGCGCAATCTTATTGATACGCACCCACCAATATTGGAACAGGCCGTGCTCGCGGAGTTCGTAGAAGAGGGACACTTTACGCGCCATCTACGCAAAATGCGCCGCCTGTATGCAGAGCGAAGAGAAGCCTTGCTCGAAGCAACCCGAAAACTTCCTCTGGAGATCATATCTCCCGAAGCAGGTCTGCATTGTGTTGGCTGGTTGCCTGCTGGGATGAGTGACCGAGCGTTGGTTCAGCAGGCAGCCTCACACGGAGTCGATCTTGTGCCGGTTGCCAACTTCAGCATGGAGCCAATGGAACGAAAGGGGATTCTCCTGGGATATAGTGAGTACAGTGTGGAGCAGATCCAGGATGGAGTCCGGCGGCTTGCCGCAGCAATGCGCTCTTTGTGACCAGCTTGCATACCAATACCAAGTGGTACCATAATTTGGTCATAAACTGGTTCTTGTCGGCGCGAAGTGGTACTTTATAATCCTTTTTTGTATCAAAAATATCAAATATTTGTGTTTGCAGTTCAGATCGGTGATGTGAGAGTGTATCTCGAAATCGAATCGCCTGGATTGTTGGATGTATTAGCAAGGGGGACGGTGTGCAAGATACCAAATTAGAGGAAGTACGCCTACCTGGTTTCTATCGTCTGCATCGTGCCGTAACGGTGGAACATTGGGTGCTCGATCCATACGCTTCACCAGATCGCAGGACGCCGGTAACTGTATCGGTATGATGATGTTTCCGATGAGGTATTGATATGAACATAATAACCTGGCTTAAATTTGGTCATATCCTGGGTGCCATCATTTGGATCGGCGGAGGAGTAATGCTGAGTCTGATAGGCGTCCGCGTGAGACAAAGCGAAGATCCCAACTTCATTAGGGAGTTCTCGCGGACCCTGTCTTATGTCGGCTTGCGGGTGCTCATGCCTGCGGTCATTGCGGTGTTGGTTTTCGGGGTTTGGCTGATGCTCATATCCCCGGCGTGGCGTATCACTCAATTGTGGATATTGCTCGCACTGGGAGCATTCGCGCTGACCTTCCTGATTGGCGCAGTATATCTGAGTCGCATCGCGCTGGCGCTAGAGAGACTCACGGCCGATATGGATTTCGACTTGGAGGCAGGACGCGCTCTGCTCAGTCGCTGGATCGTCAGCTACCAGATCGTATTGCTCATTCTCTTATTTGCAGTGTGGGACATGGTTTTTAAACCGGGTCTATAGAAAGGAGGTGCAAGGACATGAACAACCAATCAATAATGAAGAAGTGGAGACACCTCTTGCTTGATGGCGAATACGAACCCAGGGAGAAAATCCTTTCCCACCTGACTCTTGAGCAGGTGAAGCGTACGCCTTACACTCTATCTACGAGGAATTGTGGCACGCGGCTCGTTGGCAGACCGTCGTTGTCGAGCGTGATGAAGCGTTGTATGAGGCATGGCAGAGGGGTGAACGCTACCCCGCGAAACCTCCAGAGAAAGAGGAAGAATGGTCAGCCCTCGTGGCGGAGTTTCTCCAGGGCTTGGAGAAGGCTCTTGCGTGGGCCGCGTCACCAGAGAAACTGAGCGTGGAAGTTGATCCAGGAGTGACAATGGCAGAGGTCTTGGACTCGCTGGCTGTACACAATGCTTTTCACATGGGGAAGATAGTGGCAATAAAACAGTTTATAGTTCATTTTTAAGAGGAAAAAACGATATGAGAAAAATAATTGTAGAAGCTGAAGTGTCAGTTGATGGAGTTATGGGTGGTGAGAGCATGGATTTTTGGGAACATGTCTTCCCATTCCATAGCCCAGATGTTGAGGAATATCTCAACAACCTCCTATTCATGCCAGATGCGCTTTTGATGGGCCAGAAAACATATACGTTCTTCGCCCAGGTCTGGCCAACAAGGCAAGGGGAACAGGCGGATAGGATAAACAGCATGCCCAAGTATGTCGCCTCACGAACCCTGGAGGAGCCGCTTCAATGGAATGCAACGCTCCTAAAGGGGGATGTTCCTGAGGAAATCAGGAAGCTCAAGCAAGAGCCGGGCAAGAGCTTGCTGCAATATGGCGTGGGCGAGCTGACAAACACGATGCTCAAGCATAACCTCGTGGATGAGTTCCACCTTCTCGTGTTTCCATTTACCTTCGGGAAAGGGCCGCGCATTTTTGAGGGGATGGAGGTCAATACGCTGAAACACTTAGAGACCAAGACATTCAGTTCAGGGGCTGTTGCGCTTGTTTACCAACCTGTAAACACTAAGTAAGCGGCCAGCAATAAAATATCTAATCAGGAGGCCGCTTACTCCTAAACCGTCCGCGCAATTCCGCTGTGTATCAGGAGGATTGAGCAAACCTCCGCACATTCATACCAAACTGCTGTCTCATTAATCTCCGAGAGCCGGAACAAGAAATTCTTCAGTTTCGTCAGATTCCTCTTCTGGTTCTTCGACGTGTTCAAACTGGCTGTTGTACAGTTCAGCATAGAAGCCGTCGCGGGCCAGCAGCTCTTCATGATTGCCCTGTTCCACAATATCCCCATCGCGCATCACAAAGATCAAGTCAGCGTTGCGAATAGTGGAGAGACGGTGGGCAATGATAAAGCTGGTTCGGCCGACCATCAGCCGGTCCATCGCTTGCTGGATCAACACCTCTGTGCGGGTGTCCACCGAACTGGTTGCCTCGTCCAAAATCAGGATTTTCGGATCGGCCAGAACGGCGCGAGCAATGGTCAATAACTGCATCTGGCCCTGAGAGATATTGGTTGTCTCTTCATTGATAACCATGCTGTATCCATCGCCCAACGTATGGACAAAGTGGTCAACGTGAGCGGCCTTCGCAGCAGCAACAACTTCCTCGTCGCTGGCTTCAGGTCGGCCGTATCGAATATTCTCCAGAATCGTGTCGTTATAGAGCCAGGTATCTTGCAGCACCATACCAAACCACTTGCGTAAATCATGCCGTTTGAAATCACGAATGTCGTGACCGTCCACCAGGATTGCGCCATCATTCACATCATAAAAGCGCATCAACAGCTTCACAATTGTCGTCTTACCTGCGCCGGTCGGTCCTACAATGGCGACTTTTTGGCCCGGTTTCGCTTCGGCCGATAAGTTGTGAATAATCGGCTTTTCCTCTTCATAGCCAAAGCGGACATTGCGGAACTCGACATGCCCTTGCAAGGCGCCTAACTCAACGGGATTTTCCGTTTCCTTGACCTCTTCAGGCTCTTCCAGGAACTCGAAAACCCGTTCGGCCGCTGCGGCCGTTTGCTGTAACACATTCGAGATATTTGCCATCTGCATCAAAGGCTGGTTAAAGGAACGCACGTACTGGATGAACGCCTGAATGTCACCCACCGTAATCGCATTCCGTATTGTCAGGTAGCCGCCCACAACAACCACAGCCACATAGCCCAGGTTGCCGATGAAACTCATCATAGGCATCATCAGTCCCGACAAGAACTGCGATTTCCAGGCGACACTGTAAAGGGTGCCGTTGTACTCTTCAAATTCCTCAATGCTGCGTTCTTCGCCGTTAAAAGCCTTTACAACGCGGTGTCCGCCAAACATCTCTTCAACGTGACCGTTAACATGACCTAGATAATCTTGCTGGTCCTTGAAGTAGACCTGGGAACGGCGAACGATAAAGGTCACAAGGCCCAACGTCAGCGGAATTACCAGCAGTGACACCAGCGTCATCACCCAGCTAATGGTGAGCATCATGATCAAGACCCCAATGACCGTAATCAGCGAGGTAATGATCTGCGTCATACTCTGGCTTAAAGTCTGGTTGACAGTATCAACGTCATTGGTAATCCGCGAGAGAACCTCACCTTGTGTCGTCTTATCAAAATAACTCAACGGCAGGCGGTTAATCTTGGTCGAGATCTGCTTGCGAAGGCGATAGGAGATGTCTGTTGCCACCCCGGCCATAATCCAGCCCATCAGGTAGGAAAAGATGGACGAGAAGATGTACAGGATAAGTATGATGAACAGGATTCGGCCGATATAGTCAAAATCAATCGAGCCAGTTCCGGCGATCTGGGCCAACACACCCTCGAACAGTTTCGTTGTGGCATTGCCCAACACCTTCGGGCCAACAATATTGAATACGGTAGATGCTATCGCAAAGATAACAACAATGATGAGCTTGACCTTATGATCGTCCAGATAGCGGACGAGCTTGGACATAGTTTCTTTGAAGTTCTGCGCAGTATCCCCTCGGCGCATGGCGGCCATTGGACCGCCTTCGCCGGAGCTTCCGCGTCTGTGCATCATCATGATAATTCCTCCAAACTTAATTGCGACAGGGCAATTTCTTGATACGTTTCACAGCTTTCCATTAACTCTTCGTGGGTTCCTTTACCCACCATTCGTCCTTGATCGAGAACGATGATCTGCTCTGCATTCCTAACGGTGGAAACACGTTGAGTAACCACCAGGAGCGTGCTGTCTTCGGTCGTTTCCCGAAGCGCACGGCGTAGAGCCGCATCGGTCTTGAAGTCCAGGGCCGAGAAAGTGTCATCGAAGATGTAGATTGGCGCTTTCTTGACCAGGGCGCGGGCAATGGAAAGCCGCTGCCGCTGCCCACCGGAGACGTTGGTGCCGCCTTGAGAAATCTCAGTCTCCAATCCTTCAGGGCTGGTGTAGACAAACTCGGCCGCTTGTGCGACAGTAACGGCCGACTTCAAATCTTCCTCTGTTGCTCGTTCATCCGCATAGCGCAGGTTGCTTTCAATCGTGCCAGAGAACAGAATCCCCTTCTGTGGTACATAACCGATCTTGTCCCGCAAATCATGCTGCGTCACCTGGCGGATGTCTATGCCATCCATCAGAATGGCCCCCTCCGTCACATCATAGAAGCGCGGAATCAGGTTCACCACAGTAGACTTGCCCGAACCAGTGGAGCCAATGAAAGCCGTTGTCTCCCCCGGCCTGGCTGTGAAGTTCAAATTATGAAGCACATCCGCATCAGCGCCCGGATACCGGAAAGAAACGTTGCGGAATTCAACCGTCCCGGTGAAAGCGCCGTTCAACTGTTTCGGTGCAGTCGGGTCTTTGATAATCAGGTCAGTTTCCAACACATCGGCAATACGATCGGCCGAAACCGAGGCGCGGGGCAGAATAATGAACAGCAAAGACAGCATCAGGAAAGCGAAGACAATCTGCATTGCGTATTGCAAGAAGGCAATCATATCGCCGACCTGCATGTTGGCTTGCGCCACCTGATGCGCCCCAACCCACAGGATAACAACAGACAATATATTCAAGATGAACATCATCACCGGCATCATCACTGCCATGATTCTGGCAATGAACAAGGTGTTGTCCGTCAAATCCACGTTGGCCTTATCAAAGCGGTTCTCTTCAAAGGACTGCATATTGAAGGCCCGAATAACCATCATACCTGACAGATTTTCACGGGCGACCAGATTAAGGCGGTCAATGAGCTTCTGCACAATCCTGAATTTCGGCAGCGCAATGGAGACGAGTGTGATGATAACGCCAACCAACACAATCACAGCCACCGCAATCGTCCACCACATGGAGGAACCTTTGCCAATGGCGCGAATGATCCCGCCAATACCCATAATGGGGGCGTAGAAGACCAGCCGCACGATGAACATCGTCACCATTTGCAGTTGGGTAATATCATTGGTGGAACGGGTGATGAGCGAGGCCGTCGGGAATTTGTCAAACTCAGCGCTGGAGAAGCTTTCGACCTTACGGAACACATCGCTCCGCAGATCACGGCCGATTCCCGCCGCAATCTTGGCCGAGAGATAGCCGACGGTGATAGTACAGACGGCCGACAGCAGCGTGATAATTAACATGATAGCCCCGGTACTTAAGACGTAGCTGCTTTGCATCTTGCCAATATCCGTACCAAGTGCTTCATACTCAGCTTTGACAGCAATAACGGCCGTCTGGTCAATCATACTTTCCCCAAGGGCGGCGAACCGTTCATTCATCGTTGTCGCCAACTGCTCGCGCCTGTCAGCCGGAAGTTGTCCCAGGATGGCAAAGACATCCGCACCAGGCGGAATCTGCGAGAGATCAAAGTCGCCGCCGGCCAATTGAGCAGCCATTTCGGGATTGTCCATCGCCTGCTGCAATGCTGAAACAACCAGCAAAGCCTTTGCCAAAGGCTGGCTCAAGGTCTCCATTTCATCATCACTGAGGTCGTTCAGAACGTAAATCGGTTCCTCTTGCAGCAGAGGAAATCTATCAACATAGTCCTGGGCTTCGGCCGAACCAGGTTCAACCAACGTGTAGGCGCTCCGAACGGCCGTCTCTTCATCGTCGGTCAGAAAAAGCGTCAACCGGTCTAATGTTTCCTCGCGCATAGCCTCTGGAATGGTGCTGTCAACGCCGTTTTGTTGAATACCAATATTGACTATCTTCGAAAGATAATCAGGGAGGGCCAGGTCAAAATTGGCCTGGGCGAACAACAAGATAACGGCCGCGGTAAACATAAGCATATACGGCTTTAAGTACCCTCTTATTCGAAACATAATTCTTTTCCTTTACAAATGAGTTGAGTATATAAAAAATCTATTCCTGGCATTCCTGGTGGACGGCCACAATTTGCGCCCGCAGCTTTTGCAAAAGCGAGAGCAAATCTTGCTGTTCCCCGGAATCAAGCGTCCGAAAACAGTGATCAATTGTCTCCAGATGGTTTCGCGTGTGTTGGGAAACAAGCGACCGGCCTTTATCCGTCAGGCTGATGTTGAAGCGGCGGCGATCATCAGGGTCCAGGCGGCGCTCCACCAACCCGTCCTCCTCCAGATTTCGGATGAAGGTACTCATGGTGTTGCGGCTGACCCCCTGACGGTCGCTAATTTCCGATGGATTCAGATCGCCCCGGTCGCCTATATGCTCTGCGAAATACAGGTGCATTAACACCCGGTACTGAGCAAAGGACAGCCCGGCATCATCCACGCTCTGTTCTCCCATGTGATAGAGGGAACGAGAGACGGAACCCAATTCATCCATCAGACGAAGGGACTGGGGGGAAATATCGGGATGAAAATTATGCATAAACTGCTGTAACTTTTGTCGTTTTTCTTTATCTTCAAGCCAGCTTTTGTGTTTCATATTCCTATCCACAAAAAAGAACAGCCCTCCTCTGCAAAAGGTGCAGGGCAGCGCTGTTAGTGTAAATGTATATTATCAATGGATAGTATTATACGTAACCGAACTATTCTGTCAACAACCAATTTTGTTAAATAATCGTTAACCTGACCATGACATCCGGTTAATAAGCCCATTTATAATAAATTTGGGCTTATTCAAGTGATAGGCACATTATGCTAGAATTAGATGGCGAGTGACCAACAACCCTCTCAATGACTGGCATTCAGTTATGCTTCTTATCATGGCATGAGATTGTGAATGAAATATGAAGGGCTTTGGGAAGTTTTGTGAAATCCAACTTATGTTATAATTCCCGGCAGTTCAAAGATAATTTGGACTGATTGCAGAGATGGTGGTAATGAGAACACAGGTACAAGGATGTTGAAGCATAGGAAAACAATCTTTCTATATTTCAACGATCTGATGATTAGCAATCACAAATGAGACAGCGTTGGAGGTGTCAATGGACTCTGTGTTATTGCTAAATGCCAGCTTCTCGCCTCTATCTGTAATCCCAATGCGGCGAGCCTTATCCCTCATTGCACGTGGCTGTGTCGAAGCAGCGACCGAGGAAACAATTACCATTCAGGGAGTGTCACGGCCGTTTCACCTCCCCACCGTCATCCGGCTGCACCGCTACGTTAGTGTGCCGCAGCGCAAAGCCAGTTGGAGCCGCACGGCCGTTCTCAGGAGAGATTCCTATCGCTGTATCTACTGTGGCAAGCAGTGTGGGGAGCGCCAATACGGCCGAGTCTTGCAAAAAGACGACTTCACCCTCGACCACATCATCCCCCGCAGCAGAGGCGGCAAAAATTCCTGGGGCAACACCGCCTGCGCCTGCTTCCGCTGCAACCAGCGCAAAGCCGACCGCACCCCCCACGAAGCCGCAATGCCCATGCTCTGGGAGCCAAAAATCCCCCGTGTCAACTACCTTGTCGTCACCGGCGAAGTCCCCGATGCCTGGAAGGTGTATCTACCTTTGTAGGCAAACCTTGGGAGCATTTTCTCGAAAAATAATTAATCGTTTACCAGCGCTGAAAGCGCCATTCACAACCACATTAATCCCCAGCGTCCGCCGCCCCGGATTTTCGTCACCCTAGCCGTAGCAGCCTTCCCTTTCTGTATCAACACCGATTGTTCGACCATTACTTCTCCAAAACTGATGAACACTGTATATCCTCATTAATAGTTCACCAATTCACCAATTCACCAATTAATTATTTCCTTCCCCTCACCGCACCTGATCCATCACGCTAAAACTAACTGCCCCCATATCCTTCACAAC
>JBAPRX010000432.1:0-13782 GCA_049281335.1 Promineifilaceae bacterium (SeqCode)
CAATATTGGCCGTATTTGTACATGGGGTATCTCAGATTTTTTTAACGCAAAGGTGCAGAGAAGCAAAGACGTCGAGAAATATTTATTAAACCAATATCAGTCAAACGAATTGAATATTAATACAGGATACATTTTACAGGAAGCTGAGGGCTAGTTCAATTTTTGAACTATTCGAGGGATAGACTGGCTGATAAGCTGGAAAAGAGACATGGGGCAAGAGGCAGTGATTCGGGACGTTGTTAACAATTTGACTTCGGATGGGTCAAACAACCAGACACGAATACCGTTTAAGTTCTATATGGTAACGTGCAGAAATTGATAGTTAGACGATACAAGGAGATACCACAATGAACGAACATGACAAAGGCCAAATTGCTGCGAGTGCGGCCGAAGTGTATGAACAGTTTTTTGTCCCGGCCCTCTTTGCCGAGTGGTCGGCGCGGGTGCTTGAAGCGGCGGGGGTCCAACCGGGTGACAGGGTACTTGATGTGGCCTGCGGAACGGGTATTCTGGCGAGAAAAGCGGCCGAACTGGTTGGCAAGAATGGCGCTGTTACCGGTGTTGATATCAATGATGGGATGCTGGCCGTTGCCCGTAAGAAAGGGCCGGGAGTCACCTGGAAAGTTGGCCCGGCAGAGTCGCTGCCATTTGAAGCGAACAGTTTTGACCGGGTGGTGAGCCAATTTGGGCTGATGTTCTTTGAAGACCAGGTACAGGCACTTCGGGAAATGGACCGCGTGGTTCGGCCGGGTGGCACGATTGCGGTCGCGGTTTGGGACTCCCTTGAAGCAACACCTGGCTACGCCGTTGTGACGGAAGTGCTGAACGAGTTGTTTGGGCCGGAGGCGGCGAAATCTATTGAAGTTCCCTATTCACTGGGAGACAAGGAAGAGCTGATGGCTTTGTTCACTGAAGCGGGTATGGGTGATGCAGCCGTCCACACCATGATGGGCCAGGTTCAGTTCCCTTCCGTTGAAGATTGGATTTATGTGGATATTAAGGGCTGGACATTGGCCGACGTAGTTGATGACGACAGGTTTGAGCGGCTGAATCAGTATGCGCCAACAAAGCTGAACCGGTTTGTTCAGGCCGATGGGTCGGTTGCTTTTGATGGGCCGGCGCATGTTGTTGTGGTGGGCAAGTAAGCAAGTTGCAAGTGAGCAAGTAATAAATGGGATGAGCCATGAGTGATGGGGGAATGGGTGTGATATTATTCAGGCATCTTAAATATAAGTTCCAATATAGGTGATGGAGAATTTTTGTGGCTGAAAAGGAGCGGGTTCAGGTTGAAAGCCGGGAGGCGTGGCGGGAGTGGTTGGAAAAGAATTACAACCGGGAGAAAGGTGTCTGGCTGGTAACGTTCAAGAAACATACTGGTGACAAGTACGTCTCTTACGAAGAGACCGTTGAAGAAGCAGTCTGCTTCGGCTGGATTGACAGTACGGCCCGCAGGGTAGACGAGGATCGCACAATGATGTGGATGTCACCCCGAAAGGCTGGAAGCGGCTGGTCGCGGTCGAATAAGGAACGGGTGGAGCGGTTAACTGCAGCCGATTTGATGATGCCCCCTGGCCTGGAAAAGATTGAAGCAGCCAAAGCGGATGGTTCCTGGAACGCGCTGGATGCCATTGAGAACCTGGAAGTGCCGCCGGATTTAGCGGAGGCGTTTGGGAAGTATGAATCGGCCGAACAGAATTTTGAGGCGTTTACTCGTTCTGCGAAGCGGGCTATTTTGGTTTGGATTGCGAATGCAAAACGGCCGAAAACGCGGGCCAAACGGGTAGCGGAAACGGCGCGGCTGGCGGAGGAAAATATCCCGGCGAAGTAGCCCTATCAATGTCTGGACAATTCACGATGGGGATGGCGGCTGATGTATTGGTTGGTGAGTAGGGCAACTATATCTGGCGGTGTCCGGTGGGATTGTAACAAATGCTGTACAATAGGTAATCGAACCTTCCGTTGTCATGGTGCTTGACACGGTTTCGGGTAATATTTACTATTATTGGAAAGCGAAAAATAATTAGGAAGTCTCTAAAGAAGCTGTGAATCTCTATGAAAGGTGAGACTCTAAAGTATCTTTAGGACATTCAGGAAGCTACAAGGCAAGCTAATCTCATGTTCAAACCTTTTCTTACAAACAGGGACAACCTGGAAAATGCGCGGGCTGCGCCGGGGATGTTGTTGCATTTTCTGGCAAAGAAAGAGGATACCAACGGAGCTTTTGCTCTAATTGAGGCAAGGGCGCGGCAGGGGATGGAGCCGGGGCCGCACGCCCATAGCCATGAGGATGAGAGCTTTTATCTGCTGAACGGCCGTATGTGGTTCAAGATCGGCGAGGAGGAGTTTGAGGCCAATCCGGGGGATTTCGTCTTTATGCCGAGAGGGGTTGTCCATCAGATGAAGCTTCTGACAGAGACGATACATGTCCTTATCGTGATCGCACCGGCCGGATTTGAGCATTATTTCTGGCAGTTGTCACAACCTGCGGAAAGTATGGACATTCCGCCGCTCTCCTCAGAGCCGCCAACGCCGGAAATGATGGAGATGGTGGCAAAGCTGAATGAAACGTATGGCCTTTCAAGCGGCGTTTAGTGAGTCGGGAGCAGTTGGATTGGTCGGGGTGAGTTTTTTGTGATGTTTGCGGGGATTGAGGCAGAAGTCGGCCGAAAAGCGGTCTGCCAACCCGTACAGCCATAATTTAGACAAAGGTGGTTGAATAATGAACTATAACCGTGTTGGAAACAGCGGTTTGTATGTCAGCGAATTGTCGTTGGGTGCAATGATTTTTGGGGAGGAGAGCAACCGCAGCACCCCGGAGGAAGATGCCGTTCGGATGGTACACCAGTTTATTGGTCGCGGTGGGACCCATATTGATACGGCCAACACCTACGCCAACGGCCGTAGTGAAGAGATTCTTGGCAGGGCGCTGCAAGGCGGCAAACGAGAGCGGGTTACGCTGGCGTCAAAAGTACGGTTTGGCGCTTCGCCGGAATCGGATTCGGGCGCAGGATTGTCGCGCCGGGTGATCATGGATCAGGTGGAGAGAAGTTTGCGCCGTCTTCAAACATCGTTCATTGACTTGTATTATATGCACGGCTACGACCCCCATACCCCTTTGGAGGAATCGCTCCGCGCCTTCGACGACCTCGTTCGGGATGGCAAGGTGCGCTACATCGGCGTCAGCAACTTTAAGGCATGGCAGGTGATGAAGTCGCTCGGCATCAGTGACAGTCATGGCTGGGTGCGATTTATCGCCGGTCAATACCAGTACAGCCTGGTTATGAGGGACATTGAGTACGAATTTAGCAGCCTTTTCCGAGAAGAAGGGGTTGGCATGATGGCCTGGGGGCCGTTGGGCGGTGGCTTCCTGAGCGGGAAATACCGGCGAGGCGAACGGCCGACAATCGGCCGAATCGCCACAACCGACCCCGTTACCGAAGAAGCCTGGGATCGCCGGTCAACCGAACGGAACTGGCGCATCATTGACGCCGTTGGAGAAGTGGCGGAGGCACACGGCGCGACCTATCCGCAAATTGCCCTGGCCTGGTTAAGCAGACAGCCCACCGTGAGCAGTGTCATTCTCGGCGCTCGAACAATGGAACAGTTCGAAGATAATATGGGGAGCATTGAGATTGAATTAACGGCCGAAGAGCTGGAAAAGCTCAACGCCGCCAGCACGCTTCCAGAGATGTACCCCTACCGAATGATGCAAGAGTATGGAATGGAACTGACTTAGAGGTCAAACTTATGAGCAAAGACAATCTGGAACGAGTACGAGAAATTTGTTTTGATCTGCCGGAGACGGAGGAACGACTCTCGCACGGCGAACCAACTTTCTTTGTCAGGAAGAAGGTCTTTGTGATGTATGCCAACAATCACCATGATGACGGCCGAATTGCTGTCTGGCTGCCCGCTCAACCCGGTATGCAAGAAATGTTGGTTGACTCAAAACCGGGGACGTTTTTTCGGCCGCCTTATGTCGGCCACCGGGGGTGGATTGGCGTGATATTGGATAAGATTAGCGACGAAGACCTGACCTTCTATATCCGCGAAGGTTGGCGGCTAATTGCGCCCAAGAAGCTGCAAGCAGCCTTTGACGAGAATGGATAACGACACCCTATCAACCCTATTCGTTTAAGACAGCAGGCATGTAAACAAAATAATCCTCTCCGGCAGGCGAAGTCGCTGTTGCGGTTGGGGTTACGGCCGTCGTTGCCGTTGGTGTGGCGGTCGGGGTATTTGTTGCCGTCGCTGTTGGTGTATTTGATGGAGAGGGGGATGGTGATGGGGTCGAGGTGGGCGTGTTTGTAGCAGTTGGCGTCGGCGTTGAGGTAGAAGTCGGTGTTGAGGTGAAAGTAGGGCTAGGTGTAATCCCCTGAACAATGACCTGACCATCAATTAGTATCGGTTCATCTGGATTGCCGTCTGACCAGGTTCCAACGACGATGTGTAACGCGCTTGTTCCAAAGCTGGTTCCATTAAACGTCATCTCGCCTAATTCGACCACCCCATTGATGCCAACTGGATTAACGGCCGAAAAGGAAACAACGTCTGGAGGTGTTCCATCATCATCACTGCGGTTACAAACGCCCGTGAAGTCGCTTCCAACGCTGCAACCGACATAACCTAAAATTGTCGGATCGTATTCGATGTGAACAGTGAAGGCATTCAAACTGGCAGTTGATGGAACGGTAGCCGTAATCGCGATTGTACCCGTTTGACCCTGCAAGATCGTGGCAGATCCAACCTCAATAAGGGACCCGGTTGTTGAAAGAAGAAGCGGCGCTGCCTGCAACTGTGGATTCTTATTAGTTGGCGCAGTAACCGTCGGAAGTAAGAAAAATGCCATTACGACGATCAATAAACCACCAACAAAGAGCAGAGAGGTTGAGGCGGCTTTGGCACCTGGTTTTGTTAGTTTCGTTGGCATCTGATGTATTTCCATCTTAAATTCCTCCCGTTTTATACACCCCAGGATTTCACAAATACTATCCCTATGATAAATCACTCCATCCTGAGACGCCACCATTCGCAGAATAGCCTAAGAAACCAAATGTTGTTAGCATAGGATGATGATGTCTAATAAAATCAATCCGACTCCTGAACCAGAAATAAATAACGTCCTTCGAGAATTTTCGACTCGTATACAGGAAACATTGGGTCGAAATTTTGTGGCGGTCTATCTGCAAGGCTCTCTGGCAAGCGGCGGTTGGGATGAACACAGCGATGTGGACTTCCTTGTTGTCACCGAACACGATTTAACTTCGGCCGAAGTCGGCGCCGTGAATGCCATGCATGCTGAAATATTCAAGATGGAAAGTCGTTGGGCCAAACATCTGGATGGTTCTTATATCTCCAGAACTCTTGTTAGAGCGGAAGACCCGGCCCATACCCCCATTTACTACCTGGACAATGGCAGCACGGAATTAAAGCGCTCGCCTCACGACAACACGCTTGTTGTCCGGTGGATGATTTTAGAAAGTGGGATCACCCTGGCCGGGCCGCCTCCCGAAACGTTGATTGACCCCGTTTCGGCCGATTCCCTGCGCCGGGAAGTCCGCCAGACGATGCAGGTTTGGGGCGAAGAAATCCTGACCGGAGAATATCAGATAGACAACCGGTGGGCGCAGCCCTTCGCCGTCATTAGTTACTGCCGGATGCTGCAAACTGTGGAAAGCGGCCGAATTCACTCTAAGCGGGCCGGATATGAATGGGCCATCCAGAACCTCGACCCCAAATGGTGTCCCCTCATTAAACGGGCCTGGGCAGAACGGCCGAACCCCGGTCGAAAAGCCAGCCAACCTGCGAATACGGCCGAACAACAACTCACTCGTGACTTCATTCGATACGCCTTATTAATAAGTTGAAGAAAAGAAGAAAGTTTTAGATTATCCAACGATAGGGGGTTTCAATATGGCATTAAGCATCAAAAACAGAGAGGTCGAAATACTATTGGACAGCATCATAAAAATTACAGGCGAATCTAAAACCGAAGCTGTTCGTAAAGCATTGGAGGAGAGACAACAACGATTGGTCTTACACTCTACGACCAGTCATGATCAAGACAATCTAATCGCATTCCTGGAAGAAGAAATTTGGCCTCATATCCCAAAAAAGTTACTAGGGAAGCCATTAGGTAAATCTGAGGAAGAAGAGATTCTAGGAATTGGGAAGCTAGGTACGTGATTGTGGATTCATTCGTGACTCTCACAAGAGGAAATTATCTATGGATTTTTATAAACTAAAACTCGACAAGTACGACAGGATTAAAGTGTTTCATTTACCCCCAGGCGTTGAGCTGCCGTTTGAAACGGCCGAAAACGATTTCCAATGCCTGATATCCTTTGTTCAAACCGAAGGTGAAGTGGACGAGGCCATTGCTGAAGTCGTCAAAGCTGGGAGTGGAACCGGCCTGGTTCTCGCCTACCCCAAAGGCACCAGCAAAAATTACAAATCTGAGGTGAATCGGGATTCAATCATCGCCAAAATCCAGGCCACATCTGAGTTCAAAGCGCCAAGATTGGTAAGTTTAGATCGAGATTGGTCTGGCTTTTCATTTAGGCGTGTATGATCTATCTAGCACTATAAGAATCATCCTAACAAACAGACTATTCAGTTTTCTCCTCTATTAAGGCAGCAAAACCGTCTTCCTTATCCTAACAACCTTTTCGACGCAATCGCCGCGCCTTCGGCCAGGGAGCGCAGCTTTGCCCAAACAACCTCTTCGACAACCATCTTTGACCCGGCGGCCGTTTCAAAGCCGCAGTCGGTACCGGCAATAATCCGGTGGGGGTCGTCAACGGCCACTGCGATGCGCTCAATCCGGTCTGCGACCACTTCGGGATGTTCCACAAAGTTGGTCGTCGTCTCAATGACGCCGGGGATGAGGATTCGGCCGTCTCCCAAAATTTCCTTATCCGCAAACAGGCGGTACTCATGAGCGTGGCGGGGATTTGCCATCGAGAGCATCACCGCTCCGGCCTTGATCTTTGACACATCCGGCCAGATGTCCTCCAACGGTACATCGCTGTCATGCGGCCCTTCATAGTTGCCCCAACAGACATGCAGCCGTACCTGCTCCTGGGGAATCCCCTCCAACGCCTTGTTGGTCGCCCGCGCTACAATCCGAACGAACTCCAGGAATTCCGACAAGGGCTTGTCTTGAAACAGGGTATGCCGTTCCAACGCCAGATCGGGCGCATCAATCTGGAGGACAAAGCCCGCCTCGGCAATGGTGGTGTATTCCGTTCGGAGCGCAGCCGCCAGCGCATTTACGTAATCCTCCAAACTGTCGTAATAATCATTCTGCATCCCAGCGGCGATAATTCCCGGCGACGGCGCGGAAACAAACGCCTCCCGAAAGCCGCCCATACGCTCTCGGAGCAGGCGGTTCAACTGATGGCAGTCCGCTTCAATTGGGTCAGGATTGATATATCGTACTTCCCCGACTGCCTTGGGCGCTTTCAGTAAATCCACCCGGTCCTCGCTGCCCATTGCCTGTTTTCGTCGTTCCAATGCCCCCGGATAGCGCAGCAGGTCGGCCATAATCGGCCGTGTACTCGTTCCCCCAAAGCCGGTCATGCGGTGCTGTAGGTAAGTGAAGAAACTCTCGCGCCCCATCTCACCGTTATTGACCACATCCAGGCCAGCCGTAATCTGCTTATCAATGACGTCCCGAACGGCCGTTTCTACAGCTTCCTCCAGCGCATCCTCTGAAACGGCCGCTTTTCCAAACTTGGCCGTATGAAGTGAAATCAATGATTTCGGCCGAGGCAGGCTGCCCGCATGAGTGGTTAAAATTTTGTCCGTACTATGCTGCATAACGATCTCCTCTAAAAATGGTCATTTCCAGGTGTCACGAACCTTTATCTGTGCTATGATAAAAATATCCAGATCAGGAGCAATTTTATTGGCCAAAAACACCAAATATCTTACCAGATTACCGGAGAAAATGGAGCCTGAGGAAAATGCGGTTTATATCCTATTATTTTGTAGAAAAGGAGAGTAAGGAATGGCTGTTAATCCGATGTTGTACAGTAGCAAGGATGTTGTATTGGATGTTGTCAAAACAGAACAGGGCAAGTTCTTTGAAATCGTTGACAACCCTGACAACTGGTATGTAGACACCCGCTGTGAGGGATGGCAGGTTCGTGACCTTGTCGGCCATATGATTGACGTCACCGAAAGCTACCTCGCCCGCTGGGAGTTGGCTGAAAAAGGCGAGGAGGCCCCGGCACCATTGGGCTGGGTTGTCATGAGTTCCACCTTAAATGATGGCGCTCTCGCCCTTCGCAGCCTTTCCCGCGAAGAGGCCATTGCCCGCCTTAAAACGGCCGCCAGTAAAATGTTAGGTATTTTCGAGGCGTTGGACGAAGACGGCTGGAATAATTTCATGGTATCCCACGTTTTCTCAGGGCCGGTTCCCGCCTTTTGTTACCCCGCCTTTCAGATTATGGATTATGGCGTTCACACCTGGGACATGAACTGGGGACTGGGTGATAAAGATGCCTTGTTAGCTGAGCGCACCGCCGGTGTTCTGGTTCCCTATATGTTTATCATCTGGCAATATTCTGTTATTCAAGAAGCGGCCGCCGGGAAAGACATTTCTTACGGGATCGAGGTAGATGGTGAATGGGGCGGCAGGTGGCTTATTTCCATCAAAGACGGCCAGTTAAGCTACGAAGGCGTTGACGACTTGAGCGATGCCAAAGCCGTTATTCATTTCGACAATCCATCTGATATGGTGCTAACTACCTACCAACGTTTTGCCGGTGGCGAAACCAGCGGCGACCCGCAAGTAATTGAAGACGCCCGTAATATGTATTTCTCCATCTAATTTTGGCAATTAGTCAACAGTGAACGGTTAAAAGTGAAAACTCGCTGGCAACCGTCCACTGTTTACTACTGACAGTTCACTGATGCAGCCCTGGACGGTTGAGTACGGTACTTTTTGGGCAATACAGTCGGAGACGGGACTGCCGTCGGTTTATTCGGCCGAAATCGAGACTACCTTTGAGGAAGCTGGTTCGGCCGATGTCGAAAACCTAGCCTCTGCCATGAATCTACCGAGGCCAACCCTGATTGAAGAACGGTTTCGGCAGCAGCGGCGCTGTTTTTGTCTCAAGAGAGACGGCCGTATCGTCACCTATGGTTGGGTCACACACGGCAAAGAACATGTCGGCGAGATGGAGCGATATTTCAATCTCCATGATAGCGAAGCCTACATCTGGCATTGCGGCACCATCTCTGAATGTCGGCGAAAAGGATTGTACAGCGCCCTACTTAGCCAGATAATCCACCGGCTGGCAGAGGAAAAATCACGGGGAACGATTCCTACGATCTGGATCGGCGCTTCTCGGCTGAACCAGCCTTCCATCCAGGGCATTGCCAATGCCGGTTTCAAGCGCGTCGCTGATGTGACCTACCGGCGTATTATGAATCTGACATTGATGTGGTTCAAAGAATCAACCTCTGACTATCCGGCTTTGATTCCAGAAGTCTACCGGATTATGCTGAAAAACCGTGATCGGCGGATTGGCAATTTAGCCATTGGTTGGTATACAGGAAAATAAACATTCGTAGTTCGTAATTGGTAACAAAATCAACTCAAACACGAGTTACCTATTATCAATCACCAAAGGTGCTATCATGGAAAAAATCCCAACTCAAGGGGTTCATCATATTACATTGGTTGGCGCAACGCGACAATCAGCCATAGATTTTTGGGAAGGCGTTCTTGGAATGCCCTTCATCTTTGAGCAGCCCAACCTCGACCGCGAAGAAGAGAGCCATCTCTACTTCGATCCCGGAGACGGCCGTCTGATCACCGTTTTCACTAACGAAAACCGCGAAATAGACACCACGCCAAACCCCGAAGGGGTTGGCAATCTGCATCACATAGCCTTTAGTGTCTCTCGCTCCACCTTCATTGAAACGGAAAAACGGCTCAACGAGCGCGGCATCCCCAATACCGGCGAGATTGACCGAGGCTTCATGTACTCGATCTACTTCCGCGACCCGCTGGGCCAGCGATACGAGCTTGCCAACTACAAATTCGACCCTCCTACCGGCTGTACTCACGCCCAGGTCTTATTTGAAGCTCACCATCTCAGGATCGCAGAAAATGCTCACCATATCACCGACTCTCATCTGGCAAATGCCATTCGCATCCTGAAAGAGCGCAGCCAGGGAACGCTCTCTGACGACAGAAGCCCCAAACATGCCTACCCCAAAGCTGTCCAGGGGCCATAAGTTGAGTTCTTTATCAGGAAGGATATAATTCTAGTTATGTTATGTTTAATAGCTTCTGTAGCAAACAGTAGTTAATGGGTTAGTTGTAGGAGGGATAAATGAATAAGTCGCGTGTATCAATGATGGGCCTCTTCATGTGTCTATCGCTATTCATGTTCTCTGGGAGCTTTGCCAGAGGAAATGATGTCGTTCAGCAAAGCGATATAATGGACCAACAGGCGGCCGTTCTCGGGGGCAATGCTGCTGCCGATACGGCCGAAACCAGTGCAGGACTGTCGTTAGAAGTCCCGGCAAATGGCGACCAGACGCTCCAAATGACATCCCTTAACCTGCAAAGCGGTGGAACCTATACCGTTCAAGCAGGGGACACGCTAACGAATATCGCCCAACGTTTTGGTACAACAGTTGCCGAACTTGTCGCGCTAAACAACATCGCCAATCCCAACCTGATCTATGTCGGTCAGGTGTTGCAACTGCCCGGCGGCTCGACAGGCGGCACGCCACCTCCGCCGCCACCGCCACCTACAGGGGGAGGCGGAACCTATACGGTTCAATCAGGGGATACCCTTTCCAGCATCGCTGTTAGATTTGGGACAACAGTCGCGGAACTGGTCGCGCTCAATAACATTTCCAATCCTAACCTGATTTACGTCGGTCAGGTGTTGCAACTGCCCGGCGGCTCGACAGGCGGCACACCTCCGCCCCCGCCGCCTCCGCCAACAGGAAACGGTGGCTTCGCTCTAGGTGGTCAAACACAAACTTTGAGCAATGTCGGTCGTATGAAAGATGCTAAGATGACCTGGGTCAAGTTCCAATATAAATGGGGGCCGGGCGACGACCCCGGCGCTGTAGCAGGCATGATCAGCAACGGTCACAACAACGGCTTCAAGGTTCTACTCAGCGTCGCCGGAAGGCAGACCTATCCGCCCGCAAACGGCATTGACATGGGGGCATTTGTGGAATTTTTACGAGGCGTAGCATCCTTAGGTGGCAACGCACCAGACGCCATTGAAGTCTGGAACGAACAGAACATTGACTTTGAGTGGCCTGCCGGTCAGATCAGCCCAAGCACCTATGTCAACGACATGCTGCGACCGGCGTATAATGCCATCAAGGGCGCAAATGGCAATATCATGGTCATTAGCGGCGCTCCCGCGCCGACCGGATTCGACAACGGGAATAACGCCTGGGCCGATAACCGATATGTTGCCGGTATGGCCGCCGCCGGTGGGGCGAGCTATATGGACTGTATTGGCATACACCACAACTCCGGCGCTACCTCACCAAGCGCCCGCAGCGGTCATCCCGGTGGCAGCCATTACAGTTGGTATTTCTTGCCGATGGTCGAGCTATATAACGGGGCATTTGGTGGATCACGGCCGCTTTGTTTCACCGAAATCGGATACCTGTCGGGCGATGGTTTCTCCGGCTTACCGGCAAACTTCGCCTGGGCTGCTGGAACCAGTGTCGCAGAACAGGCCCAATGGCTTGGGGAAGCGCTAAGTCTTTCGCGTCAAGGTGGTGTCGTGAATATGTTCATCGTCTACAACGTTGACTTCACCCTTTACGAACCCAACGGCGATCCGCAAGCTGGCTACGCAATTATCCGACCAGACGGAAGCTGCCCGGCTTGTGCTACCCTGGCTGCGAACGCACCATAGCCAACAAGTTTTAGAAAACATTCGAATAGAAGGCAGTTGGGTAACTTGGTAATTGGAATAATCAATTACTCAGTTACCCAATTACCAAACCGCTAACTTATCTGCGAACGCCTATTTAGAAAAGGAAAGAGCAACCCCCTATGGCCGTCCCCATGATTACAGGCGCAAAATTTATTGCTGAGACTTTCAAAGGTTACGGCGTCAGCCACGTCTTTTTCATGGACGCCATTTTACGGAAGACGATGGTCGAGTTTGAAAAACTCGGCATCCATCGGATCATAACTCACAGCGAAAAAGCGGCCGTCTACATGGCTGATGGCTATGCCCGCGCCTCCCACAAACCCGGTATCTGCATGTGCCAGTCGGTTGGGGCGGCCAACCTTGCCGCCGGACTACAAGACCCTTATCTCGGCCGTTCGCCCGTCATCGCCCTGACCGGTAAGAAACCACCTCTTTTTCAGAATCGAAACGCCTATCAGGAGATCATTCACGGCCCACTCTATGACCCTGTCACCAAATACAATGTCGATGTGACGCTCCCGTCCCAACTACCATACTATCTGCGGCAGGCCTTCCGTGAAGCAACCACCGGTACCCCTCGTCCGGTCCATCTTGACCTGCTGGGACACAGCGCCCGCAATGTGGAAGCGGCCGAAGAGCCGTTCCCAATCGTGATCGAAGAAACATACAGCCATTACCCCGCCGACCGTCCTGAACCGGACAATGAATCGATCCAAAAAGCGGCCAAAGCCATTCGAGCCGCCCAACAGCCCGTCATCGTCGCCGGGGGTGGCGTCCGTCTCTCTTCGGCTCAGGCGGAAGTGGTTGCCCTGGCAGAAAAACTTAATATCCCCGTTGCTAATTCCGTCAATGGCAAAGGAACTATTCCCGACAACCACCGACTCAGTGTAGGCCCGGTGGGAACCTATTCTGTTCGCTGTGCCAATCAGGTTGTCCATGAAGCCGATCTGGTTATCTTCATCGGCAGCAACACTGGCGACCAGGTCACAAACAACTGGCGCATCCCTGCTGCCGGAACTCCGATTGTCCAGATAGACATCAACTCGGCCGAAATCGGCCGAAACTATCCTAATGTTATCGGCGTTGTGGGAGATGCCCGAACGGCCGTTTCCCGCCTGACCGAAGCCCTTGATGCCCAACCGGGCAACGAAAGCTGGCTCCAAAGAGTGGCGGAACTGGTTAGCGAATGGAGACAGTTGATCGAACCGCTTCGGAACTCTGACGAACGGCCGATACGGCCAGAACGGCTGTGCAAAGAGCTAACGGAAGTGCTGCCCGATAATGCCGTTCTGGTAGCCGACACCGGCTATTCCGCTATCTGGACTGCCACTCAGGTTTACCTCAACCATCCTGAACAGATTTACATTCGAGCCGCCGGGTCACTGGGCTGGTCATTCCCCGCCGCATTAGGAGCCAAATGCGCCCTCCCCGACCGGCCTGTCATCTGCTTCAACGGCGATGGCGCATTCTGGTATCACCTCAGCGAATTGGAGACGGCACGACGCCATAACATCAACACTGTGACCATCATTAATAACAACGGCGGCTTTGGGCAAGGGATCAAAGATATTCACACCATGTACGGTGACAACGAGGGCAACAAGGAGGAACTGTATGCCTTCTCGCCGGTCAACCTCGCCAATATCGCCCAGGAAATGGGCTGTTGGGGGCGGCGCGTCGAAGACCCGGCCGATATTCAAGATGCCGTTCGGGAAGCATTGGGAGCCGGAAAACCGGCCGTTGTGGAGGTTCTAACCGGGCTGCATCACCGGGCAATTGAGGCGTGGAGTCCATAATATATCACGCAAAGGCGCAAAGACCGCAAAGAAAAATCTTGGCGTCTTTGCGC
>JBAPRX010000433.1:0-24957 GCA_049281335.1 Promineifilaceae bacterium (SeqCode)
AGGCAAATATGTCAACCCAGAATGATGTAATTTACGCTCTTGCAACAAACGGTGATCTATTGTGGTACCGTCATGACGGCCGTACTGACGGTAGTTTCCGCTGGGCTTTCGACGCTCCTATCATGAAGGTAGGTACTGGATGGAACGGTCTCCTCTCGATTTTCTCCGGTGGTGATGGCGTGATCTATACTATTAAAGAAAACGGCGACTTGTCCTGGTATCGTCACGATGGGCGAAGCGATGGCAGTTTCAATTGGGCTGCAGGTTCGGGCAACAAAATTAGCGAAGGATGGCAAGGTTATACGCATGTTTTTTCCGGTGGCGACGGCATCATTTACGCTGTCGAGGAGCTGACACGAGACCCAAGAATAGGTCACGGTGAGGTAATCGGCGGCCACCTTTTGTGGTTTCGTCATGACGGCTGGCGCGATGGCAGCCCAACCTTAGTTGAAGGTCCAAAGAGGGTCGGCAATGGGTGGAATGTTATGGCTTCGGTCTTCGCTGGCGAGAATGGAGTTGTCTACGGCATCAAGGATGATGGGGATTTGCTATGGTATCGCCATGATGGTCGGAATGATGGCACTTTTGTGTGGGCTGAAGGCTCTGGTAACAAAGTCGGCAATGGTTGGCAAAACTTCTCAAGTGTCTTCTACGGTGGCGATGGCGTCATTTATGCCGTCGAAGAACGGACCCGGGATGTACGGGAAGGTCACGGTGAAGCAGTTGGCGGTCACTTGAAGTGGTATCGCCATGACGGTTGGCGCGACGGCAGCCGGACCTGGTCTGGTGGTCCTAAAACAGTTGGCAATCGATGGGATACCCTTACCACCCTTTTCTCAGGTAGTGACGGCCCGAGCAGCAAAGCAGCCCAAGAAATCGCCCAGTTCCATAAAGATAAAATGGCGATTTTATCAGTTGGCTCAGTTGTAGGAGCAGTTATACCGCAGATGGCTGGCACATTTGAACAGCCTTACACATTCGGTTCGATATCCAAACCTTTGGGAGGAACACCTGTATTCAGCGGGCGCTTCATTGTTTCGATAGATATTGCTGCCATACGCTGCTATCACACAGATGATCCTGGTGGGACCGACGAACCCTATCTGATCACAACGGTCTATGCTCTGGACCCCTCTCGGCCAGAGGAATCGCTAGACACCAGGCGCATCAGTAACGGTGACGGTATTGGCGATATTGAAGGTGGTGATGTTTTTGCCCACAGCCGCCAGATTGCCAACAGCGTGTTCATTCCCGGTGACGGCAATATTGCAATTCGGGTCCAATTATGGGATGAAGAGATGGTAGGCAGTACAGCGAACCTTAGGGATGCAACCAATGCTGCCACCCAGGCAGCTATTGCTGCTGGTCTGACTGCTATTAATGTCCCGATCGGTGGCCTTGCAGCTGTCCTTGGCGGCGCGACAGGTTTACTAAACACGATTGGCGAAGAGGTAGGCGGCTGGGTGGCAGATCTCGCAGCGGACCTGGTAGGAGACGACCTACTAGGCCAACGTGAATACATAATACCTTCCAGCTTTCTTTATGCCCTCACCACGGCAGATGACCCGGCCCAGTTTGATCGAACAAGCGATCATATCCCAGGCGTTACCTACAACTTCCCACAAATAGCCGAGGATGATACCTGGCTGTTTAATGAAGAAGATAAAGGCGCTTACCGTATCTATTTCAAAGTCAATCGGCTGGCGAGAGTATAAGATTCAGTCCAGACGCCCTGGCAAAACCAGGGCGTCTGGAACGGTATATTATTTGCATTAAAAGTCGAGTTGATGTGAACTTTCATTATTCCCGGCTCTCAATTAATCATTCACAAGCTGACCGCAGGTCAGCCATTCACCAATTAATTATTTCCCTTCCTCCCCAACGCCTTCTCCACTCCCTCAACCGTCTCCATCTCCAAAATCTCCCCCGCCAACTTCTCCGCCTGCTCCAAATTAACGCCTCGAATCGCCGCCTTCACCGCCGGAATCGCCGGAGCATTCATACTCAACTCATCCAGCCCCAACCCAACCAGCAGCGCAGAAGCCTTCGCATTGCCGCCTAACTCCCCACACACCCCAACCCAAATACCGGCCGCATGACCCGCCTCAACCGTCTGCCGGATCATCCGCAGCACGGCCGGTTGCAGCGCATTCACCAACGACGCCACCTTCGCATTCCCCCGGTCGGCCGCCATTAGATACTGCGTCAAATCATTGGTTCCAATGCTGAAAAAGTCCACCTCTTTCGCCAGTTGATCGGCAACCGCAACGGCCGAAGGCACCTCAATCATCATCCCCACTTCCATCTCTTCATCAAAAGGAACCTTCGCCGTCCGCAGTTCCGCCTGCACTTCCGCCAACAACCCCTTCGCCGCTCGAAGCTCCGACAGTGAGCCAATCATCGGGAACATCAACTTAATCTGATGGCCCGGACTAGCCTGCAAAATCGCCCGCAGTTGAGACTTAAACAGGTCAGGATTCGCCAGACAAAAACGAATCCCCCGCAGCCCCAAAAACGGATTCGCCTCCGGTGGACTGTCCCAATAAGGCAGCGGCTTGTCGCCCCCAATATCCAGCGTCCGAATAACAAGCGGCCGTTTTCCCATCGTCTCAGCAATCTGCCGGTAAACAGCCAGTTGTTCTGCCTCCGTCGGCGCCGCCTCCCGTGCCATAAACAAAAACTCTGTCCGAAACAGCCCAACGCCCTCCGCCCCATAATCCAGCGCCACCGTTGCATCGTGCAAACCACCAATATTGGCCACAATCTCAACCCGATGTCCGTCCAGCGTCACCGCTCCCTCCTGGGCCTGTCCTTGCGCCTGCTTAAGCGCCGCCAACCACTCATCACGCCGCGCCCCCAATTCAGCCTCCAAAGAACCGTTCAAATCCGTATAAACCAGCCCCTTTTCTCCATCCAGACCAATCATTTGCCCGCCAGCCAGCCCTTCAGCCGCCTTCCCAACCCCCACAACCGCCGGAATGCCCAAAGCCCGCGCCAAAATCGCGCTGTGGGCCGTTGCCCCACCCAACTCCGTCACAATACCCAGGAAATGGGCCGGATCAAGCTCGGCCGTATCCGAAGGCGTCAAATCGGCCGCAACCAAAATCGCCGGTTCCGCCACATCCAGACCCGGCAGTTCATAGGCCACCAACTGCCGCAGTACCCTGCCACCGGCATCCATCACATCCCCCGCCCGCGCCTGCATATAAGCATCATCCAACGCCCGGTAACGGTCGGCCGTTTCTTTGATAACCTGCTCCCAGGCATATTCAGCATTCACCCCCTGCCCCAAAACAATCTCCTTCGCCGCCGTCATCAAATCCGGGTCTTGCAAAATAAGGCGATGGGCCTCAAAAATCTCGGCTTCGGCCGGACCCACCTGCTTCGTCACCTGTTCAACGACCCCTTTCAACTCAGCCTGGGCCTGTCGAACGGCCGTCTCCAACCGTTCCAACTCCCCTTTACCATCCGCGACCTGGCGCTTGACGATTTCCGGTCGCTGCGGTCTATATTGAAAGACCGGCCCAATAGCAATACCGGGCGACGCCGGTATCCCCGCCAGCGCATTCTCCGGTTTCCCTTCAACGGCAGCAACCGGCATCTCCGTGACCGCCTCCGGCTCCTCCGCTTCCCCAAAATCGTCCGCTGCCAGCGCCTTAATCGCATCCAAAGCGGCCTGGGCATCCTCCCCAACGGCCGTCACCTGTATCGCATCTCCCTGCCGCACGCCTAACGTCGCCACCTGATTAATGCTCTTGGCATTTGCCCCTCGCTCACCCTTCACAATCTGAATGTCGGCCGAAAAACGGTTGGCCGTTCCAACCAGTTGGGCTGCCGGTCGGGCATGGAGGCCCATCTTATTGCGAACAGTAAGAGAAAACGTCAATCGGGCACCAGCCGGGTCAGTCGGTAGGCCGTTGTCGGTTTGTTTAACTTCGGCCGTGTCACCATCACCCAACAAACTTAGTTTAGCCGCTAACGCCCCCTTTGCCTCGGCCATTACCTGAACCACATTCCCGCCTACTGCCGCCTGTACCACCGCCGCCACCGCCCCTTCTACCAGCGGGGCAGCACAAAGATAGACGTTTGACTGCTGCTCCGGATCCAAAAACTCTACAGCCGTCTCGGCACTCATCAAGGCGCTCCCCAAATCCATGAGTACCACAACCCCATCTTCGCTGTATACCGTTTCAATGGCGCTCAACACCCGCATTGGGTCAGTCCCAATCGGGTGTTCTGGGTCATCAATGCCTCCGGCGGCAGCAATAGCAACCTTCCCCATCGCCATCTGGCTGGCAAGAATTACCACCCCCTTTGCCAACTCCTCACTATGCGATACGACGACTATCCCGACCATGTTTCCTCGATGCAGACTATGTTGAATAATCAGTAACGAGTAATTGACTGGAGTTTGACGAAAATTACCTTCACCTCATGCAATGTAGAGCGATTTGGCAAATCGCTTACTTTTGACGTCAGTATCCAGTAATTAACAGGCCGATTTCGGCCAACCATCAATTACCGATTACCAATTACGGTAAATAATAGTTCAACGGCTTTTCCACCTCATAACCATAGGAATAAGCCAACAACTCAATTGGATGAACCGACGGTAAACCAGTAGCCTCTGCAATCTGCCATCGGCAGGTCTCACTATCACATACCGAAAGAGGCGCACCCGTCTCCCCAATAAAATCAAACAGCGGCTTGCCAACCGCCATCGCAATATCATATTTTTCCCGTTTGTAACCATACGTCCCGGCAACCCCACAACAAGCCGCATGGCTTTCAATAATCGTCAGATCAGGAATCATATCCAACAATTCAACCGCCGGACGGCCGATCCGGTGCGCCCGGTACTGGCAGGGGGGATGGTAAGGCAGAGTCATTGGGATCGGCCGTAATCCATCCTGTTTCAACGCCCCTTCTTCATACAGTAAAACCAGGAACTCATTAATATCATAGGTATTGGCCGCAAGCAGCCGGGCATCCTCCGTGAAAAAGTCCAGAAGCTCAGGGGCCTCTTCCTTCAAGGTCAAGGTACAACTGGTCGAAGTACCAACAATCACATACCCATCTTTAATATACCCAACAAGATGGTCAATATTGCGTTGGTGATATTCCCTGGCAGCCTTGAATTCGCCGTTAGAGAGCAGTGGCAGCCCGCAGCAGTTTTGGGGTGGAATCAATACCTCAAATCCATTCGCCTCTAACACCTGAACGGCCGCTTTCCCCACTCGCGGCTCATAATACTCCGTCGAACAACCATGAAAATAAACGACCTTTTTCGTTGTTCCAACCGGCGTCTGATGCTCTTTCAACCAGTCGCTAAACTTCTCCCCCGAAAAACGGGGCAGCGGCGCTTTTTGAGCAATACCAAGCGTCTTCTCAGCCACCCAACTTCCCAGCTTGCCATGCAAAGCCACATTCGCCAGCGGGGCCAGCGGTTGGCCCAGCTTTCCTAACGTCTCCGGCCGAGCCAGCAAATTATTCCGCAGTTTGGCGACCCCAGTCACCTTCGACTGTTCCACCATCGTCCCCCGTGCCCTGGCATTTATCTCCGCAATCTTCACCCCGGTCGGGCAAACCATATTACAGACCCGGCAGCCGCTGCAATAATCCACCGAGTAATCCGGCGTCTCCTGCAACACCTGCCGAAAACGCCCACTCTGCGGCGCTTCATACTTCGGCCCAGGAAATTTGTCAGTAACGGCCGTCACCGGACACGCACTCACGCAAATATTACACCGGATACATTGATCCAACGTCAACTCCACCGGCCAATGCGGTTCCATATCAATTTCTGTCTCTGCCTGCCAAATTGGTTTTTTATTCATGATCAAGTAATTAAGTAATTAGGTAATTTAAAAAGTAAATTACGACTGTAGAAATTCTATATCCTTTGGTTCAAACAGAACCGATGGGTCACTAATAATATTATCTCCGACCTGTAAATCACTTAAAATCTTGTATTCAGGTCCTTTTTCAGCAATCTTACTAGATGAATTTACTAGTTTTCTCTATTCTCTTGTTGCTTTAGCAAACGTATTAAGTTGGTGGGCAAGACCAGATAAAGTTTTGGATAGCTGCATGAACGATATTCCAAATCTCATCAGCAACTTCTTCCGCTGATTTTAATACTCGCAAGTCCTCAAACTGGACAGCCATCTCAATTACCCAATTACCAAACTACCAGCGGTGTCTTTACCGCCAATTACCAACCTTATAGCCGGTAGCCAACGCCACACCCTCCATAGACCGCTCCCGAATCACTTCAGCATGGCCTAACATCGTCCCGGCTGCGTATACATTCTCGTAGACCGCTCGGCCGTCTCCATTAATCGGCCGAAACGCCTCGTCAACCGTCACTCCGGCCCGGTAGACCGGATGCCCGTCCTTATCCATAAAATCCCGCTTATACCAATCCAACCGGCTCTTAGGTATCGAAACAGGCAAATCAAAAACAACCTCTTTTGCATGCCCCTCAAAATTGGTCGTAATGCCCCCACCCAATATACCACCTGTCGCCAGAACATATTGTCCAAAACTATGCCGCCGGTTCCGGGCGGCCGATTCAGTCAAAACGGCCGTCACCCGACCATCCTCCGCCTCCGACCCAACCGCCTCCATACCATCAAAGACCCGGCCACCCTGCCCTTCAATCGCTCCCTTCAAAATATGGTGCAGCCGGATACCCGGCACAGAAGGTGGCAAAATCGGAATCTCAAAAACCGGCCGTCCCAATTGGGCCTCCAGGTCCGCCTTCACCGCCAGCGCCTTCCCTCTCCCCAAAACAGCCGGAAAACCAACGCGCTCCGCCTTACCCAGATGGGGTTTAACAGCCGCCACAACCTCTGCTCGAAAAGCCGCCTGCTCCATCATCCGCGCCAGAATAACGCCCGACAAAACATGCACATTCGACAGAGAAGGCAGCTCAACCATCGCGTGAGTGGCAAAAAACCCCTGCTGAGTCAGGTTGTCAGCCGCAACATTGGCAAAAAAGTCACCAAACCGTTGGAACCCTACAAGCAACATCGGTGAGTCCTGCTCCAGATCTCCCGCAATCATCATCTCAGGAGCCAGACAAGTCGGCCGCATCGTACCTACCGCCGAAGGCAGCAGCCAGTTCTTATCCAGCGATCCGTGCATCGGATAGCCCGCCTCAGCGCACAATGCCTGAAACGCTTCCAAAGCGGCCGAAACGCCTTCCACCCCAACATGTGCATACGGGTGCTGGTCATTCTCAGCAATCAACTGCTCAATTCCCTCTGCCGGGGAGCGAACGGCCGTCCGGCTGTCCAGTGGATAATATCCCAAAACATCAATGCAACCCGAATGCCAATGCGTCGCTCCCCAACCCTTCGCAACCAGCCGCACCTTTTTCCCGGCCAACGCAATCCGCCACGCCGCCGTCAGCCCCGCCAACCCCGCACCAATTACTAAAATGTTCTCTTTGTCGTTCATAATTTATTGGCTTCCGGTAAATAGTAATTCGTAACGAGCAATGGGTTAAATCCACCTTCAAATTACCCAATTACTAATTACCAATCACAAATCACCTCGCCGCACCTTCCGGCACTTCTTCAACCGTCCCCGGTTCATACATCGTCGGCCCCAATCTTGAAGCCGTATCACCAGGTAAATGGTCCGCATTCAATACGCTCATATAAATCAGCTCATCAAGCCGTTCCTGCTTCAACTGCGGTCCCCACAAAACCGGCATCACGCCTTTCCACCGTTCCTGGAGGAAATCCCGCAGCGCAACATTCGTCTCTTCCACAGACGGCCGTCTCACCGTATGCAAAATCCCAGCCACACGGTAAGAACAAAAACCACCCTGACACGGTCCCATGCCAACCCGAATGTCCCGCCGAATATCGTCAAACGTCTTTGCCTTTCCTTCTGTAATAGACCGTTCGACATCCGCCCGCGTCGCCATCTCACACTCACAAACCAGGTCACTGTACGCTTTCTTTTCTTCAGTCCGGGCCAGCCGCGCTCCTAGAAAATGGAAGCCAGCCTTATCCCGCAGTCGGGGACCAAACGGATCAGGAATAACCTCTTCGGCCGTTCGACACGGCCGATCCGTCCCCAACTTCTCACAGACCCGGTTCACAGTCACCTCTGCCATCTGGCGATAAGTCGTCCACTTGCCCCCGGTAATGGTGATGAACCCCGTCACCCCATCCCGCGTCTCATGATCCAGCAGCGTATAAGCACGGGTCACATCACGAGTGTCGGCCACCTTCGTCTCCTGATACAACGGCCGAACCCCAGCCCAGGCCCGCAGCATCCGCATTTTCTTGAAACCAGGAACCAGCTTATCCCCCTCTTCCAACATCAATTTTACTTCCCAGGGTTCAATTGCAAAGTGTTCCGGGTCCGGCACACCCGAATCAGTCGTCCCCATAACGGCCACCGTCTGGATCGGCACGATAATATCGCCGTCCGCAGGCATTTTACAGCGATTAACCACCGTATTCACAACCCGGTGGTTACAGGCCAGCATCGTCCCCTTCCCCGCCCGGACATGCACCTCCAGATCGGCCGTATGAGCAATTCTCCCCGCCCACGCACCAGAGGCATTGACAACCAGGTCTGCCTCAATTGTCACATCCTCATCTTTTACAAGATCATAACAGAGCGCTCCAGTAATTTTATCCCCCTCACGAACAAGCCGTTTAACCTCATGGTAAGTGAGGATTTGGCCGCCGTGCAGTCGGGACATCTCCGCCACACTCTGCGTGGCCAAGAAAGAATCGGCCGTTGCGTCCGGCACCCGAAAACAGCGGCTGATCTTCGGGTTCAAATGTGGCTCCTCCTTCAACATCAAAGAGATAGAAATCTCCTCACAAGGCACGCCCGTATCCTGGCAGCCTTTCATAAAAGTATCTCCAAACGAATCTTCGTCCCAGGGCGTCACCACAAAATACCCCCCCGTATCTTCCAAAGCATGGGGCATAATCCGGCGCAGGATCATATTTTCCTCAATGCACTCCGTTGCCGCCTTGGGGTCTTTCACCGCATAACGACCGCCGCTGTGCAGCAGCCCGTGATACCGCCCCGTTGTGCCATGCGCGATGTCGCGCTTCTCAACCAGGATGCACTTAAACCCCCGCATCGCCAGATCAGCCGCAACACCTGCCCCTGTCGCTCCCCCGCCAATCACCAATACTTCAGTTTTAAGAATACGCATATTCAAGTCGTCCCAGTATCTTGCCAAATAATTTCCCTCGTGTGGGCAATCTGACAAAATACAATGGCATCACCAATCACAGTATGGTCAATCCTAACGCCCGCGCAAAAACTTGTTTAACACAAATACGAAACCGAAGATCACCCAAATACTGGCGCCAAAACCCAGACCCCATAAAAGGCTTTCTCCAAAATCGCTTACCTTCATACTTTGGATAGTTGTCCAGGCAGCCAATAACAAACTGGCTACTCCAACAGCAATCAGACCGCCGCGAGTTGGGAGCCATGCCCCATTTTGTTGGGAAATATCATTCCCCGGCTTTGTCTTTTTCTTTGCCTTTTTGGGCGAGCGTTTTGTCACAACCATTCCTCCTCAGAAGTACAGCCAGCTTACAAAAAACACCCGAAATAGGAAGTTTGAGCAGGGTATCCCACTCAAACCCCCCATTTCGGATTTAGAAATTTACACTAAAAATTTAGACTAATGTTCGACCCAGTCAAACGTCCGAGTCACAGCCTTCTTCCACATTGCATAAAGGTCAGTGCTGGCATCGCTGCCATCGGTGGGGTTCCAACGTTTATCTTCGCCCCAGTTAGCCCGCATCTCGTCCGTATTGCTCCAGAAACCAACAGCCAGACCGGCCGCATAGGCCGCGCCCAGCGCTGTTGTTTCCGCCACTTTCGGCCGAATCACAGGCACATCCAACACATCACTTTGGAACTGCATCAGCAGGTTGTTGTAAACCATACCGCCATCAACCTTCAGCGCCGTCAGATCAACGCCAGAATCAGCGTTCATCGCATCCAGCACTTCGCGGGTCTGATAAGCGGTCGCTTCCAGCGTAGCGCGGGCGAAATGGCCCCGGTTCACATAGCGGGTCATACCCACAATCGCGCCGCGAGCGTCATCACGCCAGTATGGGGCATACAGGCCGGAGAAAGCCGGAACAAAATAGATACCGCCATTATCATCAACCGTCTTCGCCAAATCTTCAACCGCAGGTGCAGAATCAATCAGCTTCAGGTTATCACGCAGCCATTGTACTAACGCACCGGTGATGGCAATTGAACCTTCCAACGCATACACACAATCATTATCGCCAAACTTGTAGCAGGTCGTAGTCAGCAGACCATTCTTCGACTGCACCGGTTCCGTTCCTGTGTTCAAGATCATGAAACAGCCAGTTCCATACGTATTCTTGGCTTCACCAGGAGAGAAACAAGCCTGACCGACTGTTGCCGCCTGTTGGTCGCCCAAATCACCGGCAATCGGAACACGGCCGCCAAACGGCCCATCCTCAGTGGTATATCCATAGACTTCCGAAGATGATTTGATGGTCGGCAGCATAGACTTCGGTACAGACAACGCCGCGCACATATCATCACTCCATTCGAGTTTCTCAATGTCCATCAACATCGTCCGAGAAGCATTGGTTACATCCGTCACATGAACGCCACCATTCGCACCGCCGGTCAGATTATAAATGATCCAGGTATCAATATTACCAAACATCGCGTTCCCGGCGTCGGCCGCTTCCTTCACAGCAGGAACATTTTCCAACAGCCATTTCACCTTCAGGCCGGAGAAATAAGTCGCCAACGGCAAGCCAGTCCGAGGTCGGTAAGCATCCTGTCCGCCCGCTGCCTGAGTCACATCGGCCACCAATTTGTTGTTGCGGGTATCCATCCAAACCACCGCATTGTGGAGCGGTTTACCCGTCCGCCGATCCCACACAACAGTCGTTTCACGCTGATTCGTAATACCAACTGCCGCTAAATCAGCATGGGTAATACCAACTTTCTGCAATGCACCCTTAACAACATCTTGAGTTCTGGCCCAAATCTCCATTGGATCATGTTCAACCCAACCTGCTTTCGGATAAATTTGTTCATGTTCTAACTGATGACTCCCTACTGATTCGCCTGCATGATTGAAAATCATACATCGGGTACTTGTTGTACCCTGATCTATTGCTGCAACATATTTTGCCATTTCTAAACAAACTCCTTATTAAATTAACTTCCTTCCACAATTTCCAACAACGTCTTCAACATCAACCACGATGAAGTTGCGCCTGGGTCTTGGTGGCCAATACTGCGCTCACCGAGGTAGCTGGCGCGACCCTTGCGAGCCTGAAGGGGAATCGTATCCTGAACGCCTTGTTCGGCCGCATCAACGGCCGCTTTCAATACCTCATCCGTATTTTTGCCTGCTGCAACTGCCTCTTTCATCGCAGCAATAGTAGGCAACCAGGCATCTACCATTGTCTTATCCCCCAATACAGCCCGACCTCTTTTTACCAGACCTTCAACGCCCGCTTCAAAGAGGTTAACAAGATCGTTATTGTCCAATTCTTCCTTATCAGCAACGGCCGTTCCGCTCCGCATAAAAAAAGTGCCATACAATGGGCCACTTGCCCCACCAACCGTAGACATCAGAGTCATACCGGTTGTCTTGAGAATATTACCAATGTCTTTATTCACCACCGGGGGCAGCCTTTCTACTACCTTTTTAAATCCTCGATCCATATTAATGCCGTGATCCGCATCACCAATTGCCGAATCGAGTTCGGTTAGATAGGTCCGGTTTTCTGCAAAAACATCGGCCAAGCTCTCCAACCACTGCACAATTTGAGCTTTGCTAACAGCCATTTGTACTCCTTCAAAAAGAGTAATTGGTAATCAGTAATTTGTAAGCCAGTTCCGGCCCAATTACCAATTACCAATTACTTATCACTAATACTTAAACGCCCCAACGTAGTCCGGGCGTCTTCACCGGTGCATCCCAGAATTTGAGAATTTCATCATCTACTTTAAGCAGGGTAATCGAACAACCCTGCATGTCCAGTGAAGTAATATACGGCCCAATAAGATTACGGACAATGGTCAGTCCCTTGCTGTCACAGACTTCAACCAGTTTGCGATAAACGGCATAGAGTTCCGAGACGGGGGTGCCGCCCATACTGTTAACAAAGGCAATCACTTCATCCCCTTCCGCAAAAGGTTCATCCGTCAATTCTTTGTCAACCCAGTCGGCCGTTTCATTATCCCATTCTCGAACCGTGCGCGTATAAGCGCCGTCTTCAATGATGGCCAAAGCCAGCATCTCAGTAATTTCATCGGCCGTCTTCATCTTCATATCCTGGCGACCTGGCTCACCATGAATACCAATACCAAACGAAAACTCATCATCGGCCAGGTCGAAGGTCGGCTTTCCAGCCGCCGGAACCGTGCAAGAAGTGAGCGCCATGCCCATCGAACGGCCGTTCATATTTACTTTCCGGGCCAGGTCAGCACATTGATCCAGACTATAACCTGCTTCAGCCGCACCACCGACAATCTTCTCCGCCAGCACCGTTGTGCCAACCCCGCGCCGACCGGCAGTATAGAGACTATCCTTAACAGCCGCATCGTCATCAATCAGGATACTCTGCACCATAATACCGTCAGCATGGGCCAGTTCAACAGCCGCTTCAAAGTTCAACACATCACCGGTGTAATTCTTCACCAGGAACAGAACGCCAGCGCCGCCATCAACCAGCTTCGCAGCTTCATACATCTGATCCGGCGTCGGCGAGGTAAAGACCTCTCCGGGGCAGGCGCCGTCCAACATTCCCATGCCGACAAAGCCACCGTGCATCGGTTCGTGGCCGCTGCCACCACCCGACACAAGAGCAACTTTTCCCGACACTGGTGAGTCTGCCCGATAGACTATTTTCGGGTCATAATTAACCTTCAACAAATCGGGGTGGGCAATTGCCATTCCCTCAAGCTGTTCCTTGACAACATCATCAACAGCATTAATTAACTTCTTCATAGAAATACTCCTATTACGTTTTGGTAGTATCTAAATACCACCGTTTATTAGAGTTTATTCTCGTACCGTTTCCGCAGGTTCTACCTCTGCTTTGAGGCCAGGTGTAATAAAGATGTCGTACAAGATAGGTGCCAGCGCACCACCAACAAGAGGTCCAATTATAGGTACCACCAACCAGTACAAATCACCAAACAAGCCATCAGTACCAGCAATGAGACCCCAGAGACGTGGGCCGAGGTCACGGGCCGGGTTGATAGCATAACCACTTGGCCCACCTAATACCAGGCCGACAGTGACCACAACAAGACCAACTATAAGGCCGCCAAGGTAACCTTTCCCTTCGCTGGAATCACCCCAACCAAGAATGCCCCACATCAGCATCATCGTACCAAAAACTTCTGCCAAAAACGCCGTTATCATCGAATAACTACCAACAGCAGCAGCGCCATCGCCTCCCCAGAAAGCAGAACCAAACACGCTGCCTGGGCCGGTTGCCCAAACATTAGGCATACCCGCCTCCACCAGACCGTCACGATAAACAAGGTAAACAGCTATGGCGCCAACAAACGCCCCCGCTAGTTGAGCGAGCATGTAAGGGCCAACCTTGCTCCACGGGAATCCGCGTTTCACGGCCAGACCAAACGTCACAGCCGGGTTAATATGAGCGCCGCTTACACCGCCTGCGACATAAACAGCAACCATCACAGACAAACCCCACCCCCAAACAATCGTATTCCAGTCGTATCCCTGAGACGCGAGACGAGGCGCTAAACCGACGTTGGCGACCACACCATCACCGCCCAAAATAAGGACGAATGTCCCAAAGAATTCGGCCATAAGTTCATGCGTTAAAGTTCGTTTCATTTTAAGATCTCCTTTAGATTCTCCATTGAATCAGATTGGAACAGGCCTACTAACACCACCGTACAGCGGCCAATTGCCTCCTACCAACCTTTTCGTATTTGATATGATACAAATATTCAATTTTCCAAATACAATGGGCTTACTACACACGATTACCTTCGCTACCGCGCACACCTCCTTCTTCAAACTCTTCCAAGCCTCCCCACTGGCAACGACAACGTAAACTATATGGTAAATTGCCACAACAAAATATTATGACCTCTTTACATCATAAGCTTTCTGAAATATGGAAATCAAGAAGGTGGTCAAAATGTTTCAAATTGAAACGTAATTTGTGAAAAAATGTTTCAAATTGAAACACGGCCCACCCCCGGCTTTTATTTTCTCGTTCCCCTCGCTTCAGCCGTCTCCCGACCGAGCTATCCCCCCTACTTGCTGTGGCTGGTCCCCTGACCGAACCACCCAATGGCACCCAATTAACAATTCACAAATTAATCATTAATTCACCCTTGCTTAAAATGTTCGGCCGAAATATGCAGCTGCTTCATCCGCCGCCACAAAGTTGTCCGGCTCAAACCCAGGTAATCTACCATCGCCGTAATATTCCCCTCAAAGGCAAAGCCCGCCCGGATAATCGCCTCCCGTTCCGCCTCCGCCGCAGAAAACAACGGTTGTGGTTGTGGTGTATTCGTCACCATCACACGGCCGTTTCGCACCACCTCCGGCAAATCCATCGCCGTAATCCACCCATCCTGATTATGATAGACCGCCCGTTCCAGGGCATGTTCCAACTCCCGCACATTCCCAGGCCAGGGATAACGACCCAACACCGAAAGGGCCTCTTCCTCAATCCAGATCGGCCGTTCCAACCGATCTCCCGCCCGCGTCAAGAACTGCTCAACCAAAAAAGGAATATCCTCCAGACACTCCCGCAGCGGTGGGATCCGAATATTGAAAATAGACCACGAATAATAAAGCGACCTTAGGAAAAGTTCCTCCGTTACTTGCTGTTCCAGGTTAGCCGAAGTCGTACCAATAATGCGAACATCAACCGACACGGCCGTTGTGCTGCCGGTCCGCGTTACCTGCCCCGTCTCAATGACATGCATCAAAGCCGACTGTGCTTCAAGAGAAAGACTCTCCACCTGTCCCAACAACAAAGTCCCGCCGTTCGCCAGCTCAAACTTACCAGGACGGCCGATACCACCCAGCCCTTTCTCATATCCCAGCAGTTCATCCACCATCTTATCGCCGGGAATAGAGCGACAGTTCATAGAAATAAAAGGGCCATGCGTCCGTTCACTACCATTATGGATCGCTCGTGCAAACTTACTTTTACCAACACCCCCCTCCCCTTGCAATAGGATCGGAGCCTTCCCCCGCACCGCCGGTCGAATCTGCCGCAGCGTCTGCCGCATCGCCAGTGACACCGCCGGAAGCTGGTCTAACACCCAATTAGTCTTTCGACGCTCACGTTGAACATCGGCCGCCAGAGGTTGGAGCAGCAGCACAAAACCAGCATGTTCCGTCGGTGAGGCCATCACCGGGCGGAGACTAACCGATGCCTGAACAATACGGTCATTTACGCCAATGCCCGCCTCCACATCCGCAAGATGACGCTGGTGATTAATCGCTTCCAACATTATCTTGGGCAGTCCCAATACCTGCGTAATCCGCTGGCCCACAACGGCCGTCGGACTCAGCAGCAAAATCTGGCCTGCCCGTTCATTAATATGTTGGATACGTTCCTCCTCATCCCATACCACAATGCCATCATGCACCGTCTCCAACAGCGTTTGGATTTCCGTCAAATGATGGTTCGCTCGCTCCCGAAATCGTTCATACTGAAGCTGGTTGCTAATCGCCCAGGCAACGCTCGTTACCATCGCCAACGCCTGCGAACCGGAGGAAGAAGCCCGGCCAACCATCCCCAAAAGGCCTAAAACCCGACCTTCACTGTCATTTATCGGGGCCGCAATCGTGTTTAAATGATGATAGGCCGAAAAATAATGTTCCGCCCCCCGGACCAAAACCGGCCGCGATGTCTTCAGGGCCACCCCAATACCATTGGTACCCAACTGCTCCTCTGCCCAGTAAGAACCCTGCCACAGCCCCAACTCCTCCATCATCGCAATCCTGGTCGGCTCTCCACTTATTACAAGCACACAACCGGTGCGATCGCTCAACAGAAAAGCATACCCCTCACCTTGCGTCAGCCGGTAAATCTCCTCCAGATAAGGAACGGCCGTTGTTATCAATTGTTCTTGTGTTTGGAGTAAAGTCCTCAGCAGCGGCTCCTTGAGCCGCGTAATTCGTGGTTGTCCATGTGGATTCAGCCGCAAACTGCACCGCTGCCAAGATTGCAAAACAACGGGATTAAGAACGGCCGTCTCCTCCTCCCCAATCTGGCCAGAGGTCACAAAAGCATGCCAGACCTCGGCCACCCGTTCGTCAGGCAAAGAATTGCTCATTCCGTTTCTTCCTCCTCCGAAATTTTAACCCAAAGAGGAAGAGAAGCAAAGCCGATCAAAAAAGTAGAGCGATTTGGTAAACCGCTCTACTCAACTCAATCAACCAAGCCTACCGCAGGTAGGCCAATCAACCCCCTGCCACCGCGCCAATCACCATAAACGGCTCTTTGCCTTCGGCAACCGCGTCCGGTAGTTCGGCGTCAGGCGATTCATGCGACCAATCTTCCTTACAGGCAAAAAAGCGCAAAAACGGCCGTCTATTCAAGCTCACATGATCCCGTATCGTTCCACGCAATACAGGATACTCCGCTTCCAGAGCATCCAGAATCGTTCGCTGCGTCACCGGCCCCTCGACCACAAGTTGAACCTCAGGGCCAGTCCTCGCCAGGTTACGCAAATGTGCCGGCAGTGTCACCCGGATCATGATAAAGTCTGAACCTCAACCGACAACACCTTCGGCAAAGATTCCACAATCGGCGTCCAGTTGTCGCCTTCATCGGCCGAACCGTAAACGGCCCCGCCGGTGGTACCAAAATAAATGCCACAAGGGTCTAGCTGATCAACAGCCATCGCATCCCGCAGCACATCCACATAGCAATTTTCTTGCGGTAAGCCCTTCGACAGCGCCTCCCAATCATTGCCACCCGTCCGGCTGCGATAGACACGTAGTTTACCTTCTGGCGGGTAATGTTCCGAGTCACTCTTAATCGGCACAACATAAACCGTTTCCGGGTCATGAGCATGAACATCCACGACAAAACCAAAGTCCGTTGGCAGATTGCCGCTGATCTCATACCACTTGTCGCCACAGTTGTCACTCCGCATCACATCCCAATGTTTCTGCATAAAGAGGACATTCGGCCGTTCCGGGTGCATCGCCAGCCGGTGAACGCAGTGGCCGACCTCCGCATTCGGATCGGGAATATACTCCGAGTGCAATCCCTGATTGATAGCCTTCCAACTCTTCGCCCCATCATCCGTTCGGAACGCGCCTGCGGCCGATATAGCGATATACATTCGATCCTCATCATTCGGATCAAGGATAATCGTATGCAAACACAGCCCGCCCGCGCCAGGCGACCACTGCGGCCCGGTGCCATGCGCCCGCAGTCCGGGAAGCTCATGCCAGCTGTTACCCCCATCAGTCGAGCGGAACAAAGCCGCATCCTCTGCCCCGGCATAAACAGTCTCAGAATCCGTCAACGACGGTTCAAAATGCCAAACCCGCTTAAACTCCCAGGGATGAGGGGTGCCATCATACCACTGGTGAGTTCCCGCATCGCCATCATAGACAAACTCATTGTTAACAGGGTTCCAGCTTTTGCCGCCATCATCAGAACGATGAACCACCTGCCCGAACCAATCATTCGCCTGCGATGCATAAATCCGATCCGGATTCACCGGCGATCCCTTCATATGATAAATTTCCAATCCCCCGAACAACGGCCCATTAATTTCCCACTTCTTACGTTTGCCATCTGATGTTAAGACAAAAGCCCCCTTCTTTGTCCCGACCAAGACTCTTACGCCACTCATCTTTACTCCTTTCCAGGCATCCCGGATACCTGATAACTGGGATAAAACACAATAAAGTCTCTAGGAATTATAGAACATATTTTCTAATCGGTCAATCCACACTTTTTCATACCGCAACGCCTGGAAGGTACCCATATAAACAATAACCTCACCCCGATCAGGGGGGCTAAGAACTGCCTCTTAGATACTGCGGGCAAACTCTCTTCATAGCCCGTAAATACCTTGGATAAAGGTGTGTTAAGGGCCATTGTCTCGACCTCCCAAATATAAGCGTGCGCCAACTGGCAAATTATATACTAAACCACAAACAAAATTACCGACTTTAGTAAATATTAACCTATATTTCATGACCCTTTGACTTTTGTTTTCTACCACCTCCAATGCCTTTCGTCTTCCCACAATTAAGAAAACAAAAGTCTGGCTCCCCCGAACATCAACCCTCCATCCAAAACCATCTCCCTCACCCCAAATAAACCATGACCCCAACCAAAAGCGTCAAAAGATAAAACACAAACGGCGGTAAATCCTTAAAGACAACAAACGCCATCATAAAAACAAGCGACCCAACGACAACAACCCAACCAACCCAATTCGGCACACCTGACCGGAGCAGCACCACCCCAACCGCCACTAACCCGGCCAGCGTCAAGAAGACATAGGCAACAAAATGCCAGGCAGGATACGACCCACCGACAAAACCAACCGGATCGGCCGTCCGCAAATATACATCCCACAACCAAAAAACAGCCCCAACAACCATAGCTCCAACACCCAGAAATGCCAGCGACGAACCCTTCAGATCGCGCAAATGATAAGCAACCAGACCAATCCCAACGGCCGTAACAACCGCCCCCAACCCAAAGAACACGTGGCTAATCGTCCAGGCCTGTCTACCATTCATGATGATCTCTAACTGCCTGGCGCTGTTACTTTCCGGGAAAAAAGCCATTGAAATTGGCGAAAAAGCAGCCACGAAGAAAAAAAGAGAACCAACAACCACCACAACTCCCGCCAACTTCTGTAACCCCATTAGAATCCTCCTAATTAACTATATCGGTGCATTGCACTGCCCATCGAGACATTAACCGACCAGACCCTCTCAGACAGTGTATTTTATCATTGAACGCCAGATAGTTCAGGTATACACCGCCCGGTACCCCAACAGCCGTCCAATAACCGAAAGCGGCACAAACAACATACTTTGCAGCCACCGTGCCGGTTTCGCCAATCTGAAAACATCATCATAAGCCCTCGCCAGGACAGCATATTGCAGCGGGTTCATCAACTTACCTTCATCCGACAACCCCCACACCGTCTCCATAAACTGCTCCGTATTCAAAGCAGGTGTCACAACCCAATTCGTCTCAACAGGAACACTTCCCAGATTCCGCATCTCATGAACCGTTCCACGTGGAATAGTAAACCGCTCTCCTGCGACATAAGTCTGTTCACGGCCGTTCAGCCGAACCGACAACATACCTGACAACACCTCAATCTCCTCCTCCTGATTAGGATGCGAAGGAGGTGTACCCCCCTCCCAACTCTGATTCGGTTCATAAACGGCCGAAAGCGCCAGACGTTTACCACCATTTTCCGAACCACTCTCAACGGAGGCAGCCGCCGCTCCGGCGGCCGATCCGGATTAAGTTGAGACAAAAGACGGCCGCCCACCTCCGCATGAATCCCGCGTTGATACGCCGCCTGCAAAACAGGCAGTCGAAATTCGGCCAACTGCCCTCGCGCCCGCAGCCGGACCAATGCGAGAGACGGGTCCGTTCGAGTCGTCGCCACAAGGTGCAAAATCGGCGGCAAATTCGCCAACAGAGAATCCAACGACGTCAAAACGGCCGCCTCTGTCACACAATGCAAATCATCAAGCACCAACACCAGCGGTTCCGGCCCGGCTGCCAGAATATCGTTAATAAGCATTGCCATCATACGGCGCGGTGAAATCTGAACCGTTGATTGCTCCCCCAACAATGCCGCCACACCCTTTCCACACTCAGGCAGACAGCGCTGAAGAGCCGCGATAAAAACTGCCAGGAACGCAGCCGGATCATTATCTTCCTCATCCAGCGTCACCCACCCGAAAGCCAGATTGGGATAACGGTAATGTAAAGCAGCCGCAGTCGTTGTCTTACCCGATCCTGCCGGAGCAGCAAGAAGTGCCAATCGGTGACTTAGAACGGCCGTATGCAGTGCCTCAATCAGGCGCGGGCGTGGCAAAATCTCATCACCAACTTGCGGTGGGAAGAGCTTTGTACGCGGGAACCAATCCATGCCCAGATTTTAACACAGCCATCCATGTGAGTGAAAAAGCCAAGTAATGAAACAAAGCGCGAAGGATTACATCTCCGTTTTTCGCAGTCAAACAATATGCTATAATTCACAAATGCTTGATGGAGAACAATCAACCATCCCCCTAGATACCCCCATTTTGAGTCTCCAACAACTAATTGATTTCCTCACCTATTTTCCAGGCGAATCCAGCGTCATCTGCCTCGACACCCAGTTCCGCTACCTATACTTCAACCAGAACCACAAAGACAGCATGAAAAACACCTGGGATGCCGACATCGAACTCGGCCGATCCCTATTGGATTACATCTCCAATGAAGAAGATTCCCGTCTCGCCAAAGTCACACTCGACCATATGTTCGCCGGAGAAAATATCGAAGCGTTCCAAACCTACGGCGCCAAACGCGCCGCCATCCAATCCAACTACAGCCTCCTCCGTGACGAACAAGGGAACATTTTTGGAATACTCATTGCCTCAACTGATTTCACAGAACGTCGTCGCATCCAACAAAACCGGGAAGAAGCCGGGGAAGCGCTTGAAAATCAAGTAAGAACGAGATCCAAGGAACTGCAAATTGCCAATGAACGGCTTCACAAAGAAATAGCCGAACGACGCCAATTTAAAGAAGCGCTCCAGGCAAGCGAAGAACAGTTCCGAAACGCCTTCGAACAATCCACCTCCGCCATCCTCCTGCTGGATACCGAACTTGCCATCCTTCAAACCAATCACGCCTTTACGAAACTAACCGGTTACCACCCCGAAGAATCCCTGGGCAAAAAGCTGGCTCCCCTGTTAGCTATAAAAGAAGATGCCTTCGATGACTTCAAACAAATTTCGCCTCTTCAAGTGGGTGAAAATTGGAATAGAAACTTCCACATCCAGGGCAAATCTGGCCGCGAGTTTGAAATATCCCTTGCCATTTCCGGCCTTTATCAAAACGACCACCAATTAGTAGAATATCTTGCAACACTGCAAAATATTACCCTGCGCCGCGAATTAGAAAAAGCCCAACAGCAGTTTATGCACAGCATCTCCCACGAAATGCGAACACCACTGACAAATCTTGTTCTCTATCTTGACCTGCTCAAGAAAAACCCTTCAAAAGTCCAATATTTAAACATTCTTTCAGAGCAAGTCGGCCGTCTGCAAGCATTGATCAACGGTGTTCTTGAAATTACCAGTCTGACCCTCTCTAAAGGAACAACCACCTGGTCAATTTACCAGGTTCAGGTCATCATTAAAACAGCCATCGCCTCTTTTCGCCCACTCGCCAGAAGGCGCCGCATCACCTTCGAAATCACGAAAACTCCTCAAGACATGCCAACGATGACCGGCGATCCCGGACGGTTAGCTCAGGCACTTAGTGAAATAATCAAAAATGCAGTGAATTTCTCCCAGGAAGGGAAAAAAGTCACCATAACAGCCGAAGAAAAAGAACTAAATGGATATCAGTGGGTCACGATCCAGATCAGCGATACAGGGCCAGGCATTCTACCTGACGAAGTAAGTTACATTTTCGAAAATCTATATCGGGGTCAGGTCGTAGAAAGAAATAATATCCCTGGAGCCGGATTAGGGTTGCCAATAGCCCAGGTCATCATCAAAGCACATGGCGGCCAAATCACGGTTGAAAGCACCCCCGGTGAAGGCAGCACCTTCACAGTTTGGCTCCCCACGCCGCAAACCCTTATCGGTGCCACGACTAACGGATAACTCTATTTTCCTCTTTATAGTAAGAATCTAAACTTTACTTAAATTCAAATAATGGCTTTGTCAGAAGTGTGGAATGCAAGGCACCCCTGCGTCTTGGTCCCTTTGCCCGTCTGCGTTAAATCCTTCTACAGGAGGAGAACGACATGCTCGCCCCGACAAGCCGTCTGTAAGGGGGAAGATAGACCGTGTTGGCGGTCTGTCTTTAAGAGGGGGTCGGCTGGGGGAGGGAGGGTCGTGCCAGTTGTGAAGGAAGTGAGGGACGGGCCAGGGGTACTGGCCCGCGACGGCAGGACGAGCATGTCGTGATATTCCGGGAAGCCAGCCAGATCGGCCGAATCAAATGGAGCAGTTCGCCAGTTGTGTCGCCTCTTTGCTGGGTAAGTCGTAGCCAACTCCGAGCCAAAAAAACGGCCGTCAGGCATATTGGGGTCTGCCCGTGAATCAATCATCTGGCTATGCTTACCGGAAATCATAAGTAAGATGATAGCACATATGTTCTAAATATGCAAATAAAAATCATTCTTTTGTCCATCTTCTTATGCCAAATGCCCCAACCATCCATCCACTACCCCCACTTCATAATACTGCAACCACCAATGCCACAATCCAATTAAATATGATACAATCTCCCTCAAACGGTGCCTTATACCACCACTGACCAACCACCTAAAGGACATCTCAAATGAGTGGAACCATTCACAATCTTTTCCTCAAAGAAGAACACGGGGAACGAGTAACCCCCGTCAATGAAGCTGCCGCCCAAGACAGCATGGGTCTGATAGGCGACGTCAGCTTCGGCCGAACCAAACGCCAGGTTCTCTTCATTGAAAAAGAAACCCTCGACGAATTCCAACTCGTCCCCGGACAGGTCAAAGAAAACGTCACCGTCCAGGGCATCGAACTGGCCGGTCTCCCCGCCGGAACTCAACTCCAGGCCGGAGAAGCCCTGTTTGAGGTCACAGGCGACTGCGCCCCCTGCCAATACATCGAAGACATCCGCCCCGGCCTCATGAAAGCCATGGACGGCCGTCGTGGAACCCTCTGCCGCGTCCTCACCGGCGGCACAATCCGCATCAACGACACCGTGATACGCCAATAGCGCACAAGTGCTTCCTCCAAAAAATGATTGCCCTTCACTATCAACTTCTAACTTTTAACTTCTAACTTTTAACTTCTAACTCTTTACTTTTCACCTCCCCCCACCACCTTCCGATACTCATCATACTGCCGCGCCCGATACATCCCTACCCGCTCATAAAACCGAACGGCCGTTTCATTCTCCGCCCGAACCCCCAACCCCACCGTCTCATGGCCCAATTCCTTAAACACCTTAAACGAGTGACGTAGTAACACCGCCCCAACCCCGCGCCGCTGCCACTTCACATCCACCGCCAACTGCCGCACCCAGCCCTCTTCTGGATAAGAATATCCCAGACAGGTGCCAATGATCTTCTCACCTGCCACAGCCAAAAACCACAACTCCGGATTGAAAATATCAGAGCGCATCATCATCTCCTGCCACTCCTCAAAAGAAACCGGCTCCCGATCCGGCCAGGAAAAAGTCGTCACAATCAACCGGTGAATAGCGCGATCATCCTCTCCGGCAACGGCCGTTCGCACCGTCACCCCCGCAGGCCAGACCGGCTCCTCAAGCGCACCCGCCAGCTTCTTCCGCATCTGGTAATGAAAACGCACCAGTTGGAAATCGGCCGTTTCAACAATATGCCTATCCCGTTCATTCACCGCCGCCACATATACCGTCACATCCAACGGTCGCTCTTGCTGTGCTGCAATCGCCGCCCCTCGCGCCTCACACTGCGCCAGCAGCGCCCGGCCCAACGACGCCTCCGGCCACTCCGGGTCCGCAAAGAAATCATAACGCAGCCCCTCCCCATGAGGCAGAACGGCCGCGTAGCCCACCAGGGTATCATTCCCATCAAAGACCAGCCACGCATCCCGGCCCAAATCAATCTGTTCCCAATCATGGGTCAACTCCACCAGGTCGCTGTCCGTCTCGCCATATTCCGCAATTTCAACCCGATCCATTAAATCAAGCACCCGCCGCACATCCCCCATCATTGGGTGGCGCACTGTCACAGCCGGAGTTTGGGAAGCCATCTATCAATTCTCCTTACATAGTTTATCGTAATTCGTTAACCATTTACGGCCAACAACCCATAGTTTAGCAGTGTGCCAACTTCCGGCAAAAATCATCCCCAATGTACCATCGGTATAGGACTTTCTGGTGCTTTCAGTATTGATACCAATACTTTATAATAGTAATCAAGAAGAGCAATTGGTAAATTAATGATAAAACAAAAAACCGAAAGGCACTTTCGCGCTATCATAGAAAAAAGTAGGGATGCTGTTCTTCTGGTTGATGCCAATCTCAAAATCACTTACGCCAACCCATCCGCCACCAGAATGTTAGGCTATGGCTCCGAAATGGTCCGGGGAATGAATATCCTGGATTTAGTTCACCCTACCGACAATATCCTCATCGAAAAATACCGCCTGCAATTAAACAACGATGATGCTTTTCCCGTAGAAATCCGTCTCCAACATCAAGACGGCTCCTGGTTGTGGCTCGAATTCACAACCACCAATCTCCTCGACGATCCAGATTTAGAAAGCATTCTCCTGACTTTTCGAAACATAACTGACCGCAAAGAAGCCCAATACGCCCTTCAATCTCAAAGAGATCTGTTGCTAAATCTCCTGGCCGTTTCTCAGGCCACCAATGAAGCGGCCGAACTCGACAAAATGCTCCACAACCTTGTAAAAATCGGGAAATGGATAACCCTGGCAAACAGCGGAACCGTCTTTCTATTCGACCACCTCGGCAAACCCGTTCACGCCAATTCCTATCACGGCCAACTCGACCCCGATCGCGTTCAGCGTTTGATGAACGAAGGGCTGTGCAAATGGGTCATGCAAAATAACCAACCTACTTTGGTCACTGATACCATTACCGATAAGCGTTGGTTGGAACTTCCTCCGCTTGGCCCTCTCCCTCGTTCAGCTCTGGCTGTCCCAATCCAGGGAAAGGAAGGCATCCAGGC
>JBAPRX010000434.1:0-3294 GCA_049281335.1 Promineifilaceae bacterium (SeqCode)
GAAAGCGCCGAGCGGCTGGCCGATAAGTGGGGTATCAGTCGGATGGAGGTAGACGAATTTTCGGCCGAAAGCCATCGTCGCGCCGCCCAGGCTGCCAATGCTGGCTGTCACAGCGAATTATTACCCGCTACCGGGCTGGACAAGACCGGGACGCCGGTTGCCGTTACCCGCGATGAAGGCATTCGGGATGTTGTCAGCATGGAAAAGATGGCTGCCCTGCCTACCGTATTCCGACCTGACGGCAACGGCGTTGTCACGGCTGCCAACGCCAGCCAGATTTCGGATGGGGCAGCGGCCGTTTTGGTGGCCGACCGGGAAACGGCCGAAGCTGATGGTTTTCGGCCGAAAGCGAGATTCCTGGCTCGCGTTGTCGTAGGCGACGATCCGACCTTGCAGTTAACCGGGGTCATCCCCGCCACTCGCAAGGCGCTCCAACGCACCGGTCTGACGGTAGATGATCTGGATTGGATTGAAATCAACGAAGCCTTCGCCACCGTCGTCCTTGCCTGGGCGCGAGAAATACGGCCGAATATGGACAAAGTCAATCCCTGGGGCGGGGCCATCGCCCACGGCCACCCTCTGGGCGCGACCGGGGCCGGACTCATGGCGAAAATGTTGGCCGGTCTGGAAGCGATTAACGGCCGTTTTGGCCTCCAGGTTATGTGTATCGGTCATGGTATGTCTACTGCCACCATAGTTGAGAGATTGGTATAATAAAGTCTCCAAAGATTGGTTCAATGGATTGGGCCATCTCGCAAATTGAACCAATCTATATATGCAGATTGTGAGACAGAGAATTGCAGAACATTAAATCACCAGTCTTAAAACCATTACTTCAATCTCCTCAGTTACCTATCTATCTTCGGGAGATGCAAAACTACCTGGACGAAGAGAGCCAAAAGCGGGAAGCCTTCTATGATTGGATGACTCCCGATGTGAAGGCTGAATTTATCAATGGAGAAATTGTCGTGCAATCACCGGCCAAAAAACGGCACACTGTCGCATCGATGAATCTTTCGGCCTTACTCAGCACCTTTGTTGAGATGAACGACCTGGGCTTTGTTGGGGCGGAAACGGTCTTAGTCTCCCTGACTCGCAATGATTATTTGCCTGATATTTGTTTCTTTGACAGGGAGAAGGCAGCCACCATCGAACCAGAACAGGTCAAGTATCCGGCACCGGATTTTGTCGTCGAAATTTTGTCCCCCAGTACGGCCGATGTAGACCGGGGAGTAAAATTTGAGGATTACGCGGCTCATAAGGTAGCCGAATATTGGCTGGTTGACCCGGAGTTTGAAACAGTGGAGCAACACATTCTGGAAAATGACCGTTATAAATTGCTGCTCAAGGTGAACAGCGGTTCGCTGGCGAGTAAAACCGTTCAGGGGTTCATCATTCCAGTTACAGCCATATTCGATTCAAAGGCTAAGAACGAGGCGCTGGCAGCCATATTGATGGGTGATTCGGTATAAAGAATCTGGCGGGAAAGCGGCCTCCATATTTATGAGCAAATCAAACCCTTCAGTAAAACGGCCGCCCGATCCCATACCAGCACCACTGCGGGCCTCTGAAATTGGCACCTACACCCATACCAGCGTCGTGAAACGGCTGCCTGACATCGGCCGTCAGACTCTTGCCGACAATGATTTTTCCCCGGAAACGACTGCCAACCTGGAAGCTCTCATAAATGGCATACCGGATGACCCCATACGGTATCTGATCGATACCGAAGCGCCTGACACGGCCGATTGGGCCGCCTACATTGCCCCCTATGAGGGTCAAAATTGGTTGGATATTCCCTGGTTTTTTGCCGAGGTTTATTTTTATCGTCGCGTTCTGGAGGCTACCGGTTATTTTGTGCCGCAAAGCCCGTATTACGGCCGTGATCCCTTTGCCCGACAAAAGGAACAAGCGCTGGATTTAGGCAAGGAAGATATTCGGACCCTTATCGAAAGGATTGACAACCTTCTTACCTTTGGCGGCATCAAGTTGGCCGATGGCCTTCTCCATCTCTTATCGGTCGCCCTCTGGGGCAATCAGGCCGACCTTAGTCTTTGGCCCGCCGGACAGGACGGGCAGCCCCAGCACGACGATCATGATCAGCAAAAGGCCCATGTCCTGGCCGATGACAGCGCCCAGATTGTTGATTTTTTCCAACAGCAACAGGGCAGACAGGTAGATGTCGTTTTGGATAATGCCGGTGTTGAACTCGTTTGTGATATGTGCCTGACCGATTTTCTACTTTTTTCCGGTCAGGCAGCGTCGGTGCGCTGGCATATGAAAACCCACCCTACCTTTGTATCCGACGCGACCATTCACAATGTCTACCAGACCATTGATTGGTTAAAGAACAGCACCTTGCCCATTTTGTTTGACATGGGCCACCGCTTGCAGGCGTACCTGGATTGGGGCCGTTGGGAACTGGTAGACCATCCATTTTGGACGTCACCGCTGCCAATGTGGCAGCTAACGGCCGACCTCGCGGAGCAGTTGAGTCAGGCAGATTTAATTATTACCAAAGGAGACGCCAACTATCGCCGCCTGTTGGGGGATCGCCATTGGCCTTTCACAACGCCCTTCAGCGAAATCGTCTCCTATGCCCCGGCCCCCCTTTTGGCTTTGAGAACGCTCAAGTCAGAAATTGCTGCCGGAATAACGGCCGACAAGATAAAGTTAGCCCAAGAAGAAGACCCTGACTGGCTGATAGACGGCCGTTGGGGCCTAATCCAGTTTAATCTTTCAACGAATCAACCGATCCAAGAAACTGAGGAGTTCTAATGAAAATTCAAAACAGTGTATTTCTAATTACAGGGGGAAGTTCAGGGTTGGGAGCGGCCTGCGGTCGTCGTTTCGCGGAAGGGGGTGCGCGGGTGGTTATTGCCGATGTCAATGAGGAGGCCGGGCAGGCGTTATCGGCCGAATTAGGCAGCGCCGCTTGCTTTGCCCGGACGGATGTGACCGATGAGGCGAGTGTGCGCTCGGCTGTTGAGACGGCCGTTAGTGAATTCGGCGCACTGAACGGGGTTGTTAACTGTGCTGGCATTGCGATTGCTGCCAGAGTTCTCTCCCGGCGCGGCCCCCATGACCTGGACGCTTTCGCACGAGTTGTTACCGTTAATCTCGTTGGTACGTTTAATGTTATCCGGCTGGCGGGTGAAACGATGAGTCAGGGAGAACCGAACGAGGAAGGCGAACGCGGTGTTATCATCAATACTGCCTCCGTTGCCGCTTTTGATGGGCAGATCGGTCAGGCTGCTTATTCGGCTTCAAAGGGGGGTGTTGTCGGCATGACGC
>JBAPRX010000435.1:0-4677 GCA_049281335.1 Promineifilaceae bacterium (SeqCode)
CGTCGTATTCAACGGCGGCAAAGCCAGCGCCCGATCCTTATAAACCTCCACCAGCGTCCCGCCCGTACCAAACAGCAAAACCGGCCCAAACTGCGGGTCAGGACTGCTGCCCACAATCAGCTCATACGCCTCGCTCAAATCCAGCATCGGCTGCACCGTCACCCCCTGAAAATGCTCCTTTCCCACTCGTTCCGTAACGGCCGATTCAATCGCCTCAAAAGCCGCCCGAACCTCATCACCGTTCGCCAGATTCAACCGTACCCCGCCCACATCCGTCTTGTGGGTGACCGTCTCCGAGTTCAGCTTCAACACCACCGGATAACCAACCTCATCCGCAGTCGCAACCGCCTTTTCGGCCGTTTCCGCCAGGTGTGTCTCCAACGTCGGAATACCATACTCCGCCAAAATCCGTTTCGACTCATACTCCGTCAAAATCGTCCGCCCCGTCGAGCGAGCATAGTCAATAATCGCCTTCACTTCCTTATTTTCCCGAAGCGAATCCTCCTCCTCCGGCCAGCGGGGCGTCTCATAAAGGCTCCGCAAATTCGCCGAATAACGCCACATATAATTAAACATATGCGCCGCCGTATCAGGATAATTAAAAGTCGGAACACCCGCCTTATTCAAAATTGACTCACCATTCAGAACCTCCGCCCCGCCCATCCAGCTTGCCAGCAGCGGCATACGGTTCCGTGCCTCCCGCATTCGGGTATGGAACCGCTTAAGCTCCTCGGCCGTCATCGTCGGGTCCGTCATCGCCTGTGGCGTCAAAACAACCAAAATACCATCCGTATTCTTATCCTTAGCCACCACTTCCAACGTTTTCATATATCGCTCCGGGCCAGCATCCCCCAACACATCAATCGGATTATTATGGCTCCAGTGAGACGGCAGGATACCATTCAATTCCGTCATCGTCTCTTCCGAAACCTCTCCCAACGCGCCGCCATCGCCAATCAGCGCATCCGTCGCCAGCACCCCCGGCCCGCCTGCATTGGTCACAATCGTCAGCCGGTTCCCACGCGGTCGTGGCTGTTTCGACAACACCTCCGCCATATTAAACAGGTCAGAAATACGGTCTACCCGCAAAACCCCCGCCCGGCTAAAAGCCGCTTGCAAAACCTCATCGCTGCCCGTCAAAGAGCCGGTATGGGAAGCCGCCGCCTGGGCTGCTGCCGCCGTACGCCCCGGCTTAATCACAATAATCGGCTTCGTCAGCGCAACCTCACGGGCCGCCGAAAGGAACGACCGCGCATCACCGATAGATTCCATATAAATAACAATGCTCTCCGTCTTAGAGTCATTGCCCAGATAATAGATCAAGTCGCCCCAACCCACATCCAACATCGAGCCAATAGAGACAAAGGCGCTAAAGCCCACATTCTCTTGAAAACTCCAGTCCAAAATCGCCGTACAAAGCGCACCACTCTGGCTGATAAAGCCGACAGTGCCAGGCCGGGCCATTGTGTGAGCAAAAGTCGCATTCAAGCCGCCAATCGGGTTCATCACTCCCAAACAGTTCGGGCCAATAACCCGCATCCGGCCCCGTCGCGCCTCCGCCAACACTTGCCGTTCCAACTCCGCCCCTGCCGGCCCGGTCTCCTTGAAACCGGCCGAAATCACAATCGCCCCCTTCGCCCCAACCTCCACACACTCCCCGATTACGTCGGGGACCGTCGGAGCAGGCGTCACAATCACCGCCAAATCAACCTGTTCAGGTATCTCCTGCAAATTCGGATAAGCCCGAATCCCCAGCACACTCGGCCGTTTCAAATTAACAGGGTAAACCGTCCCCCCAAACGAATTTGTAATCAAATTCCACAAAATAGTACGGCCGACACTCCCCTGTCGCTCCGTCGCCCCCACAACAGCCACGCTCTTCGGCGAAAAAATCGCATCCAGCGGTTGGTAAGCATATCTCAAAACATCCAGCGTATTATCAGTTCTTACAGCCTCAGCCACAGTACACTCCTATATTATCTCAGACTTTTGTCGTCCAGCCTTTCATCAAAGTTCCCACTAAACCTAAAACAACAAAACTTTCAATTAACAAAGTAACCACTCACATAAACATAGTTACATTATTCACATATGTTCCCAAGACAGCCAATTTGCAAGCAAAACAGCAAAAAATTCTCGCCGCCATTTACTACATATACCCAAAACGCATCGCCACAACCGCCTTCAACGCCGCCGCTTCCACCGGATGAGAAGGAGCAATCGTCTTGATCACCTTATTAAGTCGGAACTGGTTAATCTTATCATTCATGTTAACCTGAAACGGATTCGGGCCAGGAGGAACGAGCAAATCATGCGGGTCTATCTTGACCTTCTGGAGAAACTTACCTATGCAGTTATTCAATACATGTAAATCACCCGGCCTGAAACCCTTGTACACACCGGGAGGTGCAAACATCACATCCTTCGACACTGGATTAGAACCGTCACTTTCTGTGGCAGTCGCCTTAATATTGACACGATACCTGTCACCAATCTCACTTGTCAAAGTCAGCTCCGCAGTCACCGGATCAAGGGTATAACCAATATCAAATGAACCGGTTGAGGTAGGAACTTTCAGCGTACTGGAGCCAGTTGGAATAGTCAACGCCCCAATAGTCCAGGTGATTTGCGGCGGCGAAGCATCAGGAGCGCCTTCGCCACCATAACCATAGGTAATCGGCCGATATGTATAAATTGACTGCATCCGCCACGTAGCGCTCGTAACCGATTCACCACACGGAGTCGTCCCCTTGATTGGATCAAGCAATTCACGCTCGGTGTCCTCACCCGTTACCCGAATCTCAACACCTCTCGGATTCACTGTCGTAATCTTGACATCAACAAACCCCGCCGCAACATCCTCATTTGTAACCCGCACAACAAGTGGGGTTCCATAAACCTCCAGATCGCTGTCAATCTCCACCGGAACCAAAATTCTGCCCTGATACCAACATCGAATCCCGTCCAGATAAGCATCCGAAAGCGTATGAACCACAACAGCCCGTCTGGCTAAATCGCCGCCGCTGTCGTCCAACCCCTTATCCCAACCACTCGGCTCCCGGTACTCAATGTAACACCGGTAACGGCCGTCCTCATCTTCAATCGGCGGATGAACAACAGCAAGCCTGGGAGACTCATCCTGTCGGTTCGCCGCATAAATTCGGACATCATATTCATCACCGCCAGGTGTATCAAAATGAACCACACTATTCGGGGGAAAAACATCCGGATGCCATTGATGCACATGAGCCAAAGCTGGTGCTGGCCCCATCTTCACCTGAGTCACGCCAGGAGGAAGCGGCCAACCACTCGTTGGTGTTTCAGAAAATTGCGGATCACCCCTATAACCACTAACACCCGGAACACTGATCCGGCTCCCAAATGTCGCCGACGACATAATATCATACGGGTCGCCATACACCTGCCCCTGGTCATACGGCGGCTTCCCATCCCAATCAACGCCGTTATTCCAAACGCCATAGGTATGCCCAAAACCCAAAATATGACCAACTTCGTGACAGATAAATGTATGGTCCGCCAGTAAAACTGGAATGATACAGGTCGGACTGCCATTTAGCGTCGGCCCTGCCCCCTTATCAAAGCCAAGAAGAATTGTGTCAGGCTCTTTCGGTTTACCGGCCTTCGGATTTGGAACCACCAACTGTCCCGGCATAGTCAGCACAACAAACCCATCGAACCCATCCAGCTCCTTGTCCCCGTTCAGCTTCTTGGTGGCCTCATATGCCCGTTTAGCCTGCGTCTCACGGCTTATATCGTCCGCGCTCATCGAAATCTTCACCCAGGGAAACATCACACTGTCAACAAAATCCAGATAACCCTGCGTGTTATCCGTCCAATAATTCAACACAGAGGTACGCTTCTCATTCGCCATAAGCATATCAATCCAGGCTTGGGGAGCGCCAGGTGGGTTTTTAAGATCGTGATAAGCTCGCAAAATAGCAAGTTTTACTTTTTTAGCCATTGTAATCTTCTCCTTAGTTTATGAGCTAATTTTGCAGATAGTCAAGATCATTCTAATCCTGCTACAACCAGACGTCAACGATGTCGCCAGCCCACCTCCCCAATCACCAGCGGCGCCTTTTGCCGCCACTCACCAGCAGTACCCTCTACCGCCAATTACCAAGCTAACCGCAGGTTAGCCAATTACCCAATTACCCACTACAATCCCCCCATGATCACCTCCACCCCCATCTCCGAAGCCCTCAATGCCCTCAACGTTCCCCACCGCCTCTTCACCCACCCTGGCCCCGTCAACTCCCTCGAACAAGCAGCCGAAGAACGCGGCCAACGGCCGTCTCAAGTCGTTCGCAGCCTTCTATTCCGTCTCGGCAAAGACGACTTCATCCTCCTCCTCGTCGCCGGTCCCGAACAAATCTCCTGGCCCCTCCTGCGCCAATACCTCGGCCAAAGCCGCCTCACAACCGCCTCCCGCGAAGAAGTCCTCCGAATTACCGGCTATCCCATCGGCGGCGTCGGCCCCTTCGGCCTCCCCCAACCCCTCCGTACCCTTGTTGATGAAAGCGTCCTCGCTGAACAAGAACTCTCCATCGGCTCCGGCCTTCGCGGAACCACCGTCATCCTCAAATCAAAAGACCTCCTCAACGCCCTCCCCAACCACGAAATCGGCCGTTTCAAACAATAAACCAGTCAAAAGTC
>JBAPRX010000436.1:0-2240 GCA_049281335.1 Promineifilaceae bacterium (SeqCode)
ACCCATTGGATGAGGCAATTGAACTGGTACAGTACGCCGAGGAAAGTGGGTTTGAGGCAGTCTGGCAGGCGGAGAGCCGTTTGGTGCGGGATGCCATTGTGCCGATGGCTGCGTATGCGGCAACGACCAAAAGAATCAAGGTTGCCAGCGGCGTGACCAATAACTGGACGCGCAATATCGGCCTGCTGGCGGCGACTTTTTTGACGCTGGATGATCTGGCCCAGGATCGGATTATCTGTGGCATTGGGGCGTGGTGGGACCCGTTGGCCCAAAAGGTGGGCATTACCCGGCGGAAGCCGCTGTCGGCCATGCGGGAGACGATTGAGGTGCTGCGACGGCTGCTGGACATGGAAACCGTTACCTTTCACGGGGAATTTCATTATGTGGATGGTATTAAGCTGGATGTGGTACACGGCCGAACCGACCCCCGCAATGTTCCTATCTATATCGGGGCAACGGGGATGAAGATGATGGAGTTGGCCGGTGAAATCGCCGACGGCGTCTGCCTCAACTATCTCGTTCACCCTGACTATAACCTGCGAGCAATGGATGCTTTAGAGCGCGGCGCACGGAAAAGCGGCCGTTCTATTGATGACATTGACCGTCCCCAACTGGTCATCTGTTCCGTTGACCATGACCGAAAGCGGGCGCTGAATGGGGCGCGAAAGATGATGACTCAATATCTGGGCCAGCAGCCCCACCTGATGAAAGCCAGCGGCGTCAGTCAGGAGCTGTTGGACGAGATTCATCAGGTTTTGACCTGGCCCGCGACGGAGGAAGAGATTGAAAACGCCATGCACCTCGTCCCTGACGATGTGGTGCAGATGTGTACCGCCAGCGGATCGGCCGAAGAGGTGAAAGCCAAGGTGCGGGAGTATATAGACAACGGCGCAACCTGCCCCATTCTCTACCCGCTGGGCGATCCGAAGCTGATGATTGATATTTTCAGCGAGGGTTATTCGGCTTAGTGAGGAAATATGGATAAAGTAATTCTGACGCTTATCCCTCTACTTCTGTTGGTATTTTGGTTTTGGATGTTCTCTGACATGATGGGAAATGAAAATTTGCCAAACTGTGTTGTGACTTTTACAGGAGGAAGGGACCCAAGATTGGATTGGAGTGTGATATTTGTTTTTCTAAATATCTTTGCTGCAATTTATTATTACTCCTATGTGTATAGAATGAAGTGAATGTTTAAGGGCCATATTCCGTACGCACATCTTCTTTCTTGATATAGGTATCGCATGTGTGAATTCATGGATAATTTCCACACCGTGCCACATTCGTTTTCACAGGCTTTTCGGCCGTTCCTACCAATCCACCCCATTAAAACGGCCGTTAGATTGGAAACGAAGCTATGAACTACAACCAACAATTGATTCAGCAAGATTCTTTGCCCGTTACAAGATATTTCCCTTTCTAGTATAATATTTTGAAGGGAAAAGAATAATGCCTATTCAGAATATCATCTGGCTGTATTCGGTCGAAGCAAAAATCATTGATAAACACAATGTTTGGCCTGAAGAAGTTGAGGAAGTTCTGCGAGGAAAGCTCCATATAAGGTTCATGGAAAAAGGTCACCGTCCTGGTGAAGATTTATATGCAGCTTTTGGTCAATCAGATGATGGACGTTATTTGGCAGTTTTTTATATTCGCAAAACTGCTGATACAGTAATAATCGTTACTGCAAGAGATATGACAAGCAAAGAGAAAAATCGCTATGGCAGAAAAAGATAATCTCAGTAGTATTTCAAAGTCCAGCACAATTGAAGAAATGGCAGATTTCTGGGATACCCATGATGCAACCGACTATGAGGGTGAAACCTACGAGGTTGCAACGGATTTCGATATTCAATTTCGCTCTCATTACGTGGCTATCGATCCCAACCTATTGCAAGGATTACGCCAAGTGGCCGCGTCCCGCGGGCTAAGTACCGAAAGCCTGATAAACCTCTGGTTGCAAGAAAAATTATTATCCCCATCCTAATTATCACAGCCCCTTAATGCCATCAACAAGTTGTTAGCGTGTATCACGATTCTAAAGGCACTGGTGTTAAGGTAACAAATCTTTGCGCCTTTGCGCCTTGGTGCGAGATTTCTTGTTCAGATTTATAGTTTATGCAATCTAACCAAAACACCCCCTTCACTCACCGACAGCCCAACTCCGATTACTGCTTCATCTGCGGCCGAAAAAATCCGCATGGGTTGTACATGACCTTTTACGACGACGGCAGCAAGAC
>JBAPRX010000437.1:0-3512 GCA_049281335.1 Promineifilaceae bacterium (SeqCode)
ACCTGAACCTGCGTATTGGACTAGGAAGCCAAGTTGATCAACTTGATCAGGAAAACGCTTTTTATTTTTGATCGAGTTGGTGGAAAGAAGTTGGGGAGGGTTAGTGGTTGCTAGAAGGTAAGAGGGGGTTCGGGGTGGAGGGCGCGGCGACTAAGTTTCGCCGCGCCTTTCTGATTCTGTTATGAGCGATTTACCAAATCGCTCTACATTATATTATTTGGCGTAGCCGACGGCGCGGGTTTCGCGGACGACGGTTACTTGTATCTGGCCGGGATACTGCATACTGTCTTCGATGGTCTTGGCGATGTCTTTGGAGAGCCGCATCGCGCCCAGGTCGTCAATGGAGCCGGGTTTGACCAGGATGCGGATTTCCCGACCGGCCTGGAGGGCATAGGCGCTGTCCACACCGTCGAAGGAGTGGGCGATGTCTTCCAGGGTTTTGACGCGCTTAATATAGTTTTCGAGGCTCTCGCGTCGTGCGCCGGGTCGTGCGCCGGAGATGGCATCGGCCGATTCCACAATGATGGCTTCGACGCTTTCCTGTTCCACTTCGTGATGGTGGGAGGCGATGGCGTTGATGACAATGGGGGGAACGTTGAAACGCTTGGCAAATTCAGCGCCGAGCATGGCGTGGGTCCCTTCTTGCTCATGATCCATTGCTTTGCCCAGGTCGTGCAGCAGCCCGCCCATTTTGGCGGTGTTGACGTTGGCTCCCAGTTCGGAGGCTAAAACGGAGGCGATTTTGGATGCTTCTACGGCGTGGTGAAGCTGATTTTGGCCGTAGGAGGTGCGATATTTCAAACGGCCGAGCATCTTGAGAATCTCAGGATGGAGGCCGTGAACATTGGCTTCAAATGCGGCCGTTTCCCCGGCCTCTTTGATGTCTTTTTCTACCTCTTTTTGGGCGTCTTTGACGACTTTTTCAATGCGAGCGGGATGAATACGGCCGTCTACGATCAGTTTTGCCATTGCCCGGCGGGCAATTTCACGGCGAACGGAGTCGAAGCTGGAGACGGTGACGGCTTCGGGGGTATCGTCCACGACGACATCAACGCCAGCGGCCATCTCGAAAGCGCGAATGTTACGGCCGTTTCGGCCGATGATGCGCCCCTTCATCTCTTCATTGGGCAGGGGAACGACGGAGACAGTGATATCGGAGACATGATCGCTGGCGACCCGTTGGATGGCCTGGGCGATCAGTTCTCTGGCCTTGTCTTCTGCGCTTTCCTTGGCCTTGTCCTCGATTTCCCGCATGATTCGGGCCATATCCTGGCGTGATTCCGCTTCAACAGCGGCGAGCAGGTGTTGTTTGGCCTCGTCAACGGTCATATTGGCAACACGTTCCAATGCCTCTAAACGTTCCGACTCCATTTGCTTCATTTCATTTCGTATTTTGTCAATCTGACTTTGACGGCGGTTCAGCTTTTGTTCTCGAACTTCCAGACGTTGGGCCAGTTTGTCCTGGCTGGACTGACGTTTGTCCAGCCGTTCTTCTGCCCGTGCCAGGTCTTTATACCGTTGTTCGATGACGCGCTCTGCTTCCAGGCGGGTCTCTTTAGCTTCATCTTGAGAAGCAGTAATGATTGCCATTGCTTCTCGTTCTGCTGTTTCTCGCTGCTCGGCTATCTCCTTTCGTACTCGTTCGTATTCTGCGTCATATTTGGGTTTTAGGTAGTAGTAGATGACTGCTGCACCAATCCCGCCGCCTATCAGCAGGCCCAGTACAGCAATGCCTATCTCTAACATGTCGAATTCTCCTTCTAGTCGCTAGGTTCATTGGGTGGGCTATCCTTCCTCTCTTCTGACTGCCATACTTCTTCGGTGACAGTTCTCGTGATAGCATAATCAAAGCCACGACGTTGCAAAAAGCCGCTCATTTTTGAGAAAAAAGTTTCTTTGGGAAGCTGCGTCCAACTTCGGGCTTTTTTCTCGGCGGCTTTGCGGGCAGCAGCCTCTTCATCCACATCGGCAACGGCCGTGTCTATAAGTTGACGGCTTAGTCCTTTCTGGTGTAATTCCTGGCGCAATGCCCGCTGACTGCGCGGCTTAAATGTTTCTCTTTGTTCGATCCAATATCGGGCAAATTCCCGGTCGTTTAGTAAGTCCAGTTCTGTTAGTCGAATTAATGCTTGCTCCACCACTTCTTCGGAATATCCTTTTCCAAGAAGGTTTTGGCGGACTTCGGCCGTGCTGCGTGGCCGGTAACTGAGAAAGCGATACGCGCTTTGTTTGGCTTTTTCTAGTGAATCTTCGGCGTCGAGTCGGGCAATGTCTTCGTCTGTTAGTTCCTGGCCGGTGTGGAGGCGGACGGCCGTAATCTCTGCCAGGCTAAAGGCGTATGAGTCGTCTATGAAGATGTTGACCCGCTCTTTGTTTCGTTTTTGCCGGGTTATTGCCGTTATTGTTCCCATATATAAGTTGTTAAGACTTTTGTTGTTTCAGGCTTTTTTGGTGAATGGTAATGGAGATGCCAAACAACAAAAGTCGGTTGTATTTTGGTAAAAAAATAGCCGTGGCATTTCTACCACGGCTATTCGCAGCATTTCTTATTGTTTATAGGATTGTAGCACAAGTCGCGGATGCAAGTTGCAACTGGACTACAATCGTCCGTTATAGCCGTTGGTTATTAAATCTCTTCGAGGTTATGCAGCAGCTTCGAGATCTTGTAACTCGGCCAATAGCGGTAAACCAGCTTGCTGGCGGATCAGATTTTCTATCTCAAATGTTAGTTCCGGGTTTTCGGCCAGATATACCTTGGCATTCTCCCGTCCCTGGCCCAACAATGTCTCACCATAACGGAAATAGGCCCCTCGTTTGTCTACCAGATTGTAATTAACACCCAGGTCAAGGACATCGCCAACTTTGGAGATGCCTTCGTTGTACATGATGTCAAATTCCGCTTCTGTGAAGGGGGGAGCGACTTTGTTCTTCTTGACCTTCACCCGTGTCCGATTGCCAACGACATCGCCGCCGACTTTCAGACTTTGTATCCGGCGAATGTCCAGCCGAACGGAAGCGTAGAACTTCAAAGCATTGCCACCGCTGGTTGTCTCCGGGTTGCCAAACATCACCCCAATCTTCATGCGTAACTGATTGGTAAAGATGACAACGGTGTTGGTCTGCTTGATAACCCCGGACAGCTTCCGCAGCGCCTGGGACATCAAGCGAGCCTGGAGGCCGACATGAGCGTCGCCCATCTCGCCCTCGATTTCGGCTCTGGGAACCAGGGCCGCGACCGAATCCACCACCACAACGTCCATGGTGCTGGAACGGATGAGGGCTTCGGCGATTTCAAGGGCTTGTTCACCGGTGTCGGGTTGGGAAACATAGAGATTGTCTACATCTACGCCACATCTGGCGGCGTAGTTCGGGTCGAGGGCGTGCTCCATATCCACAAAGGCACAAACACCGCCTCGTTTCTGTGCTTCGGCGATGATGTGCTGGCAGAGGGTTGTCTTACCGGAGGATTCCGGGCCGTAGATCTCAATAACACGGCCGCGTGGAACACCACC
>JBAPRX010000438.1:0-2935 GCA_049281335.1 Promineifilaceae bacterium (SeqCode)
ACTTTGCAGCATCACCCAAATAGTGAATAACCTCATTCTATTTTGGTGAAATATGTAACTTTTCTGATTCTTGCAAAGATTCTATAGTTTACGAAGGGGAAATAGACATTTTTTCGGCCGACAATCACCCTATTCAATCTTGATAGCCCGGCAAGAAATCATTATGGAATAGAGGATTTCGTCTGAAGGAGGAAAATCGCATGTATGCCAGAATGGTAACGCTATGTATCAAGCCCAATAAGGCAGACAAGATGGCAGCTATTTTCAATGACAAGCTGCTCAAACTGGTGAAACGCCAATCCGGATTTCAGGGAATGTTCCTTCTGAAACGTCCAGAAGAAAACAAGGAAGTGTGCATCACCCTTTGGGAGAAGCTTGTTGATCTTGAAAAGTTCAATCTCAGTTATTCAATGGTGAAAAATGAGATTGTGCCACTATTAACGGATGTGCCTGAAGTTGAAATCTTTCAGGTCGTGGTGCCGGAGGAAGCCGAGCCTACCGGTGTTATCGCTTTAAGTGAATCCTCTCTCGGCATTCGCATTATTAACCCACTAGACAATGAATTTAGTGAGTTGGCAATGCTGGCAGTTGAATCGTGAAGTTGTGTGACAATCTTTTCTTGTGAAACAGGAGAAATTCTGATGTTAAAAGAGCCATTAATTGAAAAGCATTTTGAGAAACCAGTTAGTGAGGTGTTGAATCCGTTTGCTATTGCCCAGGCCCAGCTTGACAAGGCAGCCGAAATTCTCCATCTCAGTCCGGAAATGCACACCTTTTTGCGGCAGCCAATGCGTGAATTTCGTTTCACCATTCCTGTTAAAATGGACAGCGGCGTGACAGAAGTGTTTCAAGGCTATCGGGTGCAATATAATGACGCCAGAGGACCAGCTAAAGGCGGAATTCGCTTCCACCCAATGGAAACCATTGACACCATTCGCGCTCTGGCGGCCTGGATGACCTGGAAAACGGCCGTTGTTGACATTCCGCTCGGCGGCGCAAAGGGAGGCGTTATCTGCGATACACGGCTCCTCTCCCAGACGGAACTGGAAAGGTTGAGCCGGAATTATATGCGCCAGATTGCTCGCTATGTGGGCCTCACCAAAGATGTGCCTGCCCCCGATATGTACACAAATCCCCAGATTATGGCCTGGATGATGGATGAGTATGACATGCTGGTGGGGCATCATGAACCCGGCGCCATCACCGGCAAGCCCCTGGATGTCGGCGGGGCGGCCGGTCGAAATGAGGCCACGGCGCGAGGCGGTATCTATACAGTTCGAGAAGCGGCTAAACTATTGAATATTGACCTTGCCGGCAAGACGGCCGCTATTCAAGGCTATGGGAATGCCGGTCAGTTCGCCCATCTGCTGGCAACAGAAATGCTGGGCATGAAAGTCATCGCCATCAGTGATTCGCAGGGCGGCATCTTCAACCAGCATGGAATTGATTACACAGCCGCAACCAACCACAAAGTCCATAATGGTACGGTGCTGGACTTTCCCGAAGCGGAAAATATCACCAATGGAGAACTTCTGGAACTGCCTGTGATGGTCCTATTCCCGTCCGCTTTGGAAGGGGTCATTACTCGGAACAATGCCGACAATATCCAGGCAACAATTATGGCTGAACTCGCCAACGGGCCGACGACACCGGATGCAGACGACATTCTCTATGATAATGGCGTCTACGTCATTCCTGATTTCCTGTGCAATGCCGGCGGCGTTACCGTCTCTTACTTTGAGATGGTTCAAAATGCCTACCAATACTACTGGGATGAAGAAATGACCCAGCAGCGCCTGGACCAAAAGATGACGGCCGCTTTCCATGCTGTTCATCATATGGCAAAGGCCAGGGACGTCAACAATCGCGTCGCGGCCTATCTGGTTGCCGTTGACCGGGTGGCACGTGCAGTCCGTCTCCGGGGTTGGATTTAACCGATTTTAAGTAAGAGGAGGAAGGCCGCAGCCCCACTGAAACTAATCAATTAGCGGCCTAACAATAGACCGGCCGAATTACTATAGTGGTAATTCGGCCGGTTTCTCATTCTCCGGTGATGGACCGATAAGGGCTTACCGGCTGCGCTGCCACCAGCGACGGCCGAATCCCAAAACCAGGGCTGGCAGCAGCAAGAAGGGCCATTTCGGGAGCTGTCCCTCCTGGTTTTCTGGAGCCGATGGCCCCTGGTTTTCAACAATCGGTATGTAGCGGATGTAGACCGGTTTTTCCGTTACCACTAAGACGGCCGAATCAACCCCCTCCCCGCCATCGTCGTCCGCCACCGTGACTGTCAGCGTATACGTCCCTGCCGCATCCGGCGTGAAGGAGATGGCTTGATCCGTACCGTTCGGGACGGTCTGACCGTTGCTGGCTTCAACCTCCCACAAGAAGGTGTGAGTATCGGCCGTTCCAGGGTCGGTGAAGATAGCAGTGAAGGTTACGACCGTTCCCGCCGCTGCCATTTGATCCGGCCCGGCATCGGCCGTTGGGGCGACATTCAAGCTGGTCAGGGCAACATCTGTGCTGCCCATGCCGCCATCGTCATCCGTTACAGAGAACGTGACGGTGAAGGTGTCGTTGTCGTCCGGGGTAAAGTCGAAAGTCAGACCCGACCCACTGCCAACTGTCATGCCGCCGCTGTCCACCACAACCCATGAGGTGTCGTGGGTATCATTGGTGCCAGGGTCGGTAAATGTCCCAACGAACTCGGCTTGCTGCCCCTCATTGACCGTCTGTGTCGGCCCTGCATCCGTGACCGGCGGCAGATTGGAGACAGTCACAACGGCCGTGTCGGAGCCACTGGCCCCATGCGTGTCGGTGACGGTGAAGGTCACGGTATAGGTTCCATTATCGTAAGGGGTTAAGCTGAAACTCTGGCCGGTCCCATCTGGAACCATCTGCCCATTATCGGCCGTAACTACCCAATGGAAGGTATGAC
>JBAPRX010000439.1:0-8838 GCA_049281335.1 Promineifilaceae bacterium (SeqCode)
AAACGGTCGTTGGGAAGGTGACAACGTGGAGGATAAGCCGGTGTTCAACGTCAGTGACGATAATGAGAATGAGAACGGCCGCATAGATCGCGTAAATGGTCAAATCCACCCTGGATTTAATCAGGGAGGGCAAGGCGGCAAAGATCAGGGCAGTTCCAATCTCTACCAGGAGCGCACGGCGGCGGGTTGGCAGTTCGCAGTCGGAACATTTTCCGCCTTGTATAAGACGGCCGACTGCCAGCCATTGAGCCGGGCCGTAAATATGACCACAGCGGGGACAGTGGGGGCGTTTCGGCCGAATTCGAGCCGGTAAATCGTCGGCCAGAACGTTGAGCAGCCCGCCAACGAGAAGGCCAATCAGAGCAAAGAGTATGTTCCAGATAATCATTTTACGGGAGTCCCCTCTATTGAGAGTGCATCTAAGACATCTGCCACCAGATCATAACGGCCGAAAGCGGGAATCATATAAACACCGCTGGCGAAGGGGTGAATCTCTTCCAGAATTTCTTGGGCAATTTGCACCCCTACCTGCTGTTGATCTTCGGCGGCATGCAGACGCTCCATATAGCTGTCGGGGATCGTAATGCCCGGCACTTCATTGTGCAAGAATTCGGCATTTCCAACGTTGTACAAGGGTTGGATGCCGACAACAATGGGAATGGTTGGTTCGCTAAACTCCGCTTCATAAGCCGCAAGAAAAGCCTGCGCCCTGGCAGGATTAAAGACCGGCTGACTCAGGGCAAAATCGGCTCCATTTTTTATCTTTTTGTGTAGCAGTTTCAGCTCTCTGGCCTCATTTTGCGGTTCGAGGCTGACGGCACAGCCAACAACAAAGCTGGTCGGCTGGTCAATGCGCTGTCCGGCCTGGTCAACGCCGCTGTTCAAACGGGTTTTAATCAGTTGAATCAAGCCGGTGGGGACAATGTCGTAATTGTCCATTGCTTCGGGATAGTCGCCAATTTTTGTTGGGTCGCCCATGACGATGAAAAGGTTGCGGATGCCCAAGGCATGGGCAGCCAGTAAGTCGCCCTGAACGCGCAAGAGATTACGGCCGCGTGTGGGAAAATGGAGTACCGTTTCCAACTCTACTTCTTTTTGCACCAGATGGGCAGCGGCCCAGGCGCTCATCCGCATCCGGGCCAGAGGACTGTCGGCCACATCAATGAAATTGGCTCCAGCTTCTTTTAACATTTTGGCCCCAGCCAGCAGACGACGGGCGGCAATGCCACGCGGCGGGTTCATCTCGACGGTCACAACGAACCGTTTTTGAGCAAGTGCCTGGGCCAGTTCGGTGGGCTGATCGGCCGTTCGCTGATCCATTTTTCTGCGGTGGCTGACGCCGGGCAACGGCCGACTCTTCTCGCTGGGATTATCAAGGGAGCGACGCATGGCGCTGATATGGGCATGGGTGGTTCCACAGCAGCCCCCAACCACTCTCGCTCCGGCCTCCACAAAGGCTCTGGCATACTCCGCGAAATAATCGGATGTAGCCGGATAGAGAACACGGCCGCCTTCCATTTGCTGCGGCCAACCTGCATTGGGTGAAGCTGCCAGAGGTATGTTGGGAGCGGCGTCCTGGAGTTCGGCTAACAGCCGCAGCACCTGAACCGGGCCGCTGCTACAATTGACGCCGATAGCATCTACCTCCAGGGAAGCCAGATGGACAGCGACTTCGGCTGGTCTATCGCCCAGCAAAGTGCGATCATCTCTGGTAAAGGTCATCATAGCGATGATGGGGATTTCCCGGGAGATTAAGCGGGCGGCGCTGACGGCCACTTCGATTTCTCTGACATCAGGGATTGTTTCCAGAACGATTAAGTCCACTCCGGCCGTTGTGCCATCGGGCTTTTCAATGAGGGCGGCAATCTGCTCTTCAAAGGCGGCCTGGGCCTGGGCATCTTTGACGCGACCCAGAGGGGCCAGGTGAACGCCCAGGGGGCCGACAGAACCGGCCAGGAGCACCTGTTTGAAGGAACCTTCAATGACACGGCGGGCAACGGAGACAGCGGCCTGGTTGACGGCTCGCACTTCACCATCCAGCCCATGTTGAGCCAGTTTGAACCGGTTGGCTCCAAAGCTGTTGGTTTCGATAATATCGGCCCCGGCATCAATATAGCTGCGGTGAATGTCGGCAACCAGAGCCGGGTCTTCGAGGTTTATGGCGTCAAAAGATTTGTCAATTGGCACACCACGCGCATGAAGCAAGGTTCCCATTGCGCCATCGAGAAGCAACGGCCGTTTTTGTATTAGATCAAGGAATTCTTTTCGATTCATTCGTCCAATTGTCAAGCGGATAGGGGGAAGTGTCAAGGAGGAAATCTGTCTCGGCCGTCTTACAGCCTTTTATATAGGAGGTGAATCCTGGCAACCTCGTTACTAAAAGGCTATTTGAAAGCCTCTGTTGATAACTATAATGGAAATAACAATGAATTAATATCTACCTCTCTGTAAACTCTGGGTAACACATGGACAACCATGAGCAGTAGGGGCCAGAGTTTACCCCATCACAATCACAGACTATTTATTAAAATAGTAATAACTTTGATATGACAATTTTCCGAAATAAGGCGGGAATTAACATTCGCGTTTTCATTTACATAATCCCGCTTGTTTTCCTCATCGTTATACGTCTGGCACTTGGATCAGTGTCGGCACAGGGAACGGTCCAACTCCACAGCGTTATGGAGTTCCTTGCCGCAACCATCTCTTTATTTGTGGGAACGCTGGCATTGATCCGTTTCTACGCTCGCAGGCAAACGCCTTTCCTCTTTATCGGCGCGGGGTTCATCGGCGCTGGTCTATTGGATGCCTATCATGCCATGATAGCGGCATCTTTTATTGGCGCTTCACTCTCGATAACTGGAGACAACGTCTTTCCCTGGAGTTGGAATGCTTCTCCCTTGTTCTTATCTATTCTGATTCTCGGCAGTTGGATTGTACGGGGGCGCCAAAATGACACCGGACGGTTTGCGAAAGCACTACGCCATTGGACAATGCCATTCCTCCTATTACTATTCCTCTTATATGCCATCTTTTTATTAGTCGGGCGAGAATATATTGCATCTCGACCAGGCCAAACTGCATCAACCATTGCGAGCCTGTTCCTCTTTTGGGCGTCAGTCGGGTATTTTGTGGAGGGGAGATGGAAACATGACCGCTCCGAGGTATGGTTGATTCGCGGACTGCTTATTATTATGGCCGGGCAAGGGTTGTTCATGTTTTTCTCGCAGCGATTGTTTGACCCCTTTTTTACGGCCGCTGTTGCCCTGAAACAGTTGGGGTACATCTCTGTCTCAATTGGAGTTCTCAGCTCTATGTATGCCATTCTGAAACAGGCAGAGCGGGCATCTGAAGAGCTGCGTGTCACCAATGAAGTATTGCAGCGGGAGATCACCGAACGCAAGCGGGCGGAAGTGAAGGCGAACCAACAGCGCCAGCTTGCCGAAGCGCTCCGGGAGGTTGGCGTCGCGCTTGGCGCGATTCTGGAATTTGATGAATTGTTAGATGCGCTGCTCGATCAAATCGGCCAGGTTATTCCTTATGATCAGGCAAATGTTGTCATGATTACACTGGAAGATAATGTATTGCAAAGCGCCCGCGTTCCCAGTCATGGTTTTTGGGGACCGGATGACCTGATCAATGCCTCATTACAGTATATGCAGGAAATTGCAGACATCAGAATGCCTTTGGTAATTCCTAACACTGAAACGAATCCGCGTGCTCTTGAAGAAGGGGCTAGGGAGCAAATTAAATCATGGGCAGGTGCGCCTGTTGTCTTACAAAACGAAGTGGTCGCCTTACTTACGGTGAGCAGCAGCAAACCAGATATGTATAAACCAAGTGACGCGGCCGTTCTAACCGCTTTTGCCAGTCAGGCGGCTATTGCGATCAAAAATGCCCGTCTTTACAATGAAGTCCAGCAGAATGTTGAACAGTTGAAGGAGTTAAATGACATCAGCCAACGGGCGGAAGCGGCCCTGGCCGAAGAACGCGCCCATCTGGCCCAGCATGTAAAGGAGCGAACGGCCGAATTACAGGTCGCGGTTGCTGAATTAGCAAGGGCATCACGCCTGAAAGATGATTTTCTAGCCAGTATGAGCCACGAATTACGCACCCCACTCAATACGATCCTGGGGATGGTTGAGGCGCTGCAAGAAGAAGTCTACGGGCCACTGAATGAGAAACAAAATAACTCACTGCAATATATTGAAGAGAGTGGCACTCACCTGCTCTCTTTGATCAATGACATTTTAGACGTTTCCAAGATTGAAGGGGGAAAACTGGAACTGGAGCCTTTGCCTGTTTCCACGAGATCGGTTTGTGAGGCGAGTGTTCGTTTCGTCAAACGGGATGCACATAAGAAAGAGCTGGATGTGCAACTAGATTTGGAGCACGCACCGGAAACAATTGTGGTTGACGAACGACGTTTCAAACAAATTTTGGTGAATCTGTTGAGCAACGCTGTTAAGTTCACTCCGAAAGGCGGCCGTGTTGGGCTGCGGGCCAGGGTTGATGCTGCAACCAAAACGGTTCGCTTCGATGTGTGGGATACAGGTATTGGTGTAGCGACAGAGGAGGTAGAGCGCCTGTTCCAACCATTTGTGCAGGTAGATAGCAAGCTCTCGCGGGAGTATAATGGAACAGGGTTAGGGTTGGCATTGGTTCAACGGCTGGTACGATTACATGGAGGGACTGTTATTGTTGACAGCGAGATCGGTAATGGCAGTTGTTTCACCATTAATCTCCCTGAGGAAGTTATGACTACTTCATTTGATGCCTATGAAAGTCAGGAGATGGGGAAAACGGCCGCAGCGACTGAGAGCAATATGGCACAAACCAGGGTTCGAGTTTTGCTGGCCGAAGATAACGAGGTCGCTATCACCTCTGTTACCGACTATTTGACCGTTTTGAGCTATGAGGTGATAGTGGCGCGTAACGGTCAAGAAGCTGTTACAATGGCCTTTGAACACCACCCAGACCTTATCCTAATGGATATGGCGATGCCAAAAATGGATGGCATGGAAGCGATTGGTGTTATTCGCTCCGATCCTGCTTTCAAACAGTTGCCAATCATCGCTGTGACGGCACTGGCTATGGCCGGGGACAAAGAGCGTTGTCTGGCGGCTGGAGCAACAGACTATCTTAGCAAGCCGTTAAGTCTAAAACTGCTCATAGAAACAATTGCAAGGTATACAAAGCCAAGGGGTCAGGTTGATCACCCCGTTACTATAGAGACATGAAGACCGTCTCCTGACAACAGGATTCGTGATGGAACAAATAACAGAGTCAGTTCCAACTATCTTAATTGTGGATGATGAGATCAACGCCCGGCGAACGCTGGAGATGCTCTTATTGTTAGAGGGTTATAATCTCTTGTTTGCCGAAGGCGGCCTCCACGCTCTGGCTATGTTGGAGGAGATTGAGCCAGATACAATTCTGCTTGATGTGATGATGCCGGGCATGGATGGCTTTGAAGTGTGCCGACGAATTAAGAGCAGCGAACACTGGCAGCATATTCCGATTATTCTGACAACGGCCCTGGACAGCAAAGCTGATCTGACGCGGGGATTGAAGGCTGGGGCCGACGATTTTGTCAGCAAGCCGGTCAACGGACTGGAACTACGGGCGCGGGTCCGTTCTATGCTGCGCATCAAGCGGCGGCATGATGCCCTCCAGCAAACACTTCAGCTTCGTTCGGATCTGGCTAATATGATCATGCACGACATTCGCAATCCGCTAACCAGCATTGCGGTCTACTGCGATCTGTTGGAGAGGGAGATTCACTCGGTAACTGGATTGGAATATCTGGAAACTGTTCGACAGGAAACTTCCCAGCTTTCCTCCTTTGTTACCGATATGCTCCTAACAGCAAAGATGGAACAGCATCGCCTGGTTCTTGATTGCAGCTCGGTTGACTTAAATGAATTATTACGCTCAATTTATCAGCATCATAAACCGTTGGCTGAATTACGGGGTATTGACCTGGAATTGATGCTTCCGTCGGAAACACGACAAATGTCGCTGGATGCTGAACTGTGGAAACGGGTGATTGATAATTTGCTGTCTAATGCTTTCAAATTCTCGCCAGGAGGCAGTAAAGTCACTCTGAAAGCCCTATATGGCAACAAAACGGCCGATGATAAGCAGCCTGACCTGCGCGTTGAAATTGCCGATGAAGGGCCAGGAATTCCTAAGGATTTTCAGGAAATTATCTTTAACCGTTATGATCTGGCTGCCAAAGGGCGTCGAAATGTAGCCCAGGTGGGATTGGGATTGGCTTTTTGTAAGTTGGTTGTAGATGCGCACGATGGTCGGATTTGGGTTGAAAACAACGAGCCTCATGGCGCAGTTTTTGTTGTTGAATTATATATTCATGCTTAGGAGCGGTGAGTTTTGTCATTTGTGATCAATATACTGGGGTCAAGTTTGCCGACCCGGGCATGCTGGTCAAATGTATATTTGTCTCGTATCCACTGTGAATGTAAGGAAATATCTGGATGCCACAACCTCGCATATTATTGGTAGATGATGATTATCAACTGATTCGCGGTCTGCGGGCCAGTCTGATAAATGAAGGCTATGATGCTGTTACGGCCGTCAACGGGCTGGAAGGATTACAGATTGCCCGTCGGTTTCAGCCGCATATCGTTATTCTGGATATTAATATGCCCTGGATGGATGGGTTAGAGGTCTGCCAGCGTTTACGCGAAGACGCGGACCTGCACGACGTACCGATCATCTTCCTCACTTCCCGTGATACAGTAGATGAAAAGATCGCAGGGCTGGATGCAGGGGCGGATGATTATTTACCGAAGCCATTCAATACTCGTGAACTGCACGCCCGCATACGCTCTCTGCTGCGGAGGCAAACACCCCCTGAGGAGTCCGCCAACCCAGGGGACATTCACCAGCTACAACTTGGACCCTTTTTGTTAGACCTACAGGCTTCCTGGTTAAAGATTCACGGCAAAGAACGGATACAGCTAACGCCAGTTGAGTTTGAGCTTTTTCATTTTCTAATCAAGCATCTGGGGCAGACTTTTTCTAGCGAGCAGTTGTTGGAAGATGTGTGGGCTTACGAACCAGGAACGGCCGATGCCAGTCTGGTTCGTTGGCATGTCCGTAACCTACGAAACAAAATCGAAACCGACCCCCAGAACCCAATCTACTTGCGGACCGTCCCCCATCACGGTTACATCCTGGAAATTCCCTCCGGGCTTTAACGATTGACAATGGTATAGCAGAGGACAGTCCTGGCTCTCCCCTTCTAATCGCCAGACCCACGTGACACGCTCCAAATAGACCCCCTCTCAGTCTAAATCATCAAGTCCATAGCGTTCCTAAGTGCCTGACGCCTCTAATTCCGCACGGCCGTTTTGCGTGTGTAAAACCCTCACGCAACCCTAACGCAACCCTCCTACAAGCCAAACGCACAACTGAATATTTCTGTTGTAGGATAAAACCGAACATGACGACAGGGAAAAATTAACCCAAATAACGTCTTAGATATTTTTTAAATTTTTAGGAGAGATAAAAATGTTTCGTTTTATTAACAAGTTTCACCAAGATGAGCGTGGTCTGACCGCCCTGGAAACGGCCATTATCCTCATCGCCTTTATCGTCGTTGCATCCGTATTCGCGTTTACAATTCTGTCAGCCGGTACTTTCTCCACTGAGCGTGGGAAAGAAGCTGTTTATGCCGGACTCGGTGAAGTTCAAGCTTCTATGGAAGTAAAAGGAACCGTCATCGCTACAGCAACCACCACCGGTTCCTCCGGCACGGTTGACGAACTGGTTTTCACCGTCGGCAACGTCGTCGGTGGCGAACCGATTGATATGGACAAAGTCTTGGCTAACTATCGGGACGAAGTACAGTATGCCCCCAACATCACGATGACAGTTGTTTTCGTTGGCGACAACGACAGCGACATGCTCCTGGAACGTGGCGAATTGGCCCAGATCACCGTTGACTTGGCCCCCCTGACCACTCCTCTGTCGGTTAACAAAGAATTTGCTATCGAATTGCAGCCACCGAAGGGTTCTACGGTCAGCGTACAGCGCGTAACCCCGGCCTACATTGACCCAGTAATGAGCCTGGACTAACACAAAGTAATCCATCAGTATCGGAATGGGGCCGGCCAAGTCCGGCCCCCCTCTCATTCACTTTTTCAGAAAATTCAACAAATAAAATCAAATACCGGTAGTAGTGCGCAGACCGGGTTCTTTCAAAAGCTAGTACAAATTAGCAGTGCCTCGCCAAAACCGGCGAGGCTCTTTATTAAGCCGAGCAGTACCGCAGATAAATGAGGATTGTAACTGTGGAATTAGAAAGAAGAGTCAAGATGCTCGAGCAGGAAATGAAAATCCTGAAGAACCAGATTCAAAGCACACTATTGGATGTTCAAGAACAGGTTCTCATCCACTACTATCCAGCCTTACGAGCCGAGAACTCCGAACCCCTAACCGACTCGCTGCGTCCATCAGGAAGGCAAGGGCAGCGAGATTATCAAAATGGCGCATTCAAATCAATGGACAAGACCAACGACGACCCCCCAATTCCGGTTGTCAAAGAAGTAACATTGGATGAAATCCGGCAGCGTCAGAACGGCAATGGCTCCAATTACACGAATGGGAATGGGACCATGAACGGAAACTTGAATGGAGCAAAGCCACATTCGACCCCTAATGGAACAAGCCCAACCTCTCATTGGGATCAGTTTACGTTACTGACGAGCTGGATTGAAAAGAGTGTTCACACTATCGGCGTTGCTCATACACAGAAGCTAATTGAAGCAAACGTGAATGAGGAGCTTCATGGTAATGAACTGAAGGGAACGC
>JBAPRX010000440.1:0-36793 GCA_049281335.1 Promineifilaceae bacterium (SeqCode)
GGCTATGGTCATCTCTCCAAGGGGTTGACCACCGGATATGGCGTAGGCGCCAGCGATTCTGCACTGCACTTGAGCTTTACAGATCCCATCAGTGGCAGCCAGGCATTGAGCCAAACATTTGTCACGGTGCAGAAAGTCTAAGAGATGGAGCAACTTAATGGCTAACAAGAAACAATATGCAATGCTTTTCGACGCGACTCGCTGTATTGACTGCCGGGCCTGTATGGTGGCTTGTAGCGTAGAAAATAATATCCCGATGGACAAGACTCGCATTTGGGTATCGGGCATTGGCGTGAGTGGGCAATTTCCTAACTTAGAACGTTCGACGATGGTCTACCATTGTATGCACTGCCTGGAACCGGACTGCGCCTCGGCCTGCCCAGTCGGCGCGTGGACAAAGCGCGAAGATGGCCCTGTAGTGTACAACAGCGATTTGTGCATTGGCTGCCGCTACTGCATGAATGCCTGTCCCTTTGGTGTACCCAAGTTTGATTGGGACAAGGGCATTGTGGAAGGCCCCCTGATTGACAAATGTTCGATGTGCGATCATCGCATCGACGCTGGATTGGAACCGGCCTGCGTAGCGACCTGCCCCACAGATGCACTGGTGTTTGGCGACCGCACGGAGTTGATCGCGGAAGCACATGATCGTATCGTGGCCCACCCTGACCGTTACATCGATCACGTTTACGGCGAAACCGAAAACGGCGGCACATCCTATTTGATTTTGTCGCATGTACCATTTAAAGATTTGGGTCTGCCGGAAGACATTGGCGATAAGCCGCTCAACACCCTGAGCGAAATGTACGTGGGTGATACCATCCCGGTGGCTTTGTCATGGACGGCCGTTCTCGGCGCAGTTACAGCCGGGGTTCGTACATACAAAAATAAAAACCACAAAACGGAGAGCCTGGTTGAAGATGCGGTAGAAGTAATGGCAGAGGAGGAAATCCAATGAAAGTAAAAGTTCGGCTTTCAGAAAAGCTGCATTTAACACCCGGTATCTCGATCATGCTGATCCTGATGGCCTGGGGCGCGATAGTTGCCCTGCTTCGCTACGTGAACGGCATTGGCGCTATTAGCAACTTGAACGACACCTATTCCTGGGCGTTTTGGATTAGTTTTGATCTGTTCTGCGGTGTCGCGTTGGGCAGCGGCGCATTTACGATGGCGGCAATTGTCCACATATTTGATATTGAACGGTTTAAGCCTTTGCTACGACCGACTATCCTCACCGGCTTTTTAGGCTACGTTATGGTCATCGTGGCGCTGCTGGTAGACCTGGGTCGTCCGGAACGCATCTGGCACATGATGATCTACCAAAACCACCATTCCGTGCTGTTCGAGATTGGCATCTGTGTAATGACCTACACTACCGTTTTGGCAATTGAGTTTGCTCCCGTGCTGTTTGAGGGGCTGCGTCTGCCAAAAATCGCGCACAACCTGCACCGCATTGCCATTCCCTTCGTCATTTTGGGCGTCGTCCTTTCCACCCTGCACCAGTCTTCGCTAGGCGGCCTGCTGCTGATTCAAGGCAATAGCTTGCACCCACTATGGTGGACACCCATTTTGCCGTTGTTGTTCTTCGTTTCGGCCATTACTGTCGGTCTGGGCATGATCATTTTGGAATCCTCCCTCAGTTCACGGGTTTTCCATCGTGGTCTTGAAACAAATTTATTGAGCGAACTGGCAAAATATATTCCCATTGGGCTGGGTATCTATCTACTACTAAAGTTCGGCGAACTGGCTTATTTTGGCGAATTGTCATACCTCTTCAGCAGCGGCGGAATGAGCGCTTTGTTCTGGCTGGAAATCATCGTTGGCGCGATTGTACCCATCGTGTTATTTACCCAATCAAAAATCCGCAATAGTGCAAATGGCCTGCTTATCGGCTCGCTCTTTGTGGTTGTGGGGTTGATGATTAACCGTTTTAATGTGAGCTGGTTTGCCGTCGAACACATCCGTAATCTGCCGCTGGCGCCCACGTTTATGACCCAAACGAGTTATTTCCCCAGTTTCATGGAAGTTTCAGTTTCAGTGGGTATCGTGGCGGCTGGTGTATTTGCCTTCACCCTGGCGGCGAAGTATTTACCGTTGTTTGAGGGGGAAGAGGAAACGGCCGTTCACGAACCTGCCGTTGCCGTACCACAATTATATTCGCAAGCTGGCGACTAAACATGAGTGACCTGCAAGCAATTCTCGATTTATCCTCAAGCTGGCACAAACACCTTTGCCCACGCCAGGTCTTAGGTGTGCGCATGGGACTGGCGGGAGCAGCGGCGCTGGGGCTGGCAATTCCACAGCGCGACAAACGGCTGCTGGCGCTGGTAGAAACGGATGGCTGTTTTTCTAGCGGTGTAGAGGCAGCAACGGGCTGTTCCATGCACCACCGCACCATGCGGCTGGTGGACTATGGTAAAATTGCCGTGACATTTGTGGACGTGAAAACAGGAACGGCCGTACGCATCTCCCCCCAGCCTGAGGTACGCGAAAAAGCTCTAGTTTACGCTCCCCAAGAGAAAAAGCATTACTTCGCGCAGTTGGTAGGCTACCAGCGTATGCCCGACGCCGAACTGCTGACCATCCAGCCGGTACGCCTGGTCACTCCGGTTGAGAAAATCGTCAGTCGCCCGGTCGTGCGCGTGAACTGCGCTGCCTGTGGCGAAGAAATTATCAACCACCGCGAGGTGCTGCGGGATGGTCAGGCTTACTGCCAGGGTTGCGCCGAAACGGCCTATTATGAGCAGGATGTGTTACTATTCACGGTACGGGAAACGGCCGTTTCCCACCATCGAACGTAACTACTACCGAAATACGAGGAGATACGATGTCTGACAAACCCCAAGCTCATAATCAATTTATGACCGAATTCCCGGCCATCGCCGCCGCTTACGAACAACTGGCTACCGCTGCCCATGACAGCGGCCCGCTAGACGAAAAAACCCGTCAGCTTGTTAAATTAGCGTTGGCGATTGGGCTAGGACATGAAGGAGCCGTTCACGCCCACACCCGGCGTTCCTTGTCTTTGGGGATCAGCCCTGCTGAGATTAAGCAAGTTGTTACCTTGGGCGTCACTACCCTGGGAATGCCAAACAGTATTGCTGCTTTCACCTGGGTCAACGATATTTTGGCCAACGGCTAACAACTTCCCTGCCAGAAACGTCTATGGCACGGCCGAACTTCTTTGAGCATTTACACCCTCCCACCATTCCTGCACGCGAGGCACGGTTTCGTTATACCTTTGGCCTGGGGGGGATGTCGCTGCTGCTGTTCCTTTCACTAATCGTAACTGGCGTGCCGTTGATGTTTGTGTATGTGCCAACGGCCGTTTCCGCTGCTGACTCCATTCGCACGATCACCTATATAGCCCCCTATGGCTGGCTGCTGCGCAATCTGCATTACTGGGCGGCCGTGCTGCTGCTGCTGACAACCAGTTTACACCTGCTGCGCATCGTCTTCAGCGGCAGTTACAAAAAACCGCGCCAATTTAACTGGCTTCTGGGCTTGACCATCCTCTTACTCAGCTTGTTATTGAGCTTTTCCGGTTACGTATTGCGCTGGGACGTAGACACCTACGGCGCACTCACGGTCGGCACGCACATCACGCAGCAAGTTCCCATTATCGGTCACTGGCTCTATCGCTTACTGGTTGGCGGCGACGACATCTCCGACACAACCCTGGTGCGCTTTTACACCTGGCACACGCTCGGTTTGGTCGTTCCGGTTTTATTGCTGATCGGCTGGCACGCCTTCCGCGTACGCCGAGATGGGGGCATCAGCCACCAGCGGGCAGAAGCGGCTTCCGGCAAAGCACCGCGCATTTCGCGCCGCGAATTGGTGCAACGCGAAGGGATGGCCGCGCTGGTGGTCCTCTGTGTGCTCTTTTTGCTCGCCCTATTCTGGAATGCGCCGCTGTCGCCACCTGTTGACCCGTTTGGTGGGCAATTAGCTGAATCGACACACATTGTGGCCCCCTGGTTTTTCGTGTGGATTCAGGCGCTTTTGCGCATTTGGTCGCCCTTGTTGGCCGGTATTCTTATCCCTCTGGGCGTGACGTTGCTCCTGACGCTGCTGCCCTGGGCGCTGGACCGTCATGAGGAAGGAACGGCCGTTTGGTTTCATCGATCCGGGCGTTGGGCGCAAATTGTGGTCATTGCCATCACCATTAGCATCATCATTTTGACCATCATAGAGTGGCGGCAATGAGTGGTTATCAGAAGGCAACGGCCGTTCTCGGCCTGGCATTTTTGCTCATTGTCGCAGGCGCTTTGGTGCGCCAGGAGCGCCAACCGGAGGTGGTGCAGTTAATCCCCACCCTCACGGGGCAACCCGAACTGTGCCTCACTTGCCATCAGGGCATTGAAGAAATCAGCCCTTCCCATTCCATTGAATCTTTTGGCTGCGTACTTTGTCACGGCGGTGACGGGCTGGCGCTGGACAAAGATTTGGCCCACATCACCATGCGCGGCGGGCGTAATCCCAGCGATTTGGCCGTTGTGGAAGAATCGTGCGGCGGCTCTGCCTGCCACAGCGGTGCAGCGGAGGACGGCAGTGACCACATTCATCGTGTCCTCACCTCCGTGCAGGCTACCTATGCCGGGGCTATCGCCCAGGTCAATTACGCCTTTGGCGGGCAGACAGACACCACAGCACATTTTGGCATCATGGCCGTTGAAGACAACGAAATCTCCACAGACACCGGCCTGTCTGCGCTGTCTGCATTCCACCCAGGCCCGGACGCACCTGACCCGGTACAGACTTTCAGCAATGAATGCCTGCGCTGCCATCTTTCGGCGGCAGCGACGGAAGCGCCATATTTTTACCGGGCCACCGGCTGTGCTGCCTGCCACGTCGTCTATGAAAATGATGGCCTGTATCAGGGTAGTGACCCAACAACGCCCAAAAATGAACCGGGCTACGGCCGTACCCATCAACTCGCCACTGCCATCCCTTACTATCAGTGCGACCACTGCCACAATCGCGGCAACTATTCACTGTCACAGATGTCCTTCTTGGAGCGGGACGATTTGCCCGGTTCATCGTTCCTCTCAGCGCAAGACCAGCGAGAGTTGGAATATTACCAGCCTATCTCGCAGTTTACGCGATGCGAATGGGAGCTAAATTGTGTGGACTGCCACACGAACGGCGAGGTGATGGGCAATGGTGACATCCATTCCAACCAGAAAGAGATCCAGTATATCCAATGCCAAACCTGCCACGGCACGCTGACGGAAATGCCGCTGCTGGAAACGATTACGGATCCGGAACATCCGGCCATTATTTCGGCCGATTTGAACCCCAACTACTCGGTGGAAGTGGGCGATACGGTTATCGCAACCACGCAGGGAGAGACGTTTGGCTGGGTGCAGTGGGATGGGGAGCGGTTGATCGAAACGGGAAAGGTAGACGGCCGTCTCTATGAGGTTCCGCTTGTCACCGGCAGCAGCTGCGAGCAAAATCCGGAGGAACAGGACAGCGCTTATTGCCACGAATGCCACACTTATGAGCGAACGGTGAAGTAATATGAGCCATATGAAACAACCCTCTTACTTGGAAAATGCAATCAGCCGCCGCCGCTTTTTGACGCTGGTGGTGCACAGCGGCTGGCTGGCGGCGGTGGGGGTGGTGGTGTATCAGATCGGCCGTTTCCTGGGAGCAAAAGGATTGGAAACTGGGCCATCTCCCCTGGTTACTGCGGGAACGCTGGCAGATTTCCCGCCGGAAACGACCACTTACGTGCCTGAAGCACGAGCCTGGGTCCAGCACAGGGCGGCGGAATTAACGGCACTAGATGCAGTTTGTCCGCATTTGGGCTGTTTGGTGCAGCAAAAGGAGGCGGGCAGCGGGTTCCGCTGTCCCTGTCATGGCAGCGAATTTGGGGTTGATGGGGAATTAGAACGAGGACCGGCGGAACGGCCGTTGCGCCAGCTAGATATCCAAACCCAGCCCGACGATACGGTCACGATTCACACTTGAAAGACAATAAACAATGAGTAATCGCTAGAGGTAACATCCACTGGATACTATAACTCAAGCTACTCTTTCCCAATAACGCTGAGAGCGGCAATGCGTTGCAAACGGTCGAGCATTTCGGCCCGCTCCAGGCTGATAATGGCAAACGTATCGGCCAATTTTTTGAGCCACACGGCAATTTTCTTCTGCTTTGATTTGCTAAGAATATTGTGGCGCCGGTCGGCAGCGTGAAGTTCCTCGACGGAAAGGCCATGCCTTTTGGCTAACTGCTGAATTTGATCCTCTCTGGCTGCCGGATCGGGTTCAGCGGTGAAAAACTGCCCAGCCACGAGTATAGCCGAAGAGACACCGTCTATCTCTATGCGGGCGCGGGCATATTGGAAACCAGCATGGCAGGTGAAAAAACGGGGTTGAGCATCGGGTTGCTGGGCCAGCGTGCACCAGGAATTAATGCAAGCCTGCCGTCCAGATTCCGTGCTGAGGATTAGATTACAGAAGCGGCAGGAATTGCTGATTTCGGTGAGGGGCTGGCCGTCATTATCAGTCGTGACGGCCCCTACTTCAACGGTTTCAGCGCTGACATCTTGCACAGGCTGCAGGCAGTGAACGGGTAGTATATCAGGGGACAGCATCGGCGTTTCCGGTTGTGCCTGGGCAGGTGGCGCGACGAATTCGGTAAGCATAGCTTCCACGCTTGAACGGGGAAAACGCCAATGCTGCCCAATTTTGATACCCTTCAGACGGCCGTCTTTCAACATGCGGTAAATTGTTGTCCGATCTACCTGAAGATATTCCTGCACTTGCTTGGTCGTCAGTAGCTCATCCATAAAACGCCTTGTTTTTAAGTTGCCAGCTTTCTGCCATAAACTAGTCCATATTATAGCATAGAAGGTATCGTAATTTGCAAAAAGGTATTGTCCTTAATATGACCCGATTAGAGTTTTTTGGCTCTGTGCCAGTATTGGAGAAGTAATAGGGCAAATGCTGCCATTATTAGAGCGAGAATTAATATGACGGTGCCGCCCTGGTTGAGAGACAAAGCAGTGGCCGATAGTTGACCCATCGTTACGGCCGTTGGACTCTCAACATCCACCGTCCCATTGTTAACGACAGGTGCTTCACCACTGCCATCCTGAAATGTCTCTGGCACGATAACAATACTGCTTGTTCCTTCAGTGTTGCCCACAAAGGTGATGGTTCCCAGTTGCAGCGTGCCATTGACGCCAAATGCAGAAATGGCCGAGAAGGAAATGACATCTGGTGGAACGCCGTCCCCCTCACTTCGGTTGCAGAGATTAAAGTCGAAATCACTGTTGTTGGTGGCGCAGGAATCGAAGGTGAGTATGGTTGGGTCATATTGAAACCGCAGTGTCGCAGCCGTCAGTGAGTTCGAGATAGGCACAACAACGGTAATCGGAACCGTGACTGTTTCTCCGGGGGCCGCCACACCAGAACCAACCGTGATGGTAGAAGGAACGGCCGCTTCTGGTGCTTTTCCTTGGGGCGAGGACTGATACTGCAGAGACGAATCGGCCGTCTTTATCACCTTGCCGGAAAGAGGAATCTCCTTCTCTGTTTCCAGCGTTCCATCGCTTCGGCCGACTCGCAGTTGTCCGTCCCGCAGGCGGGGCAGGCTGTCGCTGCCATCTTCATATGTCCGAACCGTCAGCGAGAGGTTGCTTATGCCCTGGAGCAGACCGGTGAAAGCCAGCTCGCCTAACAACATTTGTCCATTCGAGCCACCTACGGAGAGAGCGGTAAGGGAGATAGTTTGGCCGTCTTCAGCTTGCAGGGCGCACAGACTGAGCGTGAAATCTGTGTCGTTCGTCGTGCAGTCATCAAAGGCCACGATGTTGGGGTCGAAGGTAATGTCCAGGGTAACGGCCGTCAGATTGTTACTCTCCGGCACTGTCACCCAGACCGACAGCGTTGTTGTCTGCCCCGCTCCAACCGAGCCAGACTCTATTTGGATGTTGGACACCCTGGCCGTCCTTGCCGTTCCTTCCCCAACAGTGGCATTGGCCTCCTCCCTAACCATTCCTTCAACCTGTGCCTCAGTCGAAACGGCCGTTGGGCAAAGGCTGTTGGCAATGCCGACCTCACACTGCATGATGTAAAGAGCGTCCACCACGTTACAGAGGAAATCTCCATTGACATCACAACTGGGCAGATAAATTTCGTTTTCTTCCAGCGGGCAGTCATTGCTGCCGGTTCTTAAACCGACTTCATATTGGAGAATATACAACGCATCCAGGACGTTGCGGGTTCCGTCACAGCCAACATCGCCTGGGGTAGCTACGAACGGAACGACCTCAACCGGGTATGGCCCGACCAGGTCGGAATTTCCGGCGATGTCTTCGGGAATGAGGTACAGGCTGTAATGTCCCTGCGGTTCGTTGAGCGAGACAGTCCAGGTAGAGCCATTCACAGAAGCAGCGATAACTTTTCCTTGCCCAAATTCAGGATAAACCAAAACGTTCATACCATTTACACCCATCCCATCTGTAATCTGACCACTGAGCGCGACCGTTCCGGTGACGACCTGCGTCATTTGCTGTGTGACAGTGACAGCCGGGGCGATGGTATCCACAACGGTTGTATACCAGCCGCTGGTTGTGACATTTTCAGCATAATCGGTCGCCCGGAAACGAACAGTGTGCGTTATTCCATCTTCATGGGGCAAGAACCAGGAGTAAGACCAGTATTGTTCACCATTTACAATCCCTTTGTAGATAACGCCTTCATCCCAGGTAGCGCTGTCGCTGTCTACTTGGAACTCCATTGTGGCAACTTTCGCACCGGGTGGAATCGGGTCTCTGGTAGTGCCATCGAAATGATGGAAGCTGCCGCTCCCGCCAACTAGAGACGGAACCGTAGCCGTCAAGATAGGGGCGTAGATGTCTTCGATCATCGTGACCATGACAGGAACACTGGTCTGGTTGTGGTAATCGGTGGCGCGGGCGAATAAGGGCCAGGTGGAGCCGCCGGGCGCGGTAATCTCGGCCGTCCAGGACTGCTCCCCATCTGCCAACTGCCAGATCGTCCCATCGGTGCTAACCTCCACATAAGCCACACCTGCGCCGTCGCCATCATAGGCTGAACCAAAGACCGATTGGAGGCCGCTTCCAGCAACATTTGCCGGATAGGGGTTAATCGTGACAATTGGCGCGTCAATGTCTACTTTGTGAACCCGTGAGAACATGGTATCGGGCAGTGGCACATCAACCTGAGCCTGGGTCGTGGTTGTAATCTGGTCAATGCTGGTCAGGTCGCTATCGAGAACGGCCGTAATCGTCACTACCTGCGTTCCCCCGCCCGAAATCGTCGGGAGATTGATCGTACAACTCGTTCCGGCCGAGCAATCATAAGACGCTGCGCCCGCCACCGACTGGTATGTCAACCCGGTCGAGCCGGTGAGCGACAGTTCAATGCCCGCTTCATCCTCATCTTCGAGGCTCGTCAGGTCGGCAACGTAAGTAATCGTTTCATTGGCGCTGACTGTGTCTTGGACAGGCGGATCGCTGGTGAAGGACATGGCGACGGCCGGTTTGTGGGCTGTTTCAGGCTGGTTCAGCAGGTAGAAAGTGCCATTTGCCTTGTTCCATTCATAGAAGTAATCAAAAGAGCCATCCAGGTCGTTGACGGTGGGGAAAGCGCTCCAGGTATCGCCACCCTGGTCAACGGCATAGGCTATCATGCGGTTCCAATCGGTCTCTGTGCCGGTATTTAGGAAGTTGAAAAATGGCCGTATTTCTGTCGTTTCTGTGTCAGGATTGTGGCCGTATGCCTGGTAGCCAGGGTTGGTCAGCACCGTAGTCAGCGTTGTAGAAATCCAACTGCTGGAGCCAGTGTCATACTCCCATTGGTAGGCGGTATATTCACCTGTGGCGCTGACCGCAAAGTCAGCTTCAAAGGGGAGATGTCGGCCGTCTTCAATCGCCACATTATTACCCCCTGCGACCAGATCGTAGTAGACCCAGAGCGTGCCGTCCGGTCCCCAGCTAGCGCCCTGCCAGCCAATAAAGGAGAAGAGATGATCCCAGGTTACCCAGAGGTTTTGGGTTCGATCCGGCCGTTCATCATCGTCAATGAACTCGGTAGCGGTCAGCCACTCATTGTGGTCAGTATCCATGAAGCCATCCCGGTTCAAGGTTTGGAAGCCAGCCCAGCCTGCACCACTATCAGCCGCGACGTCGCCGATATACCAGGTGCCGAAGGTATCGTAGGTGAAGTTTCCCGCCTCATCAATCACCCCAAAGGTCAGATCAGTACCTCCCCCTTCGTTGTTGCCAGCGGTAATCGAATAGTCCTCTAACGGGAACAGGTTGTAGGTTCCATCCTGATTTTCACCAACGGCCGTTGCTGTTACCCAACCGCTGCCGTCCAGGGATGCACCCCAGGTTCCGGTGAGCGTCTCGTTATGGTCAGTGTATATCCCTTCCGCCAGGTTGAAATCAACCGGCTGGAAATCTCTCGGTGGGGCGGTATCAAGAGTGACGGTAATGATTTCACTGCGGAAGTTACCGGCATTGTCAATAGCCCGCACGCGGACAGGAATCGTTGTGGCATCCAGGCCGGTCGGAACCGTCCATTCATACTCCCAAACCCGGTCGGCATAAGTAAATTCCGGATCGCTGGGCTGTGGCTTCCAGCTTAGGGCCGGGTTCCAGGTCAGGCCGCCGTCGAAGCTCAACTCGATACCGCTGGTGCGGCTGTCGGTTTCTTCGAACACGCTGGAAAAGAACGCGCCGTTGTCCCAGGTCATTCCCTCGAATAAAATCGAGTCTTCGACATAGGTTCCTGGGATTGGGGCTGTTATGGTGATCATGCGTGGTGGAATCGTGTCTATCCATTGGTTGGAGAATTCGCCAGGGATACTGCGCGTCTGGATGGCGCTGCTGCCAACATTGCCTGCGCCATCTATCGCAAAGGCTTGAATATCCACATTTAACAGATCCATACCGGTATTGTTTTGGTAGAAGTAGCGGAAGGTGCGGGGCGAAGAGCCGTCGGCCGTCCACTGCTCGACTGCCCAACGGCCGTCTACCCGTTCCCCATCTATTGTGAAGTAGTAATCCTCAATATCGAAGGAAGTTCCGATATAATCAACCACCTCTGCTTCCAGCAGCAGCCAGTTGTTGACAAGATAGGTAGAAACGGTCATGGTGACAACAGGGGCGTTGCTGTCTACCACAAAGGTACCATCATACCAATCATCAACACCTGTTTCCGTATTGCCCAAGACATCACTGGCCCGGCTGTAAACCCGGTAATAACCATCTGAAGCGGCGTTGTAGCTTGTTTGCCAGTAGGTCAACTTTTCACCGGGGCTGTCGAGTGTTGCCAGTGTCCAGGTCGTCGGCAGCGTAGAGGTGATAGGGCTGGTAGTGTCGGTGATGGGAACAACGGCATACTCTACCTGGTCCACACCGATGCTCTCCGTCGCCAGCGATTCATCTGGCTGGCCCATGAAGATGGATATTGGGGCAGCCAGGAGTTCGTGCCAGCCCAAATCAGCCCGTACACCGCCCCCAGGAGGAATATGGGCATCTGGCGTAGCCGCATCTAATGCCGGAGAGCCGATTTGAAGGTAGCCATACTCGCCCGTCAACAGCGGGTCTTGTCCAATGATGTCATTTCGGCCGCTTATGACGTTGGTATAGTCAATGGTATTGAAAAGCAGGTTGTTATCGCTAAAGAGAACCGACTTACCAACGGCCGACAACCCCACGTCATTGCCGCTGATAATGCTGTTGGACAAGTCTAGCCACAGGTAGCCGCGTTCTTCGCACGAAATCGCGCCAGGATTACAGCTATCTTCCAATAATCGAGAACCACCTCCATAGTTGTTAAAGTAGGTTCCCCGCGCCAACTGAACGCCGTTTGTATTGGAGATAATGGTGTTGAAGGTGGCATAGCCGGTAGCGCGTTGGGTGACGGAGATGCCGGTACTGTTGTTCTTAATAAGGTTGTAATCAATGGCGACACTGTTAGAACCGCCGTTCATGAGAACGCCGATGGGGTTCAATCCGCCGCCGATGAGAGTAAAGCCAGAAACTCCGGCGTTAACGGCCGACTGGAACGTCACCGCAGGGCCTCCGTTTCCAACGATGATCGTCTGATCGGGAACCTGTCCAACCAGTTTGACGCTGGTTGAAATCACAACCGATTCGGTGTAGACACCGCCGTTTACGCCAACGGTGAATTGAATCGGGGTATCTAATTGCAGGTCATCAATGTCAGCCTGGGCTGCATCCACCGCCTCTTGAATGGTGGCGAAGGCATCCACGCCCCAGATAAGGCCATCGTTGAGGCAGACGGCACAGTAATCATCGTCGGCGAAGAAGCTGCTGCCGCTTTGTTCCAGGTGGCCGATGTCAATGGCCTTGCCAGCGCCGGGGGGAACCGGGTCACCCGGTGCTCCGGCGTCAATGACCGGGGAGAAGGCTTCGGTTCGGAAGTCGCCCTTGCCGTAATTGAGGAACAGCGGGTCGCTGAACAATTCTCCGCCGCCTGGATTGTTGGGGCTGAGGTCGGTTCCGTTGGCATAGTAAAGGTTGTACTGGTGGAGTTGCAGCACAGCGCCACCGCCGTACTGCACGGCCGTTCCGGTATTGTAAGCAAAGATGGTATTGCGAATATCTACTCCGGCATTGCTGGAAGCCAAGAAACCGGCTGTATTGCCCACAATCGTATTGTTCTTCAGCGCCAGGGTGCTGGTGCTGCCGTCCACAGAAACGGCCGTTGCCATCCCCTGAACCACTGCCCGCGCCAACGCAATATTGGTCGCGCCGTTGCTGACTGCAAAACCGGTTCCACTGCCTTTGCCCAGCAGTGTCAGGTTCATCAGGGCGGCATTGCTGATGCCGTCCACATTCACCAACGTTGTGGCGGAACTACCACCAGGGAAGGTCAGGACGGTGCGATCCGCGCCAGAACCAATCACTGTAACGGCGTTGGTCAGCGTAATAACTTCGGCATAGACGCCGGGTTGAATCAGCACCCGATCCGCACCGCTGTCAATGGCAGCCTGGATGCTGGTGAAGTCGCCGCCAACGGCCGCAACAGTCACATCACCCGCCATAAACTCCCCGCTTTCAGGTGCAAAGCTTTGCGGTTGTTGTTGAACGGCGACAGTAGAGCTGCCTGCCACTTCCGGCAGATCATTTCGATTGATGAAGGGCGGCTGTACTGGCTGCGGGACGAAGCCATCGTAGCCTAAGTTTGTGGCAACGTCGGCCGTCGGAACCAAAGCCAGGTCAGAAGAGCCATCTCCGGCCAAATCGGCCCCGGCGGTGAAGGGGGTCGAAGCAGCCGCTGCTACCCCTTCAATTGTAGCCGCCGCTGTCGTCAGGTCTGCGCCAGAGAACAGGTAAGCGTCTTCGTCAGCATTGCCAACGAGCAGGTCGGTTCGGCCGTCTTTGTCAACGTCCCCCACCGCCGCCAGGAAACCGGACAGCGGCGAAGCAAATCCGCCTAAGGTCTGGGTGCTGAAGCTCTCAGAAGCGTTTCCAAAAACAACGACCGGCGTGTTGCCATTGGTGAAGGCAAAGTCATCTATATTGTCGCCGTTCAGGTCGCCCGCGCCGACGATGGTGGGCAGGCTGTCCGCTGTAGCGAAGGTGGCAATGGCATCGGCCGTTGTCAGCGGCGTTAAGCCAGATTGTGCCCAACCGCTGCCCCCGGCAAAGAGGTAGACGGTTCCGCCCATTGCAACGGCAAAGTCGGGGATGAAATCATCGTTGACATCGCCCACCCCGGCAACGGACGCACCGCCGGGGCCTGTTGGCAAAACGGCCGCACCCAGATTGTTTATCTTTATAGGGGATATCAAAGCTCTGTCGCCTGAAACCACGTATACAGCGCCGGTTGTCACCCCAGTAACACTGACCAGGAGGTCATCAAAGCCATCAACGTTGACATCGCCGATACCGGCGGCGTGAACGGCCGTCTGTCCACTCAACAACTCACCACTGTTGGTGGTCACGATTTCAATCTGGCGTGGGTAACTCCCATCCAAAGGTTGTTCAAATTGTCCAGCCGTTGGATTGCCCAGGACTAGAATGAGGCGGTCATTGGCCGGATCGCCGATGAGCATATCAGCGACACCGTCGCCATTGACATCACCTGCTGAGTGGATGATGGAGCCAATTCCGGCTCCGCTCTCGCCAACATAGGAGGGGGTATTCGCCAGGAGGAATTCCAGGTCGCCGATGTTGGGGATGGGCCAATCGCCGGGACGGCCATTCACTACCACAACCTTCCCCGTGCCGCCATTGGCAGCGGGCATCCCAACAGCCAAATCGCCCAGGCGGTCGCCGTTGTTGTCACCCAGCCAGGTCACATAGACGCCGCCGTCATTATCGTTGAGGCTGTCTACCTGGAGCCAGACCGTCGCATCACTGATGCTGTTCAAGCTGCCGCTGAGATCGGCCGGATCAGCCGGGAGGGGATTATTGCCCGCGTCGCTTGCCACGCCATAGAGGGGGACGGGCTGGCTACCAGGGACGTGTTTGGGTATCTCCTGAACGAAGGCCCGGTTGGTCAGGTCGTTGGTTGGGGGCAGCACGTCGATGAAAATGGTGCGAGTCAGGTAGCTGGTATTGCCAAAGGCGTCGTAAGCCCGCAGATAGAGACTGTGTTCACCCTGCGCGTTTTCGGTTGTTGGCAGTTCCCACAGACCGTTCCAGTTGGCGGCCAGGGGGTTGGCGTCGTCGTCCCAGATGGTGCGCCAGGGGCCTTCGTTGTACCGCAGTTGGATACGGGCAATCCCGGCAAAGTTGTCGGTCACGGTTCCGCTCAGAGGAATCGTGGTGGTGTAGGATTCTCCCGCGCTGACCGTATCGCCGTCGGCCACGTTGATGGTCATAATCGGGCCAACCGTATCAACAAGCACCTGAACGGCCGTCGGGTCGCTGGCGTTTCCGGCCAAATCATAGGCAACGGCCGAAACCGTCACCAGCCCATCGGCCGGTAAGTTCCAGGTGTAGCCCCATTGCGAATCTGAAAGAGTAGCAGAATAAGTACCGCCAGGGACAGTGACCTGCACATGATCAACCCAACTGTCTGCATCCTGGGTAAAGCCGCCCACAACGTAATACTGGCTGGTCAAGATGGTGTCGGTCAAGGGGTTTGTTATTTGAATGGTGGGGACGGTGTTGTCTTCAACGTAAAGTATCTGGTTTGAAAGGGGGTGGGGGGTGCCGTTGACGGCGAAGGGCAGATCGGCCGTAATCGTACCGGTCAGGGTGCCGCCGCCAGCCAGGGCGGTCATATCAACATTGAACTGTTGGAAGCCCAACAGATTATTGCCGCTGAAATCCCAATCAAAGCAATCGCCGGTGACCTGGGTCGTTGGAACCCGGTCACCGCCGGCAACAACATTGACGTTGGTCAAGGAGGGGGGCAAGCAAAGGGAGAGGGTTGTCGTTACCGGCTGGGCGCTGGTATTGAGCAGCGACAGGGTAGCGGTGACGGTGCTGCCGGAGCTGGCATAGATGGCTGAAATACCATCTTCGTTTTCAAAGAGCGGCCCGGCTGTCATTTCCAACCGGGGGGCATCGTTGTAGCCATAGGGGCTGGTGCCATTGGCCTTTTCGCTGGCGTCAGAGACACCGTCACCGTCGAAATCCGGGTTGGTGGAGGGAGAAAAAGTCCAATAGTTGACGCCATTGATGTTGACGAACCAACCGCCTCCGCTCCAGGCCGAGCCATCCCAGTGGAACTGCTCTTGGCCGTCACTCAGGCCGTCGGAATCCTGGTCTGCGACGGAGATACTGGTTCCCAGATGATATTCGATCCCGTCGTTCAGTCCATCGCCGTCGGTGTCTTTGATGTTGACATCAGACCCGGTTGTATTTTGGGTTGATACCTCAAAGCCATCACTTAGGCCGTCGCCGTCGCGGTCCCAGTCCAGGTCATTCTCTAGCCCATCGCCATCAATGTCGGTTGAATAGGTTGGTGGGATGTTGTTTAATGCCGTTTCGGTTGTGTTGTCTACGTCGTCGCCGTCCAAATCGTTGTTGGAAAGTTCTGACCAATTCAGAAGACCAGTGAGGGTATTAGGCAGAACATCAATATAAAAGTCGGCGAAATGCCACTTGTCCTCATCTTCCAATTCATCAGGCAAATCAACAATGTCAGTCTTGTCTTTAGCGATGATGCCGCCCAGGGCGTAGTGAACATAGGGGACTTCGGCCCGGAAAGTGTACATGAACTCAATTTTTTGGTCCCTTCCGGCGTTGGCAAAGGTGTAATCGGCCGATAATGTGTTGGTACAGTTGCGGAAGTAGAGGCCATTGGGGTTGGTCCAGGGTTCGCAGGACTTATCGTAGCTGTCGGTATCGGTTGTGATACCGGTTCCGGCTTTGGCTCTAAAATAGCCCTGGATATCGGCCTCGGCTAATTTATTCGGGTCGTTGTTGTGGTCAGCGACCAACCAGCCGTCCATTACATCCGACAATGTTAGGGTTCCCCCGGCGACAAGGTATTCATTGTTAAGCGAGAGACCTTCCATATCAACGCTGTAGATTTTGGCATAGGCTCGTATATCTGCGAATAATTTGGTGATGCTCGTCGTCACAATACTGTCTATGGGGAATCCCAGAGCGGCCGTGATAGCGTAAACAATCAGATCCAAGACTGTAAGGAAAAGGACCAGGGCAAATCCGATGCCGGTAAAGGCAAATATGGTTAATATCGTTGTGAGAATGGTGTCTACAATGGCATAAGCCAGCGCGTAATCCCTATCGAATTGATAAGGACTGTGAAAGTTTTTATACGTTATCCAGATGAAAGCGATACTCACCCCTAATGCTATTGCCGACACGACATACCCAATCTTTGTAATGAGTCTACCAAATCTAACAGCGGATTCGGCGTGGCCCAAGTGACGTATTACTTTATAGGACGTTCTTGAAAGTCTCTCCCACCCTATCCTATTGGCCCATCGAGCAACTGTTAAGGCTTTACTATTAATACTTTTTATCATCTTGCTCCAAGAAGCTACTTTATATGTGTAAGATCGTATGGACAGCCCCGTCGTTCTGTATACAGAAATAGCTCGGTAAATAGTATAGATGTAATATATAGAGTACAGGGTTATTCCTGTTACAATCCACTTCAAACTTTCCCCAGAGTTTCGATAATTATAATAAGTTTGAGGCAGAGAAAAGACCGAACCGGCACCCGGTATCGCCCACCGGTTGACTTCAATCAGATAGGTGACTGTATCGGTTTCAGATGGTAGGTTTAGCTCCTGAGCCAGGACAGCATCATCGGCCGTTTCATCAACCAGAACAAGGCCGTCAGTTTCAATAATAGCCATCTGACCAGACATCCAAAGTGCATAAAATCCGCTCAGGAAAACAATTAAATCTGACTGAGTCAAATCCGGGTAGGTGGTCTGTAAATCGGCTAAGACCGTGCCAGGATCGTTTTCATAAGTAGCCAGAATAGTATTCATCGCATCCGTATCGTCCGGCGCTATCCAGCGGTTATCCTTATAGACGTAATTGGCTAAGTCAATCGTGCGGATAGTTGAAACGGGAATATTAGCCAGGTTGAAGGTTATTTGATTGCCGCTGATTGGATCGAGTGTGTCTAAACTCCCACTGCCCGTCTTTGATTCAACGATTGTAATTAAGGAAGCCATTTCATTGGTGCTGTAGTTGTTATCCGCCAGAAAGTCGTCAATAACCTCTTTGCTGTTGGAATATTTTCCCAACAGATCATCCATATGCCTGGCTTCCAGGGCTGGTAAGCCAACAGCAATGTCGGCTGCCGGAACGCCCCAGGTTTGGCTAAGCGGGGTGGTTGGCGTTGTGAAACGGCTAATAATCTCGTCGAAGTCCGGTGACGCCGCGCCCAAGTAAGTGCCATTCATCCCCATGAGCAGATTGACCAACGGCCGGTGGTTGGTTTGGTAACCAGGGGTGCCAACGACGCCGAATTTTGTCGCGCCGCTCTTGGTAATTTTGAGACCAGTGAAACGGAACGCGGATTCGGTGTATTCAGCAACGGGTACCATGCTGGTCTGACTTTGATTATCGCTGCTCGTATAGCTGTTTTCCATATACGCGACCCAGCCGAATTGTATTTTCGACCAGTCTATATCTCGAAGATGCTCCGGGTTGTAGGCGATTCGGCCCCCAAACGCGGTAATCCGGCCACCGTCTACCACCGGATAGAGGTTGATGGTCATCTCATATTCGTCGTAGGTATTATTGTAGGAGTCATAGGTGCTGGGATTGCCAACGGCCGAAATACCATAGGCTCCAAATGTATCCTCATACGGGGTTTGATTTGTCGTTACTTTTAAGACGGGTGAAAATGAAAGTTCATCCATTTTAGAGACATCATGTGCCTGGAGCGTTCCGACATCGTCATAAGGCCAGTCCAATTCGGTCAACGCCAGGCGCAGATGAGATTGGTCCTGAGGTTGAACCTGGAACTCAATGTATTGGAAGCCATTATAGCTGCTGCCATTTAGGCCGGTTTGGAGGGAAAAGTCAGACTGGTAGCTGGTAACGGTGAAAGGGTCTAAATCATCGGCATCCAGGACGCCGTCACCGTCATTATCGTCATCCCAGATATTAGGGATGTCGTCTCCATCTGGATCGATATCGGGAGCAATTCCGAGCGGTGCAGCCATTTCCCGGAAATCGTCCAGGCCGTCGAAATTAGAGTCGGATTCGTGGGGGTTGCTGTAAAAGGTAGTGGTAATGCCCAACGTATTGGTGAAGACAAATCCATTCACTTCAATGGTGTCGGTAATGCCGTCTTCGTCGGTATCGAAAGAGTAAGGGTCTGTTCCCAAACAAATTTCCACAAAATCATTCAGGCCGTCCAGGTCGGTGTCATCGTTGACATCGGCCGTTCCGCAGGTCGCTTCCTCAACCAGCCCTTGTTCTATAAGCGGGGTATTGGGCTGCATCTGAGTGGCATTGACGTCCTCGTCTCCGGCCGTTTCTGACATCCCCAACGCTTCCGAAATAGTGGGCAGCGCTTGAGTGGTATCATTTTCCTGGGCGTGAGCCTGGGAAATCGGCCGTAATATGGGCGTGATAATCATTAATAGGGCAATGCCAATCGGAATGGTTTTTCGCACCAAGCGATTGGAACGGGCAGTAAAGACTGCAAAAATTGAGGCAATGACAATAACAAAAATCCCTGCTAACAACGACGGCAAGGAGACATCTACCGGGGCTGTCACGAGGCTGCTGGTTGTATTGGCCTCTGTTACCGGCGCATTGTTTTCGACCGCTTCCGCCGCCGAAAGGTTCTCGCTCTTTACCAAAGGAACGCCCGATACGGCCGAATCAAAATGAAAATTAACAACCATATGCGATTGTGTGTCAAACTGCTCGCTAGTTTCCGGCATCAAAATATCAATAATCTGCCGTTGGGGATAACCGTCAGCGTCCACCCACACTTCCCCTTGTCCACGAAGCTGCTGAAAGGCGGTTGGCACTTGCAGCTATTCGCCTTGCTTTTCCGGTGGCAATTGGCGACGCATCATATTAAGAACGTAGTCAGCATATTTTTCGCCGTCAATGTCAAATTGATAAATGGTCAACTGCGGCTGATCCGGGTTTTCCGTTACCCGAACATTGTCGGCCGCGCGAAGATACCCAACGAAATCTGTCGTCGTCTCGCTCAAGGGGTTCTCAATCTGGGTCCGTTCGCCCCCTTGAATCAGATAAACATCAGCCCCATCTTGCTCAATTGTTAAAACGGAACCGCCCTCATCACCCTCAAACCGCAGATCAATGAGAGCATAGTCGGGCAGTTCTACGTCGCCCGTTAGGACCATATCTACCCGCTCTTCATTACGGCCGATATTGCCAGCTATCGGCCGAGGAATAAGCGTCTGCTCAACCTGGGCTGTAAAACCATATTGGCCGCTCTGTTCAACTTGCTCAATGACCGGAGTAATCGGGTCATCCGGCCTACCCTGACCGGCTTCGGCCGTAAAAGTGGCCGTCATGAGGGCAATAACAATGACGACCAATAATACAATGATTCGAGTACGGTTATTTTTAGGCATGTCTTGTCTCCTTATTTCTTAACCCAGGCATCTCGCCTGAAACTAACTCATTTCGGTTGGGACGAATCTGGTTTTTGAGGGAAATATTTGAGCGTTTCCAGCAAAAAACGGACCAGTTGGTTCTCATTAGCGAACCGAACCACCTCGCCGGTTTGGGCGTTCTGCAAGGTGACTCGCCAGTGGGTTTGTTTTTCACCACGCTGGAAGCGGATCAAGTAAGCACGATAACGGAGTTCATCAATCATTTGAACCCAGTCTATGGATCGGGCGTTATTCCGGCGTTACTTCAAGAAACGGGGAAATAACGGCCGCTAACGAGATGGCTTATTTATTCAAATTTCGGTGAGTTAGGAATGGCAACCTGAATGCGTTGAAGTTACGCAGTTGCTATATATAATGGAGCAATTGATTTGAGTTGGATAAGGACCAATGGCAAGGCAATACAAACTATTGGGGAGGCTGGAAATTGAAGATGACGGCCGTCCCTCGGCGTTGATGAAGTACAGTAAAGGCTGTGCTTTATTGGCCTATCTCATCATTAGTAAGAAATCACACAGCCGTGAAGCGGTCGCCGATCTGTTGTGGGAGGCCACTTCGACCGCTCAATCCTTTCGGAGTCTTCGGGCGCTTTTGTACAAAATTCGGCCGATATCGCCCGAATTAACGGCAACCCCAAAACAACTATCCTTTCAGGCAAATAAGGGCATTTATATTGATTTATATACGCTCGAATCAGCCCTGGCAGACAATGATATGGCCCGCCTGGACGGGGCGCTGTCGCTGTATAAAGGGGATTTGTTAGACGGTTTTTACCTCGATGATGCTCCCCGTTTTTGGGAATGGACCTTGCTGGAAAGGGAGCAGTTGCGGCAGCGCATTTGGGATGGCTATTTCCGGGTTTGCAATGCTTATTTCGACCAACAGAACTGGACTCAGGGCGTCGAAACCGCCCGCCGTTGGCTGAGTCTGGATGAACTGGATGATAACTTGCATCAATGGTTGATGAAATTTCTGGCTGCAAACGGTCAAAAAACGGCCGCGATCGAACAATATGAAAAGTGCCGCCAGCTTCTGTTGGAAGAATTAGGCATCGAACCGTCCTCTGCCACGACCGCCCTGTACGAAGAAATTCAACAAATACCCGATGAGATAATCAGTGCGTTTTCACTGCCTGTCCAGTTAGAACTGCCTTTACCGGGAGAACTGGCTGAACCCGGTGGCCTGCCACCCCATTCCTTTCTACCCTATCATCGCAATGCTGCTTTCACCGGTCGGGTAGATGACCTACTGAATCTGGCGGACTTGCTGTTACCGGCAGGTCAAGGGGACACTGGCCGCTTAACCCGGACGGCGGCAGTTACCGGAATGGGCGGGTTGGGAAAATCCCAGTTGGCCGTTGAGTATGCCTATCGGTACGGCCGATATTATCCCGGCGGCGTTTACTGGCTTAACTTTGGGGAGCCGGAAAATATTGACGAATTGGTTGCAGGGATGGGAAGCAAGCGTGGCATGAATCTGTTTGCGGAAGCAGATCGTCTCCCCCTGAACAAAAAGACCGAGATGGTAAAACGAGCCTGGCAGGAGCAAATTCCCCGCTTGCTTATCTTCGACAACTGCGAAGACATCAACGTAGCCGCCGAATGGCTGCCGGTTTCCGGCGGTTGCAGCGCATTGATAACCAGTCGTCGAAGCGACTGGTCGAAAACCTTGCCGTTGACTGTTTGCCCGTTAGAAATCTTGCCCCGCCCAGAAAGCGTTACCTTCTTACAATACCTGGCAGAGGCTCTTTCTCTTCAAGAAGCCGATATGGTGGCTCAGGAGGTCGGCGACTGGCCCCTGGCCTTACAGTTAGCTGGCAGCTTCTTATATCGATATCAGGATGTAATCCCTCAAGAATACGTGGCTCAACTTCGTGAAAAGCGACTGCTGCAACATGATTCGCTTAAGGGTCGCCATGCTCGCTATTCACCAACAGGCCATGATTTCAACGTTGCACATACCTTTGCACTCAGCTTCGACAAACTCGATATGAACGATCCCGTTGATGTTGCTGCCCAAAGACTGATGGCAAAGGCGGCCTCTCTCGCACCGAATGAACCGATTCCACTCTCACTGTTGTTTGACTCAACCTCCAACGACGATCCATCTGTTGATAAACCCATTGAAGCGGCCGCTGCCCGGCTCCTTTCTCTTGGTTTTCTGAATGCCATAAACGACGAAATCGTCACGATGCACAATCTGCTCGTAACGTTTACGATAGATTGGCTGGCCGGTGAGTCTGTGTTAACTGAGGCAAAATTGGCCGTAGAACAAGCGCTGATTCGGCAAATTGATCCGCACAAGGCGGCGGTTGGTTCTTTGGCAACCTTGCCCTTTTCCCCTGTACATTTACGCTTTGTAACGACCCGTGCTGTAGAAAGCGATGACCAACAAGCGTTCCGGTTCGTCAATTTAATGAGTGCCTACTTACTCGCCATCGCCAATTATGAAGAAGCCGAGAGCTATCTAGAAATTGCTTTCGAACTCAGCAAAACGAGGTGTGGCGAGGAAAGCCTGGAAATGGCTGCTACTGCTACGCTTCAGGGTAACCTCTATCAGGCGAAAGGCCAATATAAAGAAACTGAACCGTATTATTTGAAAGCACTGGCAATTCACAAAGAGCTGCTTGGAGACAATCACTTAGAAACGGCAAACAGTTTGAACAATGTGGGTGCCATTCGGCTGCGGATAGGCCCATATCATACGGCTGCCCCCTATCTTGAGCAGGCGTTAGCGATCAGAGAACGCCTACTAGGTCCAGACCATTCTTTGACGCTAAGTATCTTAAACAACCTGGGAGTTATGCATAACTTCATAGGAGAACCTGACCTGGCCCGACCTTACTTTGAAAAGGTATTGGCTGTACGAGAAAGAACGCTTGGGCCGGAGCATCTGCTTACCGCCACATCGTTGAACAATTTGGGCGATCTATTGGCTAGGAATGGGGAGGAAAAAGCAGGACGGCCGTTCATGGAACGGGCGACCGCGATTCGAGAAAAACAGTTAGGAGCAGACCATCCTTTGACGCTGGCTTCAAAGACGAACCTGGGGTTAGCACTTAGTCGAATTGATGAGTTTGAAGCGGCCGAAAAACATTTGGAGCAAGCATTAGCCGCAGCAGTGCCCAAAATAGGTAAAAATCATCCCTTGACGGCCCGGATTCTAAATACACTTGGTATTCTGTTCACCAAAACCGGCCGTTATGACGAGGCATTAACCTATTTAGAGCAGGCGCTAACCATACGCGAAAAGGTTAGGGGTCTGGTACATCCCGACACTGCTTACAGCCTTATCTGCCTGGGCGAGGTATACCTTGCGCGGAATGAAAGTGAAAACGGCCGACCTTACTTTGAGCGAGCGATGACGATATTGGAACAGACAGTGGAGCCAACGGCGCCGGAATATTTACGAGTTAAGCAGTATCTTTCCCAAAAATCCTAATAACAGTATGGATGTCGGCTCTGTTGCACGAGTTAAAGCAAGCCGGATTGTAGGTGAAATCAAAACCAGCTTTGTGTTCCCTAACACCTGTTTATCTCAACAATTTTGTCATCCAAACCAGACAGTTGGTTAGGATTGTCTCTATTAAGTCAACATCCAGGTGAAACCGCTCCTTGATCTATGATTTGAAGAAAGCCGGGAAGTAGATGATATCAGGTTCGGCTGCCACCACCGTGACAGTAAAGCTGCCAACAGTCGTGGTATTTCCGAATTCATCAACCGCCTGAACCCATAGGGTATAGATGCCTGGGGAAGACCAGGCCGTCGTGAAGGACCAGGAATTGCCGACAACTGAGGCTGACATTCGCTGCCGCAAACCATTAGGCGGATCAACCAACACATTAACCACACAGTGGCTGCCGTCAGAAACGGTTCCGTTTAGGATTAGATGGGAATTATTGGCCGAAACTACGTCGGTAACCTGGTTTACCGTCAGTTTCGGAGGCGTATTATCCATCCTATAGGTGACCTTGATCGTTTCTGAACGATTGCCAGCTGCATCCTCGCCATAGACGATTAATGTCTGCGATTGTCCGTCAATTTCCAGAGCGTCCGGCGGAACCAAGTAAGTAGACCAGACGCCACTTTTGAATAATGTGCCGGACGATGAGTCCAGAGTCGGATTCACAACATGAATGGTGCATTCGTTATTTTCCCAGCAGACGTGAATCGTGCCGATATTCCGTTCATCAACCAGGCCTCCACTCAGATGGTGGATGCCGACGCCGAATCCCTGGCTGTCGAAGTCAACCGTCAAGACCGGTGGTGTGGCGTCTACCTCCAGGTTTATCCAGTTGCTCCATTCACTTTCCTGGCCGAAGATGTCTACCCCTTGCACCCGCAGTTGGAAAATATCCCCGTCGGCCGCCTGACCGCTATCCCAACTGCACCCCCAACGGCCGTCTGCCGGTGTATCATCAACGCAAGTAATCGTTTGCAGATTCCCATCCCCAGTCAGAATTTCCAGATTGACCTGGGGTACCGGCGATTCATCAACGGCCGTGCCGCGAATAGTCACCACGCCGGGCCGTATGACAAAGTCCGGGCTGGTGATGGCTACCTCTGACGGGGCCTGTATATCAACCTGGTGGTCGCTCCATAACCACTCCAACGGAGCCGAAGACCAGGAGCCACCGTTCGGATTCTTGGGGTATTGTTCGTCATAAACGAAAGCGTCCAGAGCAGCCCATTCCTGCTCTGTGGGGTCAACACCTGTCGGGTCAACAACGGCCGTCACCTCGACACTACCTCTGGCTCCGGCCGGGATGTCACCTATATTAACGGTATGCCCACCAGTTAACTGCAAGCTGTACCAGTCTTCCAGTTCGACAATGACGTCTTCGGCCGTTTCGGTGCCCAGATTTTCATAAGCTATCGTATAGGTCACCGTCTGTCCGGGGCCCAATGGAGCATGGTCAGTGTCCAGGTGGGTAAACAACTGGCTTGGTACAACAGGCACATCGTCAAAGCCAAAAATGATAGACCATAACCAAGCGTTGTCGTCATTAATAAAGCTGTAGGTCGTTCCGACCGGGTCAGCGGTGATGGACAATTGCAAGTCGCTGTCGGCGAAAGGGCCTCCGGTTGGGCCGGAGCTATCGGGGCTTAATCGGCCGTTGCCACACAATCCGCTGGCAAGGCTGTTCCAGAAGTAACTTCGCACCAGGGGGAAGGTATGCTCATCAGCCATTCCAGCCACCAGATTGACCACCCGGTCACTGTTAATCGGGTTGCGAATCGGCATTGTTGACCAAAGTTGCAAGGCGTTTTCCTCGGTTGCCACTGCCAACAGACCGAGCGCGGCCGTATTGGGATCGGCAATGCCAATCTGGTCAAAAGGCATCCACAAGTCGGTGCCGCTGGTGGTTGGGCCCTTGTCCAGCTGGTAGAAATCCCTTCCCAACGATTGCTGTACAGCCCACTCAAACCCTTGCCAGATATAGAGGGTTGCCTGGCTGTCGTCCTCTACCCACACCATATAGTCTGCACCCATACCCGATTGAGCAGCCTCGGCGCCAATAGTCGCTTGAGCCTCCTGCTGGCGCGTCCCGGCCCCGGCAAAGGATGGGTCGGGGAAGTTGCCCGGTAGGTAGATGTTCGTCCCGGCATCACCCGGGTAGGGATTGAACAGCCGGTTGGAGCCGCCGGGGCGAGTGTCGAGGTAAATAAACAGGTCGCCATCGTGGTTCCAGTTAGCTCCCTGCCAGTACAATCGTAGCGCCGATTCATCCCAGGTCACATAAAATTGCTGCTGAGTGTCGCCATATAATCCAGGATGAGCCTGGGCAAGTCGGCGGTCAATGCCTTCGATAGCACAACTGTCGTTGGCCCAGCCATGATAATTCAAATTGCTAATCACATCTGGGGTCAGCAGGCCGTCAACATAAATGGGGCCAGATGTTTGGGTGGTGATGTTGCCAGCGCCGTCAACGAGTTGGACATGAGCATACCACGTTTCTGCTTCGCCAACGCTCTGGGTATGCGTTCCTGCGCCCGGATAGGGTGTTAGTTCGGCCGTTATCGGTGTCGGGCTTTGGCTCCAGCCGACGCGGTGGGTGACTATACCACTGCCGTCGCTGGCGGCCGTCCAGCTCACCGCCAGGGATGCGGCGTCCGTCAAGGTGTCATCTTCCGTAATGGGCTGCATCTGACCCCCCGTATTCTCATAGGCCAGGGTGACGGTTACCATTTGGGGCGGGGTAATATCAACCAGCATATTTTCCATATCAAGCGCCGTGTGTCCGGCTAAGTCGGTCGCTCTGGCACTGATGCTGATCGTACTGCCGTCCAATTGGCTGTCCAGCAGCCAGATCAGCTGCCAGTTGCCGTTCTGGGCCAGCCCGGCTTGCTGCCAGGGGCCGCCGTCAATGCTGACTTCGACCCGGTACACGCCGACGGCATCGGAGGAGGTGCCGCTTAAGTAAACAAGTTCATTCCCGGCCTGATGGGTCGTGGTAAGAACCGGCGGGCTGATGTCTACCATTGGGGGTTCAGTGTCTACGTAAAGGGTAGTTGTGAAGAGTCCAGCGGCCGTATTGCCGGACCAATCCTGGAGACTGGTATTGAAGGCATAAATCCCTTGAGCAGGTGGCGTCCAGCTGAAGCTCCAAACCGTGTTGGTAATCGTCGGGCTTACCGGCCAATTTTGGCTGTAGACACCAACGTCGTTGACAGTGACGGTCAGGCTCTGGACACCGCTGTCGGCGATGGCAAAGCCGCTGACAGTAACCGGTGTGGTTGTGGTCAGGGCGGCACCCAGGGTGGGTGTCAGGACACCCGAACCGAGGACGACAACTGACGCATCATCCTTGCTGGCAATTCTGGGGCTATCTGGCTCGCTAATAAAGGGGGCAGCCGAACTGGCTGATGTTGTGGAACAACGGCCGTAAATGTCACAAGCCTTGATAAGCATATTGATCGGTTTGGCACCAGGATAAAGGACATTGGCTTCCATTTTATAAAGGCGGGCTGTGTCGCTAATCGTCTCGGCATACCACAAGTCAACGGTATCATAATCTGTAAGCGATTTATTGCTGTTGCCGTATGAGGGAATCGTATCGGGAGGAACCACCACACAAGTCGTATCCTCATCCAGGTTAAAGTCATTCGCCGTACAACTGTAAAGGGTGTAATTGTTGAACTCACCGATGGTTGCCGTAAAGGTTACCGTCGGCGGCAGGGTGTCAATTTCGCCGCGCCACATCCGCTGGCTGTCAGTCTGGGTGACATTGCTGAGAACGTCGGTTGCCCGGACATTAATCTGAAAGATGCCTTCCAGGCCGTTGACGCCTACCGGTATCGTATAACTCCAACTGGGGTTGAGGACGGTGTCGTCAAAATTGACCGGTTCCCAAATGGTTTGGCCATAGTCGTAAAGGTCGGTGACTTCAAAGTCGGCCAGGGCATGGTCGTGAATCACCAGTTCATCCACTTTACCTTTGAAATGATTCAACCCGTTCCCTCGGGCACCCAGGAACAAGGCAGAGCTGTTGGTTGTGTCGCCAGTTGTCGTGTCCGTTGTAGTGCCATCTAAAACGCCATCAATGTATAGATAGAGGGTAGCGCCGCTCTTAACAAAAGCAACGTGATGGAATTGGCCGTCGTTTATGGCCTGTAGCGAATTTATCTCAGGATTATTTTGTCCGTCAAATCGGCCGACTCTTATCTTGCCGGATTGGTTTAGGAATCGGATGACGAATGGATAGCCGACCCCACCGCCTGACCATTTCTCGACGATATCATTGTCGCTGTTTGCCGTGGATGGTTGGGCCGGATCTGCATAGACCCACAAGGCGACGGTAAAGTCCTGATCCGTTCCGAAATCCAGGCTGTCATTATCTGCAACCGTCGCGTACTGGGTCAGGCCATCGAATTCGACCGCCAAATCCCGCTGGCCGGTCTGGCCCACCAATGGACAGGTTTCGCTGTTACAGCCAGCCGAGTTGTTTGATCCCGACCTGTCGGCAAAGTACTGGGTTTCGGCCTGGTTCTCATCAAAAGTCAGGTGGAGAACGGATTCCGACAACGAACCGATGTTGCTGCCTGGGGTGAAGCCAATTTCCGCCGAATCGATATAGGTCGTATCCAAAATTTGACCGGTGAGGGTGAGGGAGGTGGTGATTGCGGCCGTTCCTGACAGATCGGTTAACAAAGTTGGAACGGGCGGATCCACGTCCAGGGTCAACTGCTCAGTAATATATTCCCCGTCAAGGGTTGTATTATCGACCGCGTCGGTGGCCCGGACGGTCACGGTATAAACCCCGGAAGGATCGCTTATATCGGTATTTTCTGTCCCCACCAGCGGCAGGACGTAATCCAGAGTCCAACTGCCACTGCTTATGGTTGCCGTCTGCCAGCCGTTACCGACGACATCTGGACCGCCGTCAAGCAGCACTTCGACAGAAAACACGCCGCTCCCCGGCTGCGACCCGGCTACAGGATCGCTGGCTGTACCGTTCAACGGAACCAGCCAGCGTCCCGCCTCGTCTCGAATGGGCCGCATGAGTGCCGGGGTGAGAATGGTCGTATCCGGGGCGTTGTCGTCCACAATGAACTGAATTGTGGATCCAGTGCCGGTGAAGCCGACGACATCGGTGGCGCGGGCCGAGGCGGTGTGCAGGCCGTCGCTCAGCGTCCCTGCTGGAATCGCATAGCTCCAGTTCTCCGTGCCTGAAGCTGGCAGCCAGCTTCCGCCGTCAATCTGGACCTCAACGGCCGTTACATACGAAGTCGGGTCGCTGGCTGAACCGGATAGTTCCAGAGCGCTCAGTCCGCTGACGTAAGCGTTTGCGGTCGGGGCCAATACGGTCGCAGTTGGAGCATCGGCATCAATACGCAAGGTTCGGGTCACCACCTGGCTTTCGGTTCCGGCATTTGTCGCGGTTTCCCGAAGCACCAGGTCAACATTTAGCAGGCTGCTGCCATTCTGAACTGGCACAACTGCCCGCAACGCCGATACATCCTCTATCTTGACCTTTTGGTAAAGTTCGAGAATTTGGTCATCTGTGAGGGGCTGGGTCCAAATGCCAATTTCATCCAGTGAACCATTGAAATAGCGGTCGTTTCCGAAGCGGCTGCCGACATAAGTGTCACCAAAGCCACTGTAAACGCCGCCAGCTGTGTATTGATTCAACAGGACGCCATCGCGATAAAGCTTCATGATGCGGGTGGTGGCGTCAAAGGTACAGGCCACATGGTGCCAATCATTATCGGTGTAAGTTTGTGGAGAATCGAGGCTTTCACCCCAAATCGCACAACGCAGCTTGTTTGAACTCATGTAACCGAAGTTAAGACCCTGAAAGGAGGTGCCGGTTCCCTGGCTGAGGATAAAGTGGTAACTGTTGGCATTGTCTCGCTTGGCCCAGGCCGACATGGTAAAGCTGGAATTCGTCAGGGGAACACTGCCGCCATCGCTCTGAATCTGGACGACAACATTGTCCAGGCCCCACCTTTCCTGGCCGCCATCGGAGGACAGCCCTTTGAAGAACAGGTCCAGCGAGTCGGCCGTATGGCTGTCGAGGGTATATTCAATATGATAGACGGCCGTTTCGGAATAGCCAGAGGCTGTCAGCGAGTCGCCCGTGGAACCATATTCCGGCGAGTGCAATGCGGAAAAGACCCGCAGGGAGGAAACAGTATCATTGGGCGGTATATTGTTGTTGCCCCGTTTGGGGTCCATAATCCAGCTTGAGCCGCCGAAGTTGATATCTTCGTAAAGGATGGCTACCGAATCCACGAAAATGTTGTATGCGCTGGCCCGATCGTTACCGATGGGATTGTCGCTCAAGTTCGAATCGGTCATGGTAAACGTTTCAGTCGCACCGCTAAAATCTGAGTTCTCATAAAGGGTGATGCCCTCAAAGTAGCCAGGATAACCGGCCGGGTAACTCTGATAATTTGGCGACGTATCCGGTTGGTTTGAGAAGGTCGTATTTAGAAGAGAAATTCCATCATGTCCCCATTGCCAAATATCAGGCCCGGTCTCAGTGTTGTTTCCATCCCAGGAACCGAGGACATACAAGTCAAAGGCGATAGAGACCGTGTCATGCGTCGGCAAGTTGTCCAGAGCCAGGGTAACCGTCTGATTGCCGAAGTTGCCTAGATAATGGGTTGTAGCCCCCTCGCGGGTGGCAGATGAAATAGTTCCATTGCTCCACCCGGAGGTGTTACCGGCTTCAAAATCAAATACTTCGGATTCCAGGGTTCGCTTTTGGGTGTCGATTGTCAGGGTATCATCGGTTCCGTCGAATTGAACGGCCGTATTCGCCACGCCGTCCACACCAAAGGTAGGGCAGGAAGTACCAGAGCAGGTAGCATTGAAGCCGCTGTTAGAGGCGTCGAAGGCAGTGGTGGCCCCAGCCGTTTCGTCCAGGTCCAGAATCGTGACGGCCGAACTGAAAGCTTGAAGCGCCTCCGCATGTGACAGGAGACGGTTATGGAACTTTACCTGATCTAAGGTGCCATTAAAGAAGTTTTCTCCGGCCGTTCCCAATACAAACGCGCTGCAATTAGCCGGACAATCAATATCCGTAAAAGTGAAGTTTTCAAGGAGTTGTATATCCCCATCCAACCACAAATATTGGGCGGTGCCGCCGCTGCCCTGGATGACATGATGCCATTCCCCATCCGCATAGTTTGTTCCCGTATCGTTACAAATTTCACCAAAGCCTGAAACGCCGTTAGCGACGTAGCAAATCTCGCCGTTTTCCAGGTAAATCTCAGCATTCCCCCCCAGGTAATTTAAGATATCACAATCCTGGCAGGTCGTTCTCATCCAGAATTCGATGGTAAATTCATCAGTTGGCTGGCTGAAGGAGCTGGTTAGCTGGTCATTTAGCCCGTCGAATTGGACACCATTCCCAAACCGGCCTTCCACCCCTCCCTGGGGACAGGCGCCGCCGCCCAGATTACAGGTGGCGTCATTACCATACTGCGAGGAGTCAGCATAGGTTGAGGACGTGGCGTCTTCCTCGAATTCAAGGTCCAACAGGGGATGATGCGCCCGACAAGCGATGGCTACGGCCGCATTCTCAATACTGGTACTGACTATCTGTTCGCTGCCGCGCAGGCTGCCGTCCGGCGCAATGGCTTGATAATGAATATGTTTGTCACCCGGACTGAACTCGTTTTTCGACCAGACCACAATCCAGCCGCCGTTCTGAGGGTCGGCGCAAGCCGCCATATCAGCATAAAAGTCAACGAATCCCTCAACCGTATCCAGATTTATTTCCGCCGATGATCCGGCTGAGGTCAGGCGTTGGGCGCTCATATAGAAAGCACCTGTCAACGTCTGATCCAGGTCACGATAAATGACCAGCGCCTGATTGCTGAGGGGGTCAAAATTCAGGCTCAGCGGCCCATTAACACCGGTGGGAGTAGGGAATGTTTCGGCCATCCCCGGAACAGTGGTCACCGGCCCGACATTAAGCGAAGTATCAATCTCTGTCCGGTACATGACCGCGTTATAGCCATCGATCCAGACGGCGAGGTATTTCGATCCCGTCCAAACCAGACCGACAGGGTTATCAGAGCTTATATTAGATGTCCATATGGGGCCGTTTGATGAACTGCTGCTGTCTGTGTTGACTTTCAAAATCCAGGTGTTCGATCCAGTGGTGGCGCTTTCGTTCCAGGCGATCATGAAGTTGTCGCCGTCGCTGGCCGCAACCGTGGAATAGATTGATGCGGAGTGGGCGATCCGGAAGAGGAGGATCCCGGACGTATTTTCAAGGGAGTTATTCATGATGACTCCGAGAACTTCTCCCGTACCCGATGTGCCGCTCAGGTCATTGACTGCCCAAACAACCAGACAGTTACCAACATTATTACAGGCGACCTCCGGAGCAGTTAATGTTCCGACACTCGGAGAGAAACTGCCCAGGACAGTTGCATCACTGGCGACATAGTCGTCTCCAATTGTATAAGCGGTAATATATTGCTGTCCGGCATCATCTATTTCCAGGGCAGTATAAACATACAGATCGCTAAATTCGGGAGACGTGGCCGCATCAAGTTGCTTAATGCTGCCGGATTCGGGGGTATCTGTATTCAGGAGGGGCAGGTCCCAGGACCAGACAGCATCTTCCAGGGCGGTTAAATCGATACTGCTGGTCAATATACCGGTGGCGCTGTTGGCGCTCATGGGGTCGATTTCGCTGAGCAGGGTTTCGCTGTAGCCGCTGTTGAGGGAGATTTCGGCCGTTAAAGGGCTGCCGCTAAAGATGTCTGGCAGGTCCAAAACCACATCGCCAGCCAGCAAAATCCCCGCACTGAGGTTGTTTTCTGTCGTTGTAGAATAGACAAAGCTGCCGGAGGGACTCACAAAGCCGTTGTTGGTATTGTCATCCAGATAAATCGGCACCGGGTTTTCATTATAAACGTAGGGACTGAAGAGCTGAGGGTTGTCCGGGTCTGCCCAAGGGGTACAGGCGGGGCAGGTATCTTGAGTCAATTCAAACAGGTCAGACATGCCGTCACCGTCATAGTCGGCACTGGTTGGGCTGCTCCACACCCGGGTAAAAGCATTGATACTATAGGCAAAGAGCCAGCCGCCGCTTAGCGCCGGTATGATCTCATCAACCCGCGCCGCCTCATCAATATCCGGCAGGCCGTCATTGTCGGAATCGGCGTTGGCCGGATTGGTCGCCAGCAGCAGCTCCTCTTTATCGAGGAGGCCGTCGCCGTCGGTATCCATCAACATCGGGTCCAGCGCTTGGCCGCCTTCCTCAACTGTCAGCGAGCGCATCGACATCTCAAAACTGTCGGATAAATCATCCCCGTCATAGTCCCAGGTTGAGTCATCGGGGTCTAAACCCCCTTCGCCCAACGGCAGCAGTCCGTCACCGTCGGCATCCGGGAAGCGCAGGTTGCCATCGCTCCAACTTGTCACATCAACAAAGCCGTCTATGGTGGCGGGATAGATGTCGAATATAAAGGAAGAACCGACTTCTGTGGAACTGGTACCATCGACATATTTTTTCTTGCAGGTTAGATAAAGCTTCCAACAAGATTCGCCCAGCAGATCATAGGCAGTATCCAGGTAAAAGATATTTGCCTGATTGATACCGGCCTTTAGGGTTGTCTGGTAGGAAACGGTGTCGGTAACGAATCCCGAATAGCTTGTAGAACCGTCTGATTCGATCGTTGTCGTCACCTGCCACTCGTCTGACCGGTCGCCGTGGGTGGTACTCAAACCGCTTTGGTAAGCGTCGTATTGGTCAAATGAGTAGGCGTAGCTGGTGGAACGGAAACTATCTTCACTAATTGGGAGAAATAACTTGGTCGATTGGGTAATGACTGTCGTCACCGGCATCGTAAAAACCAGCTGATTGCCAGCCACCATGCCATCATCCGGGTTGACTAAATAGGTTGAGATGCCGCCTGTTTGAACCCCGGTGTCAACAGCAATATCAAATTCATAGAGTGCGCTGGCAATCGCGTCAGTAAGCTTGCCAACAATTGAGAAATTAACGCCTAATGCCTCAAGAATGAGGTCAACGGCCGTGGCAATACCCAACAACAAAGCCCCAATCCCGGTCAGGCTGATAATAAAGATGATCATCGCAACCCAAATGGCGGCAATTGTTTGGGCTAATAAGCTGTCGAAAGCAATTGTTCCAACTTTAACCTGACCCGAGAAAACCAAAACCGCAAAAATAACAATAGCCAGACTAATACCGATGACCAGGCCTAAAACATTGTACTCAATCGAGGGGGCGCCTTCGGTGCCGAATACGGTTTGGACTGCTTCGAGCGTATTTTCAGCTTCCCCGATTTCAACCAGGACACTAATCTGACCGATCATACTTTTTAACGGTCTAAAAACAGTAAAAACAAAGGCAATTACCCCCAAGGTGATTGCCCCGGCAACAAGCCAACCAGTGCCAAGGTTGTCGTGGGCAACATAATTCCGATAAAGGTATAAGCCGGCGCCAATTAAGATGGCAAAAGAGGCTATGGTGATCAGACCGATGCCAAATGCCCCGAATGATCGTATTCCGGCATATAAAGAGGAAAGGGAATCTGAAATTTGCTGGGTGAACCGTTGAAGGACGTTGATGTCCTCATCCAGTGAATAAACGGCATTGGTAATGATTCGCCTGACAATAGAGGTGTCGCCGTAATAGAAAGCGATTACATTTTTTATGCCGGTTCCAGCTCCGGACGCAAAAGTTACCCCCAACGGCTTATCGTTTGTCTGGTAATCTTTGGTTGTGATTAAATCGCCATAACTAACATAATTGGTTTCGCCGCCGTACATTCCCAGGTAAAGGAGCTTGCCCAGGGTGACATCGGTGGCGACATCGCTGGAGCCGCTCATATAGTCGGGCAATAAATTATCCAGATTGTTCCAGTAATCGTTGATATCGGCCGCATTCCAACCGTCGTCAACAGTATAGCTGTAGGGTGCCCATTTCATGCCGTTTTCCTGCTCGACTTGAATGATATTATCGCCGTTTGTGGCGACATCGACGGTCAGAATATTATCGGACCAGGAGAGGTTATTACTGCTCAGGCTGACAGCCCGGTAACTATGCTCCCAGGCGAACATGACAGTCGGGGTAATCGGGTTTTCGGCCGTCCAGACACCCGTAAAGGTTGAGTTCAGAACATCAACTGTTTGGGTAATGACGGTGTCCAGCATCGCTAGCTCAACCGATTCATAGCTGTTGTCTTCCACACTTAATACATTGGATAATTGCCACCGTTTTTCATCGGGCACACTGCTGTTCGTGGTATGGTTGAAGCGGGTGTAGATGCCGGTCACGGTTAAATCCAGCTTACCGTTGCCACTCACACATTCGTCATCGGTATCGATATGCTCGCAATCGGCCCCGGCCATAAAGGTACTGTCCAGGCCATAGGCCATCTCATACAGGGTTTCCATATAGAGGGGGTCATCATCTGTTTCGGCCGGATCTTCATAGATGATGGCCATATTGGTTCCCCGTTCTTCGCTGACTTCCATCCCGGTCAAATACCATTCTTCGTCATAGTCATGAATGACCTGGAGATTGTTGTAGCTGCTGTAGGTATCGCAGACCCCGTCTTTGTATGTTTCGCAGACGTCTACCAGAGCCTGCACCAACCAGACCAGGTGCACTGACTGGGCGTTGCCCCAGGAACTGTCCGCCCGGTAATACATTGCGCCGTGAAAGGCGACGTTCTTGTTGCCGGTATTGTCCGTTACTAACTGAACCGGTACATAGGCAGTCTTCGTATCGGCCGTTTCCGTCAACACCGAAATGCCGAATAGATCGAGCGTATCCTGGTCCAGTAAATTGTTAGGCGTGCCGGTCATCTTAATCTCAAGCATCGGCACCAGACGCACATCGCCCAGGTCATTGGGCCAGGGATTTATGGAGTTATCGACATCGTAGAAGGACAAACCATCGGCATCCTGCATCTGCCCCTGGCGATCGTTGTCCGCCCAATCCAGGACGTTGTTGGTGTACCAGAGGTGGTCGGGATTCGTCGGGCTTAATTGCAGCTCAACCTTGGTAATCGTGCCCTCCTCCAGATCATTTACGATAAGCTGGAAGGGATTGTCACCGTCAAAAATATTGCTGTCTTTGGTCGTACTGAAAGGGGAAAGGTCCAGGTCGTCCGGTACGCCGTCGCCATCATTGTCATCATCCCAGACATCCGGGATGCCGTCGCCGTCGGTGTCATCCGGTAGACCATCGTTATTTACATCCATATACCATTCACTGCTGTCGGGCAGGCCGTCGCGGTTGGTATCGGGTTGGAGTGGATTGGTGTACCAGGTTTCGTTGTTCAGGACAAAACCTTTGACCTCAACCCCGTCATCAAGCCCATCCTGATCCGTATCGGCCGCACCGGGCAGGGTTCCAATAAGGCATTCCTGGAGGTTGGTCAGAGAATCGCCATCATTATCAGCTCCTGGGTCGGTTTCGCAGGAGCTGTCAAAATATTGGCTGCTGCTGCTGGTAGCGGTAATGACGCCGCTGCCCATGAGGCTGGATTGTCCCGCCTGAGAATTTCCAAGGTGTGATTTGGCTGAATCCAGGGGGCTGGCATGGGGGCTAAAATCAGTCTGGGTGAGCGCTTCCTGCCAACTGCTGGCTTGGTCCGCTTCCGCCTGGCGAGCTTCCTGGGCCGCCTTTTTATTGGCCTGTTCTTCACTGTACGCCGCAACATGAATACTGGAAAGCATCGGCGAAATGAGCATTGAGATGCAGACGCTCAGGGCAACAGCGGCATAGACCGGTTTTTTATGGCTTTGGCGCATCACCACAAGCATGGTGCAGATGGCTGTCACAATTGCCAGAATGGTAAATAGGTTCCCCGGAGTTGCAGTTTTCTCAACCGCTTCCTGGCCTTGCTGTAAAATCTGGGACAGCCGCGAGGGAGAAGCAGTGCCGGGTGAGGAGACGGCCGTTTCTGGAAAGCCGGTAAATTGGGAAAATCGAACAGAAATTTGAAAAGATGTTTGCTTCTTTATTTCGTCAAACGACCCTTTTGGGAAGGTCAGGTTGAAAGACTGGCTGACGGGCATGCCGTTTTCGCCAACCCATAATTCACCCTGACCTGTCATCTCGATATAGACTTCCGGCAAATCCAGCCGCATTCCTGGTGGCAGTTCGCCGCTTTTGCTCATCTGCTCGGTCAGCAGGTCTCGCATGTAGATCGCATATTTAGGGCCGTTAATGTCAAACGTATAGCGAGTGATGGTTATTTCGCCGGGCGGGGTCGTGTTTATTTCGGGTGCAT
>JBAPRX010000441.1:0-16038 GCA_049281335.1 Promineifilaceae bacterium (SeqCode)
GCTGTGGACAGAACAGCAGATTGAAGAGACAGCCATCTCTGAAACGAGCTTGATGGTTCCTGCCGGAATCATGGAAGCGCAAAACGGCCGGGTTGATATGGATTGGGGCGAGGAGTTTGGGATTCGCATCATCGTTTCCTTCCCCGCAATCCTGGAAAAGGAGATAGCAGGAAGCCCCAAACTCCTGGTCGTTGAAAACAGCCTCTTAATGCGTTCCATCCTTCAAGAAGCATTGGAACAAGAAGGATTTATCGTCAGAGCGGCCGAAAATGGCCTTGACGCCCTGGACAAGATGACCGATTATCTGCCCGATCTTATCATTTCTGACATCCTCATGCCGGGAATGGACGGTTTTACATTCTTTGAGGCGGTTCGAAAAAAAGCCGATTGGCAGGACATCCCCTTTGTTTTTGTCACCGGCCAAAGCGAGCGCAGGGAGCAGCTAAACACCGAGGCCCTTCGGGGCGCGTCTTATTTGATAAAGCCCATCATCATTGATGAACTGCTAGTTGCCGTTCGTTCTCGCCTCTAGCGGTTGTACCCCCCATATAAGCATGTTAAAATGCTCGCCATCTTTCCCCCAGATTAGGTGGGGAGATTGGAGTTTGCATTGAGAATACGTCACAGCTTGGGTCTGGTGATTCAAGAAGCAATTGAAAAAGCACAGGCGGCAGGCGATCTGCCGTCCTTTGAAGTTCCGGCAGCCGTGGTGGAAAAGCCGCGAGATACCACACATGGGGATTATGCCACCCCCTTTGCCATGCAGGCAGCTTCAGCCATCCGCAAAGCACAACTGCCAAAGATGGCCCCAAAATTAATTGCCGAGAGCCTTAGTAAGCACCTGGAGTTACCAGAGTATGTGGCAGAAATGACCATTTCTCCCCAGGGGTTTATTAACTTTTCCCTGTCCGACCAGTTTGTACAACAGCAGGTGGAGAAAATCCTGGCCGATTCGTCCGCCTATGGCTCGTTTGACCTGGGACAAAACAAGAAGACCCAGGTAGAGTTCGTGAGTGCCAATCCCACCGGTCCCTTAACGGTGGGACGTGGGCGGGGCGGCGTGATGGGGGATACCCTGGCGCGGGCTATGACTGCCGCCGGCTTTAATGTCAGCCGCGAATATTATTTTAATAATGCCGGATCACAAATCGACAAACTGGGCGAGTCGCTCAAGATTCGCTACCGGCAGATTTTGGGAGAAACGGCCGAGCTTGCCGAAGGCCATTACCAGGGCGAGTATCTTTATTGGATTGCGGCCGTTCTGGTCGGTCAACATGGCGATGCCCTTCTCTCTGCCCCTACCGAACAGTTTAGCAAAATCGCAGAAAACACGATCTTTGCCAGCATCCGGGCCACATTAAAACGGCTCAATATTACATTTGATGTCTACTATAACGAGAACGATCTCTACACCACCCGCCGCGTTTGGGACGCCCTGGAAGAATTGCATCAGAAAGGGTTTGCTTACGAAAAAGATGGCGCCCACTGGTTCCACTCCACGGTCCTGGGCGACGACGAAGATCGGGTACTGGTCAAGTCCAGCGGCGAGCCGACCTACCGAATGGCCGATATAGCCTACCACTGGCACAAGGCCGAAAGAGGGTTCGATCTCGTGGTGGATATTTTTGGGGCCGACCATCATGCCACCGCCCCCACTGTCATGATGGGCGTTAAGGCGCTTGGATACGACCCAGGCTTTGTTCATGTCCTCCTGCACCAATTTGTCACCCTCGTGAAAGATGGGAAAGAATTTCGGATGAGCACCCGGCGCGGTCATTATGTGACCCTGGACGAGCTAATGGATGAGGTTGGAGCCGACCCGGTACGCTACTTTATGCTGTCGCGCTCGGCAAACAGCGCCATTAATTTCGACATGGACCTGGCTGTTGAACAGTCAGATAAGAACCCCGTTTACTATATCCAGAACGCCCACGTTCGCTGTGCCGGTATCTTTCGGAAGTGGATTGAAGCGGGAATGGATGAAAATGCGGACGAAGGGGCAGACCTCTCTTTGTTAACCAGCGAATACGAACTGGCCTTTCTGCGGAAGGGGCTGGAACTGTCCGAGACGTTGGATTTGATGGTCAGCCAGTACGAACCGCACCATATTGCTTTTTACGCCTATGATCTGGCAGCAACCTTCCATCAGGTTTATGAGAACTGCCGGGTACTTCACAGCGAGGTAGATCGGCCGTTGCAGTTGGCCCGACTGCGTTTCTACCGTGCAGCAGGAAAGCTCTTGGCCCATGTTCTCGATTTAATGGGCATGAGTGCGCCAGAAGTCATGTAACTACTAGAATTTTTGTCACGCAAAGCCGCGAAGGCCGCAAAGATTACGGTTGAATGAAGTCAAACCTTAGCGTCTTGGCGGCTTTGCGTGAGATTTCTTTTATTGGAGGTAATTGAGTGGGACTGAAGAATGATGCCTGGATTCGCCAGATGGCGATGGAATATAAGATGATAGAACCATTTGTTGAGAACCAGGTTAGAGACGGCGTTATTTCTTACGGATTATCATCTTATGGCTATGATATTCGGGTGACAGATCAATTCAAGATCTTTACCAACGTCCATTCGGCCGTTGTTGATCCCAAACATTTTAATCCAGATTCGTTCATTGATTATTCCGGTGATGTTTGCATTATTCCACCAAACTCCTTTGTGCTAACCCGAACAGTCGAATATTTCCGCATCCCGCGCAGTGTCTTAACCATGTGCATCGGTAAGAGCACCTATGCCCGCTGCGGCCTGATTGTGAATGTAACGCCTTTTGAGCCGGAATGGGAAGGCTTTGTGACTCTGGAAATTTCTAATACAACGCCCTTACCGGCCCGTATCTATGCCAATGAAGGCATTGCTCAGGTTATCTTTTTGGAGGCAGACGAAGTTTGTGAAACCTCATACTCGGATCGCAAGGGAAAATACCAGGCCCAGCAAGAAATCGTCCTGCCGCGAATATAAAATAGATGCAAAGTAGCTATCCAATCACCCAACCTGATCCCCTACAGCAAATAACCGATACGCTGCGGGGCGAGCTTTTAGGCTTGTTTCAGGTAAGGACAGTTGCAACACAAGCAAGAGGGCGAGTAATCTCCTTTGGCGGCCGTTTATTATACGAGCCGGACAGGAGCTATGATGAAATTTCGCGCCGTTTTATCGCGCACGGTTACACACCTATGCTGCGGCGTGAAAAGGGGGAGGACGTTGTCCTGGCGATGGAAGGCGTTGTTGAAGGCAGTACGGGAAATCCCTGGCTCAACCTGCTGCTTTTCCTGGCAACAATTTTAACCACCCTGTACGCCGGGGCCGGATTGTCGGGTCAAGACTTATTGGCGGCCGTTCGGGCAGGCTCCCCTTTAGAGATAACGCGGGCTGTTTATGCGGGAGCGCCTTTTGCGATGGCGCTGCTCGGCATATTGGGCATTCATGAATTGGGGCATTATATTGCAGCCCGTTGGCATCGGGTTCAGGCCACACTGCCCTACTTCATTCCAATGCCTATCGGCGGACTGGGAACATTAGGCGCGTTTATCGCCATCCGATCTCCCATGAAGGATCGAAAAGTGTTGTTTGACATTGGCCTGGCCGGGCCAATTGCAGGATTTGTCGTAGCGCTGCCGTTAATGGTCATTGGACTGCTGCTTTCAACCAATTATGTTCCCGCATATGTCGGGGGACAGACCTTAAACTCGTTAGGCTCCTCAATACTCTCCGGGTTTCTCATTAAAATATTCACGGATATACCGGTCGGGCAGACATTGGTCATTCACCCCATCTATTTTGCGGCCTGGCTGGGTTTTTACCTGACCGGCATCAACTTGCTGCCGATAGGCCAGCTTGATGGCGGGCATGTTATCTATGCGTTGTTCGGCCGTTTCGCCCACACCATCGCCATTATAGCCTTTGGTGCGCTGCTGGCCGCAGGCTTTCTGTTGCAACAACCCAACTGGTTCATCTGGGCCGTCTTCATCTTGTTCGGCGGCCTGCGCCACCCCCCACCCCTAAACGATTTGTCAGACATCGGATGGCAACGCAAATTAATCGGGCTGATGACCGCTGTCCTCTTCGTTTTGATCATTATGCCGGTACCGTTTGTGGGGAACATCTTCTAAACAAAAATTCTATTGAGGCGCAACTCGATAATTACTCCCTCAAAACGAGTTGCTGCGTCCATTGCGTGGGCTTGTGAAAATATGTGGCACTTTTGCCCTGAAAAGATATAATGAAGTCGTACGCTCCGGGCGCTTAGCTCAGTTGGTTAGAGCGCTTCGTTTACACCGAAGAGGTCGGGGGTTCGAGTCCCTCAGCGCCCACAAGACCAGTTTGCAGCCCTCGTCTCATTTGATATAATTTTTCTGACTTTGTGACAAAAAGCACACATAAGAGAGGAGAATAAGTCTATGGCAGCAACCGCCGGCGCCGGTGGTATTAGCCGACGCGAGTTTTTGTATTATATCTGGGGGGCTTCAATGGCTATCTTTACGGCCGAATTTGCCGGATTATTAGTCTGGTTTATGCTTCCCCGCTTCCGTGAAGGAGAGTTTGGTGGAACATTTACCCTTCCCATTGGCGACTTGCCGGAAATAAATGCCGCCCCTTTCAACTATCCAGACGGCCGTTTTTGGCTTGTTAATCTAGACAGCGGCCAGCCGAACGAACGGATGTGGCAGGCAGACGACGAAGACAATATTATTCAAGGTGTCGCAGCAATTTACAAAGTGTGTACCCATCTAGGCTGTATTTATGCCTGGACGCCATCAAACCACCGCTTCGAATGCCCTTGTCATGGTTCTAAATATCGTCTGGACGGCCGACGTATTGAATCGCCCGCTCCCCGGACACTGGATCGCTTCAGCTTGCAAGCATTGGATGACGGCGGCAATGTCCTTGGCACTTCCGAGCAAGTAGATAATTTTTACCAACCACTGAAACTACCCGATGGCACGGCCCAGCTCCGAATTGATACCGGCGCCAAAAAGAACGGCCCCAGCCAGACTTTGCTTTGTCAGTTTGCGGGTGCATGCCCATAACGTAGCAGGAGAGAAGAAACAATGGCCACCTTTTTTGAACAAGTCCAGGAAATGGGGCTGAAGCAGGCCGTTATTGCAAAAGCAGACGAATCGGTCGAGCGACTAACGGCCGGTATGAATATCACCGATATTCGGGCTGCCTTGCGTGGGGATGAGCCAAGACGGCCGAACCCCCGCTTGCGCCCCCATGCAGACGGTTTCTGGTTCCACATTCGCCCCAGCTTCTATCACACAGAAGTCACCCGCATTTATCCAACATTCCGCCTGGGATGGTTGTCCACCTTTATGTTTGTTTGGGAAACCATCACCGGTATCTTCTTAATGATTTTTTACACCCCTCGCCCCGGTGTGGCCTATTCCGACATCTGGAATATTTTGACCAATGTGCCATTGGGCGAACTGATGCGAAACCTGCACCGCCTGGGAGCAGAAGTCATGGTGCTGGTGGTCGCCCTCCACATGCTGAGAACGTTTTTGACAGGGAGTTACAAGTTTCCTCGCCAGTTCACATGGGTTACGGGGATGCTGCTGCTGGTCTTTACCCTCGTTCTCAGTTTTAGCGGCTATTTACTCCCCTGGGATCAGCTTTCATATTGGGCTGTAACGGTCGCCGTAAGTGCCGCCGAAGCAGCGCCCCCGGCAGACATCATTGGTAAAAACATGAACCTGTTGGTACGTGGTGCGCCAACTTTTGGCGCTGGTGGTCTGCTGCGCTGGTACTTGCTCCACGTCCTGGTCTTGCCTCTGGCCCTGGGCATTTTCTTCTTTGTCCATTACTACAAAGTGGTCATTCACGGCCACTCCTTACCCCCCGGACGGGAGCAAATCGGCGAAGATACAGGAAAGCGGGTGCCAAAAGACGAGCGCGTTTACTTCACACCCGATCTGTTAACCAGCGAGTTGATGTGGTCCGTCCTGACAACATTACTCTTAATAGCCGGTTCCCTCTGGATATACAATGCCCCACTCGAAAGTCAGGCCAACCCCCTGGTGACACCCCTTCATGTGGTTGCCCCCTGGTACCTGGCCTGGTCACAGGGATGGTTGAAACTGGCGGACAAAGTCATTATCGCCTTTGTCTTTATTCCAGCATTGGCAACGGCGTTCTTTGTCATGCCCTACATTGAAATTGGTAAGAGTCGTCGCTACGCGGACCGTCGGGTCGGCATAAGCGTGACAATGTTGTTCATCGCCTTTATGTTGTTTTCAAACTGGATGGGATCACCGGAGTTCCGAGTGGAAAGTTCGCCAGATCGGGAAATATTCCAGGAATTGATTCCCCAGGAAGGACATAGTGTCCTTCTGGAAGTGCCATATGACGACATGGCAGTGGGCGAGTGGTCGCCCGGTCAGGAAATCAATGGCAATGTCCATTTGACGTTGGGACTGAAAGAGTTTGAAGACACAATGAATCGTTACAGTTGTAATTTGAACGAGCATAAATGGAAGGATGACTGCCAGATTCATGAACCGGATACGGCCGAAGGCGAAGTCACCTATAGCAACAATTTCACCAACCACGCACTTCCTGACGCGGATGGTGTACTGGTAGTAGAGATGGAACAGTATAACCTGAAGCGATTGACGCTCCATGTAACGGCCGTTGATCCGAATAATCCACAAGAGATGTTGGTCGATCAGGTTCGGATTGCCTTTAGGCATCAAGACTCTGACTACGAGGACGAATAAGTTATGCAGACAAAAGTAATAATTGGCACAATCGCCTTTATGTTGTCCATGATTATTCTGGGCTTCGCTACCTTGCTAGAGCCGGCTCGTCTGGAAAAGACAACGATGGCATATGAAGGTCGGCAGGTTGAAAAAGGAGCGACAATTTTCCAGGCCAACTGCTCCACCTGCCATGGGATTAATGGAAAGATAGAGCAATGTTTTAATGCGGCCAGCGGCGAACCGCAGCCATGTGTTGGTTTAGCCCTGAATAACCCGGCATTGCTGTGTGGTGATCCCTCGCCACGAATGGCAGCAAAAAGTTGGTCAGGCAGCAAACGCAATTTTATCTATCAGACAGTGTCGGCCGGTAGGCCCGGTACATTGATGCCTACCTGGTCACAAGAGTTCGGCGGCTCAATGGAACCTTACCAGATTGAGCAGGTTGTAGACTTTGTTCTAAATTGGGCAACCGATCCGGCTTTATGTAACGAACCAACGCCGACGCCGGTGACATGGCCGGATGACGTGACGGCACTGCCGGAAGGCGACGCGGCTAATGGTGAAACCCTCTTTATGAGCACCTATCCCTGTACCAGTTGTCACGGCGATCCGACGGTCGAGGGGTCTAATCCGGTTGGTCCCTGGCTGGGTACGATTGCAGATCAAGGCTCCACCCGGATTGAAGGGAAATCAGCGGCTCAGTACATCTATGAGTCCGTGCTCCACCCCAACGACTTCATCGCTCCCGTCTGTGCTAACGACCAGCCTTGTACCGAACCAAGCGTCATGCCGATGGACTTTGCTCAGCAAATGAGCCAGCAAGATTTGGCCGACATTATTGCCTATCTCCTGTCCTTTGGAAGTAACTAAGCACAAGAGTTAGGAAAGCTGCGGATTTGGCCCGACCGGTAATGCCGGTCGGGCTTTTTTTATTTATCTTTTTAATTTCGTTCCGCAGCTTTTGCAGAAACGGTCATTGGGGGCAATATTTTGGCCGCAGTGATGGCAAAATTGAACGGAGGAGGGAGAAGAAGCAGGAGAAGTGGGGCGGGGTTTAGTCGTTTCTACTCGCGGCTTTGATTTCTTCGGCCGACTTACAACAGGCGTAGGACGGGACTTCGCTGACGCCCGACGGGAAGCCAGAAAACGTTCACCAAAGGCAGCCCACATGCCAACCGCCAGAAGCGCAACCCCACCGGAAGCCAGAACAATAGTCTGCCAGTTAAGTCCGCCTGCTGATGGTGTTTGTGACTGGCTGCTTGTTGTCGTTTCGGCCGTGTCAGACGGTTGGAGTAGTTCGGACGACAGTTGGTCGACAGAGCGCGTATAGCTGACCGACATGGAAAAAGATTCGCCAGCAGGGACTTCCACCCCGTCCAGATTATGATATTGAAGCCCGTCCTGTCTGGTAGTAACGCTGAAAGCGTCCGGATCTGTTGTCAGTTCGCTTGTTGCAACCGGCTGCTGAACGCTGACCAGCAGTTCTGTAACAGGTATATTGGCCTGCCATTGAAAGCCGAAATCCCTTTCATCTCCATCCGATGTGTAGGGGATATAATACTCGATTCGGAACCGAGACTCCGGAGTGGTCAAAGTCACCTGTCCATCACCGGTTTCATTGTAAGTGATGTCAGCAATCAAATCCCCCGTTTCTGTAATCCGGGCGACGGCATTGAGATCGGCATCTTCCGGGAGGGGAATGGTGATCGTTGCCGGGAGGGGCGTGTCGGCCGATAAAAAGCCGGTCAGCAAAACAAGGACCGACGGCTGATCATAATCAGGCCACAAATCAACAGCCAGACTCTCAATCGTTGCCCCGCCTGTTTGGGCATGGACAAATGGTGTCCTGGCAATCAATAAAAACACGAATAAAAGCAGGCTCCACCGGTACAATGGGTGAGTTTTGTTAGATAAGAGCAAGTAGAAATCCCCTTAAAATTTTGGTTATTGTAATGGGTAATTGGGTGAACAGCCTGGCGTCAGGCATGGCCCCGGAGCCGAATACGGTTAGCGCGGCAGTAAGGACACTCTATGTCGGTATAATCTCGGCCGCATGTGCGGCAGGTACGGGTTTCAACCGGCCGTTCGTCGGCCAGCGACCCCATTACCACCACTAACTCTTCTCCGGCGTGGTCATTCAGCCAGCTTTCCAGAGAATGCTCGCCGACAAACCATTTCCCATCAGCATCTTTGTGGGCAATGCCGTTAGCGACATCCAGATTCATTTCGTAAGCGGCCGAGGCTAGTTTTAAGATAGCCGCCCGTCGTATCGTGTTCATAACCTATATCCTTAATCTATTTGCCTACCCATGTTCGCTAAACTATTATAGGCGCATTCTACCAAACGACGATATATGAGAGGTGTTTTGTGTCCGACGGCATAGAAAAGCTCAGACAGGATTTAGAAATATTGGCCGAAATGGCGGCCGAAATGGACAGCTATCTAAAGAGTGATGTATTGTTCTGGCCGATGACAAATGGTGCAATGCCCCGGTTAACATTGGGCGGCTATTTGATGCGCCAGCACCGGCTGGTTGCGTTGAAGGGGTTGTTGAGTGACGACGAAAAGGCCCAACTAGACACGGCCGTTGCGCAGTTTAATGCCGCGTTGGTGGAGAAGGTTGTGCGGCTGGAGCAGCGAGCGAATCAGGAAATCGAAGCCCGACTGCGGCAGTGGGGCGAGTATTTGAACGATCTCTCAAGGGGATCGGGAGCAAGCAGCTATTACGCAACGGCCGTTCAGCCAAGAATAATGGTAGCGGCCCTGGTCAACAAGCTCAGTTTACCTCCCTACCGTTTAGAAGGCCGCGCCCCTGAGCAAATTGCCATGTATGATGGCAATTTACGCCGCCGCTGGCAGTCCGGCGACTTTGTCTGGCCCGAAGCCTGGCAGCCCGCTTACCCGGAGAGGAGCTATTGGTATTTGTACGGCCACCCCAAATAGTGAGTGAGACTTGTGTTATTTCGCCATTCTCGAAGATCCAACAACCGAAACCTAAAACAACAAAAGTCTTCCAAAAATTAATAGTCGTAAATTAACTGCGGCGGTTCAAAGGGGACGTATTCAGGGTTGCGCCAGCGCGTGAAGCGGATGACGAATCGGGCGACACGCCAACCGAGGCGGATGAGTCGCGGGTATTTGAGCAGGTAGACCAGTCGGGCCAGCCTGACGCGAATCCGTAACTGCTTCAAAAGATGGTGGCTTAAGATACGTTCCCGGTAGCTGTCAAAACTAAAATCACTGCGGGTAAAGGCATCCACAACGGCCGAAGCGGCAGCGTCGCCATAGCCGAGGGCAAAGGAGATACCCTCCCCAAAAAGAGGGTCTGCCCCGGCAGCATCCCCCGCGAGGATAACACGGGGCATAGAAAAGCGGCCGTCCTGGTCAAACCACCGAATTGGGTGGCCTTTGAGCTTATAATCATCCAGATCGCGGTTCCTTTCAGCCATAGATTGGCGCAATTCGCCAACCAGGTCTGCCTTCGGTTTTTCCGGCCGGGCGCGGCTGTCAAAGACGCCCCGGTTCATCACGGCCTTGCCCTTCACAAGGCTGGGGAAGTCCCAGTAGTAGCCCTGTAACCCGTCTGTCATGCGGGTGAAGTCAAAGACGGCCGTATGCTCCTGAAATTCCGCCGGTCGGCGGGCATCTTCCGGGGTCAGCACCTCAAGCAGGCGGGCGACACGAGATTCATCGTCCCATTTGAGCCATTGGCGGATTTTACTGCGGGAGCCATCGGCCGCAACCAATACCTGGGCCTGAAAGATGGCTTTATCAGTTTCAACTTCCACATAGTCGTCATGGGGTGTTACGGCCGTAACCCGCTCCCCCTGCCGGACGCAGACGCCGAGCTTCTCCGCTTTTTGCACCAGCCAGTGGTCAAATTCATCCCGGCGAACAATGGTGAAGACCGGATTACCGTGAAAGGTATAAGATTGATCCTGGTAGACCAGCTTGACCTGACGAACGGGGAAATTGGGTGGTTCAAAGGCCAGTCCCAGACGGGAAAGCATATTGACGCCCAGGTGGGTAACGCCCCCGCCGCATAATTTTTCGCGGGGGTGGACGGCCTTGTCAACCACGACAACGCGCTCGGCCCAGGAGCGATCCTGGCGAACGAGATGCAGGGCGGTAGAGGTTCCTGCCGGCCCCGACCCCACAATCAAAACGTCAACTTGTTCAACTTGCTTCATGATACCCTTTTACATTTTACCCATTACGTTTTAGTTCAAACGAGCTAAAAATATTACTTCCGTACTAGAGGTAACATTATAGCATGGGTGAGCAAAATTGCCTGATCCGTGTTGAGATCGCCTGGATTGGGATGAACAGGTTCGACATTGTCGGCCTTGTCTGTGGCCCGACTGCGGAACCAGTAGGTCTGGCCGTCGGGCGCATCAAAGAAGGCGCTGGTGTAGGTTGTGTTCACCTGCCAGTCAGTCCAGGTTGATGAACTATTAGAGCGGTACTGAACGGTATAGGTTTTGATGCCAGCCGTCGCATCGCTGCCAGACCATTGGATGAGATAACGGCCGTCTAGAAACTCGTCAATATGCGTCACAATGGAGGTAGGGGCTGTGGTGTCAATGCCGAAGGTTGTCGGCTGTGAGGTAGCAGTGACGTTTTGCGAGGTCGTAACCACAACGCGCCAGTACAGTTTGGCATAATCCTGGGCAAAGGTGTGGTTGTAAGTCGTTGCGCCGGGAGAGAGAGAAACGTTCACCAGAGGCGAATTGAACGTATTGTCCGTTGCCACCTGGAGCTTGAGCGAGCTGATGGTTACGCCTCCCGACACATTCCAGGAAAAGGTAACGTTACGCGGCTGCCAACTGTTGGACGGTGGAGCCTGATTAGTGGCGACGATTACCTGGATCGGCCGTAAACGGATGGCATCAAACCAAACACCTTGATTGGTGTCTGTCGTGGTCAGATTGGTAAGGCGGACAACGGTGCTGTTTCCGGCTGCAAGCTGGAAAGTTCCCAGACTCATCCAGTTGCCGACATGAGCGTCCTGGTTAACGATGACCGTCGTGGTTCCACTCTGATCGGTCACTTTATAGTTCGCGCCATACGTTTCCGACGCGCCCGTGATGCAGTAAGGGGCATACACTTGAATCTCATAAGTGCCGGGGAGGGCCACCGTTGGCCGCCACTCGCCCCATTGGAAACCATTGTTAGGATTGGTGATTGACCAGGCATAATAACCATGGCCATTATTGCCACAGCCGCCGGGTGGAACATTCCAGGAGCCGCTGCTCTTGGTGAAGGCCGAACTTAGCTCGTCAACATACTGGTAGGGGGACACAAAGCCGATCCGGTCGGCCACCTCATCCCGCAGCCAGGGCAAAAGTGCATGAGCCTGGTCGCCGGGGCAAACGGTCGTTCCGTAGACATCCCTGTGACCTGCCAGACAAGGCAGCCCCCAATCCAGGTTAGGCAGTGGCCCGGCATCATAAACATCAATATCTTTCTGGTCCGCTTTCCAGGCGAACAGGGCAGCCGCTGAGTTCAGCATGGCCGGTGGGGGCGTGACGCCGGGTGGGGTGTCATCGGGATCGGTGAAGGTTCCTATCAACGCCAGGGCCATGCTGCCGGCATTGGCTCCGGCGGCATGGATACCGACCACGTCATCCCCGCCAAGATGACCTTCGTAAAGGGTCCCGTTCATATCAACCAGATAATTGTAGCCGATGTCGCCCCATCCCCTGGTAAACGTATGGTAATACCAGATGGCGCGAACCGTAGCCGCCCAATTGCTGCTGGTGTTGCTGGAAACGGTGTGATGGACGAGAAGGTGGGTGACGGGAGAGTATTCCAGCCCGTCGGTGTAGTCACAGGCCGGGTCGGTACACCAGACGTCGCGGCTGACGACCGGTGGCTTGGGGTAGCCTTCATTGACGACGGAAGGATTTTCTTTGTCGGCTTCCGCCTGGAGAGCGACCAGTTCGGCCGAAGTTGGCCCATTGGAAGCGTCAATGAAGTCGAAACGAAGGCTCTGTAAAAGCGGGCTAACGGCCGAATCGTAGCGGCTAAATGAGAGCGCAAACTGGAATTTCTGATGAGTCTGATCAGCAGCCGGAACGGTGATCATCTCCCCGACGATATCGTCATCCTCCGGCAGTATCCAATCGTCATTTTCCGCAATCTGAACCCAGTCACTCCAATGATTATCGGCCGTTCCCGTTCGCACCTGGAGGTTAAAAGAACTGTTTTCGGGTATATCAACCAGCCAGGAAGGGACAAGGGCGCTGTATGGAATGGGCGCGTCAAGGACGGGAGAGAGATAATGGCCGGTCAGCGAAGTTGGCGAGAGAGTCAGGCCATTTTCGGCCGTTGTCAGGTTTTCAAGTGTACCGTCCGGTAAATCGGCCGCTGTATAAACGAGCTTATCGCCGACCGTCTGGCTGGATGGTGCGCTTTCAATTTGATTCGGCCCGTAAATAGCGGCAACAAAGATAAATAGAAGCCCGAAGGCTACGATTAGTTTTGTTTTCATATTGCCTCGCAAATCTAATGATCTTAAACTCATAATAATGGCCTAGATATGATCTCCAAGCAAGGGGTCGTAAATTAAACGTTTAGGAAACGTTAAAATAGCTTCTTTATAAATTCTAAACATCGTCTACACGGTTCCTTCTTAATTGAGAGCTAATATAGAGGAAGCGCTTCAAGAATAAACCCGACCAAAATGGTTGCTTAGGAGAGTTAAATGTATATATTGCCCACCCAGGAAGCAATGCAAGAAATAGTCTTTCGCTTTGACGGCCCATTTGTCATGCTGAATCTCTATCGCCTTCGGGAGGTTGCCGACTATTCCGCCAATCCAGAATTTGCACCAGAAACCCCTATCAGCGGCCGAGAACTCTTTGATCAGTATGCCTCTGTCATGGACGAACACCTGGCGGAAGTTGGGGCAGAACGGGTCTTTTTGGCAAATGGCGGATCATGTCTCATCGGCCCATCCGACGAACGGTGGGACATCATACAATTTGTGCGCTATCCCTCTGTTGAGTCATTCTTAAGGTTGGGAACGAGTGAAGCGATGCTGGCCGATATGCCTCATCGTTTTGCCATGCTCGAAGATTCGCGGGTAATCCCCATGCAGGAAATTCCCCTGACCGTCACCGAATAATAAAAAATTCAGAAAACAAACCAACAATCCAGCAGGGGAAAGGCAGACGGCTGCTGTCTTTGTTTTCTGTTACCTAAAACATAAACCAAAACGTTACAACCGTCTGCCTTGCCCAATAACATTTATCCCCAGGCTAATAGCCTAACTCTAAACTAACTTTATTAGGAATCGGTTCACCCCGTTCGGCCGTATTCAGCAATCGAGCCAGGTCCGCCATACGAAGTCCTTCACTTTCCATCGTCGCCCCGCCCCGGTGCGGACTCATCACAATGTTGTCCAGTTCATGGAAGGGATAATTAGCGGGTGAGGTATTGCTCCAGGTCGGTTCGTCTTCTGGATAGTTGTACCAGACATCGATCCCGGCGGCATGAAGACGGCCATTCTTCAATGCCTCATACAACGCTCCCTCATCCACAACCTTTCCCCGCCCAATATTAACCAGAACCGCCTTCTCCGGCAGCAGAGCCAGCTCTTTTTCCCCGATAACCCCTTCTGTTTCCGGGGTGTGGGGCAGGCAGACCAGCAGCGCATTGGCGCGGGGCAGCAGTTCCGGCAGCGCGTCGGAGGGATGAATTTCATCGGCATATTCGTCACTTCCCTTATCAGGGTGACGGCGGGTTGCCAGAACAGTCATAGCCAACCCCTTACACATTCGGGCCATCTCACGGCCGATTGCGCCATAGCCCAGAATCAGGGCCGTCTTATGGTGCAATAAAACCGTCGGGCTGGGATCGTAACGCGGCATCCAATTGTCATCCCTGAGGGCGCGGTCCATAAAGGGGACAAATTTAGCCGCCGAAAGAAGCAGGGCAAAGCCGAGTTCGGCCGTTGTCGTGTCGTTATAATGGAGATTGTGCAGCGTAACATCGGGGAAGTCGGCCAGTTTGGCTCGCGTTTCGGGCGAAACCCCGGCCCAGGGAACGATAACAGCCTGCAAGTTAGGGCTGGCCTGGAGCTGTTCCAGGGACGGCCGTCCCGTGACAAGGACATGGTAATCGGGATCAGAAGGGATTTCTCCGATCGTAACCTTAATCCCTGGCCGAAGATGCTCTTTTAACAGCTCAAGAGACTCTGGTTCAGGAGCATTTGGAAAATAAACAGAAAGGGGCATTAAAAATTCTCCTCAAGGATAGTTAAAAATCAATCCGGTAGGGGCGGGATCGGCGGGAGAGGCCATTGGCTTCCCTATAACCGTTGTTCCCGCCGATCTCGCCCATATAGTCACCATGACCAAGTTAGCCATTCAATCTCAATGATGGTTAACGGTTCACAGTGAAAAGTTAATAGCAGGTTGAGTTAACCCAAAAAAGGCTGGTAATAAATCGGAATAACCTGATAGAACCAGACATAGAAATTTAAGATGATCAATAGTACCAGAATGATGACCGATAGATAAGGGGCAAGGCGGCGGGGGAGCAGGACGTACCATCCGGCAGCAATTAGAAGCGAGATAGGGCCGAGGGCGGGGAAAAAGAAGCGCCCCTGGAATTGAGGCGTAGAAAGCGTGTTCTTAACGACAGCCAGGAACGTAAAAACGGCCGCTGTCCACACCAAAACCCAAAGCGGCCGAAAAACAGCCATCACCGCCTCCCCCTTAATAGATACCTGCCGCCACCGAAGCAGAGCCAGGAACAGCAACCCAAAGGTGACGATAAGAGCCGGAGCTGGTATCGTCCACCATTCCCCTGTTTTCCCGGCAATCCAGAGAAGACCGAGGGCGATAAGAACCAGGATTGGCAGCCCAAACCAGAAAAGCCACTGCCAACGGCCGTCTTTTCCCTTCAGAAGCATCCCCAACGAGGCTACCAACCCCAATTCGGCCGTTCCCGTAAGCCAGAGCGCCAATATCGGAGAGATACCAACCGTTCGGAAGGAAAGACGGCCCCAATAACCATGCGAGAAGGCGTCAAGCATAAACCAGAGCGGGTTGCTGTTAAAAAAGTCGGGTCGGATAGTGATAGCCCGAAACCAGAGCGTGCGCCAGAAAAGGATCGGGGTATCGAGGGCAAGTAAAGAGAGAATACCCACCAACAAAATAAGCAGGAAAAAGCCGCCAACGGTCAGCCAAAGCCAATACCTGCCTAATGAACTGCGCTGCTGCCATAGAACGGCCAGCAAAAGGGCCATACTCATCGGCAGGATCGTTAATTTGATGATAAAAGGCAGTAAAAGTGCTGCCAGGATAATAAGGGCAGTTTGCCAGCGCC